>NZ_CBFFRI010000005.1:44134-421387 GCF_965644235.1 Sphingobacterium sp. LRF_L2 | reverse complement strand
TGTCTCCGATCCAAAAATCAATTTGAACCCATAATCCGTGACAGGATCAATGTAAATAGGTGTTGTTAGCATGGCTTATTATAAATGGTTAAGCAACAAATATAATAAAACAACATAATAAAAACTAATAATTTTAGCATTAAAATTTGTATAAGCAAATGTTTTACATAGCACAACAGTCCCCAAAGTCACAGAACGATATAAAAACCGATGAATACTCACGTATCATTTAATCAAACAGTTTTAATATGTAATAGACAAATACGGGTTCCTTCTGAAATATAATACTTGCCAATTTGACCCTTTCTGACCTCTTTCCTGCCAGGAACAACAAAAAATCCCCCATAACCGACATTAAGTCTGAAGCAACCCGATGTACGTTTGTCTCAACCGCATATGAGTCTATCGCAAACGCAACTGCTTTTATCCCAAACTAGAATAAGTGTATCACAAACGCAACCAAGTCTGTCTCAAACGTAGTCAAGTTTATCGTCAACTTGCATCTGACACCCCAACCGCATATCAATCTGAAACAGCCGCGACTGCTTTTGTCACAACCGCAACCAAAGTTGCTCCAAACGCATCCAAGTTTATAACAAACGCATATCAGTTTATCACAAACTAGGTTCCGGTTACGACAGACTTACATCAGGTTATGACAAATTTTTCAGCATCTGCCCTTATTTCGGCCCTCTCCCATAGCCTTCAAAAGGTCCTCTTCGAAGTAAACATCCGTCCCGTTCAAGCGCATAGGCTTGAGCAATCCCAAGCGTACATCCCGCTTATAGGTGCTTTCGCTCATACCCAATTTGTCAGTGACCCACGTATCATTTAATAAAAGTAGTTTTAAAAAAATATTTCATCTCGTTATTGGTGGTTATCGTCACCTTCTTTCAAAAATGAATACTTTCGTTCCCAGAGATTCTTTAACCGCTTATACTCCTCCGGATGTTGCTTTGTGAGGTGATACCCATCGCAATACACACAGAAATATACAAAACGAATCTTAGGCCTACCATGACCACGCTTTCTACTATTTGCTCGCCGTTGAAAACGCTTATATTTCCATTTGAGCCAATACATGAAAAAAGTAGCTTCCGCTTGACTATTAAATTTCACTTTCCCTGTACCACGGCATTTACTCCGTTCGATACTATCGATATCGACCTGATACATCAAAGCATCCAGCGACTGTTGTTTTCTTCTTATCCTCATCGCTTATCTCCTTTATCTATCTCTATTTTCACATAATTTAAAATCCAAGGTTTAATGCTCTTCGACCGCTCTCTGGACAAGATAAAATCCTGCGGAATAGGTTTTTCCACCGAAATAATTAAAATCCCTCCCTTCACTTGCCTACAGCGCGAAATCAGATGTCCACCGATGCAATGTTTTCTATCGACAATTCTATAATGTCCCCTCAAGTTCCTTTCCGCCATTTTCAGCGATTCTTCTTTCGTTATAATCAAAGTAGGATCATCTTTCATGTTACACCAAACCTGTTTATCTTTAAAAAAGAAAATCCCAAAATTTTTAATTTCCATCGACTCAATAGCCTTTGTCCCATTAAATTCATATTTATCCTGCATGAAAGGCCCGGCATTAAATTTCTCTCTTTTTCTATCTTTATTATCCTGTGTATCTATCTGATCCGAGTCCGACGTAGTCAACTTTGCAAGCTGCTCCTCCACACGTACAATCAAAGCCCTCGATGATTCCGACTGTTCTACCAGAGAAGCATACGTTCTTTCCAGTATACCATATTTTTCGTCCAACTTCCGTTTTCGTTTCTTTATCACAGTACTGTATCTTGCCTGTCTTTCGAGCAGATTATAAGCATTGTACAACATACCGCATAAATTAGTCACCAACAGCACTAATGCCACCACGAAAAGATTTGTCTGGATGAACTTCGATTCACGCATCTGCAAAGGAGAGAAATACGATAGAAGCGCATAAACCATCGTAAAGAAAAAACAAGGTAATACCCAACACATAACCGCCTGATACACGATACGAACCCCCATCATTTTGTCCCAACGAACTTCGCGATCCAACACAGCATTGATCCAGAACAGATATCGGGTAACAACGTAAGATCCAAAAACAAAAAGGCCCAATATCTTGAAGAATGGTACATCCATCATCCATGCAGAGAATCCTCCTTGATAACCATAAAAACACAATGTTCCAGAAAAAAAAGCAATCAACAGCCCCTGTACCGCCCAGTGACGATACCGCTGTCCGTATGAACGAGCCTTTAACCTACGCTTTGTTGCTTGTTTTTCCGTATTCATAATTTAATACTACCTGGTCAGCCTTCCACCTAAAAATAGATTCAGGAAAAGGAAAGATTAATTTACGAAAAAAACCGATCTCAATAATTCTTTTTTTATAGACAAAAATAAATCATGCTTTTCTATCCCAAAATTTAACGCTTCAAACCACAAATCCGACAGTTCATCCGCAAAAATGCCTCTTCGTTAAAAAAAGAAAACCAACATCTAACTTTCCCTCAGCAACTTACTAAATTTACATAGATAACTAGCCTACCCAAATGAAAACGACATCTTACAACCAATGGCTTATAAGGGGCCTTATTATTATTACCGCTTATCAGTTATGCTGGAGTGGAGGTCGGCTCATTTCGCAGCTAATTGATCAGACCCTACCAGCTATCTACCCCATAAACGACCGGCTAAGCTCTCTAGGAAATCTATTGTTAGGCCTGCTTCTTACTATGCTTATCTTTATCGTGTTTTTCCTTGGTTACATCCTCATTATTTTCGCGACAAGACGAACGAGCATGTTTTTTGAACAGCTACACGCAATCCTTTACCGGCAGAACGAGCAAGGCGTCTACCATCCCTACTTATCACCTCGTAACCTGCTCTTGCTTTTATCTTCTTCAATAGGCACCTATTACATGCTATTTATCCATGACAGGACCTCCGGGATACTTTACTGGACGGCCTGCCTCTTAGTCATTGCGCTGTTGATCCAAAAGGAGCGCAAGTCTTCTTCAACCTTCGTTATGATTAGCCTTTTGGCTGTTTATCTTTTCTTTTGCACTGTCAAGCTAAACATGCTCATCGAATATCGGCTTCTCTATGACTCCGCCACAATTATTCTATCCCATATTCTTGCTATTGTTTTTACCGGCATACTGATTATACGGTTTTGGAGAAAAATACCAAATGGTATCCAGAAGCTATCATGGCGCATCAACTTAGTTATCTTGCTGAGTATACCCACTATTTTCTACTTCAGAACAGCATTAACAGTTATCAACTGCGAATTTTGGACAAACCGCCCCGGCGAAAATTATAAAGCAGTAGTACAAGAGAAATGTCCAGTCTACCAAAACACATACGATCTATACATCAGCTATCACGACGGCAAAAAAACAAAGAGTACATTGCTGACCGTACATCCCAAATTATACGCGAAAGTAAAACGAGGTGATACCATTTCTATGCACCTACATGGCGGTAGTCTAGGTTGGCCATGGTACCACGACCATATTAGCAAACGTTATTATGAATAATGCGTTAAACATATTATTTGATACCGTTTCAACCTGCAACAAACAAGTACAGAGGGACGAAGAAGCCATTTTTAAAAGTGCTCTACAAGAAGCTTGTGCCCAGACGTTCTTAGAAATAAATAACATTTATCGCAACTACAGCAGTTTTGATATGGCTAACAAAGCGATCCAGCATTGCCACAAGTTACTAGTACAGTTCCATGATTCGATAATATCTGATACAGACATCCCCCCATTATTGCCTGAGACCGTTGGCCAACTACTGAACAGATTTGAACAGTCCTTTCACGAGCATCTACTTGCTGGCAGCCCACTACGGCAAGACATTCAAGACACACTCTACCAAGAAACCATTCAAAGGCTCACCTATATACAAGATGGCCTGCAACAAAAAAACATAGCCTCCTGTTATCTTTCCGAGCTCTTTACAGCAATAGAGAGCCTTTTCCGTAAAGGCAAACTCCCTTCACTACATTACCATCACCGGCACTATCTCGATCGGTTTCTATATGCGCTGGAAGAACTTGCAGCCGATCAGCGGAAGAAAAACTGGACATACCGGTTCATACAGACTCTTCTCAACTACAATTTCAACTATATGGGGATGATCAACCGATGGCAGCAACAACAGGAATCGACACTCACAAAGATGCTCGATTATGCGAGCCAAGAGTTCTATATCCTCCAACAAGAAGACAAACTGCGGCTTCATAGTCACAATAAAAATTATGTTTTCGATCTGGATCGTCCCTCGTTGGCAAAACATATGAAGGACTATCTAAAGCGGAAGAAGAGCCGATTGAAAAAACAAAGCGAATCTCAGCCGATAGCCGATACAGAAGTCTTGTTAAGTAACCTCAATGCCGATGAGCTGACAATTCTTTTCCATTATAGCCATAAAGTTCAACTCTTCCAATATTCCACCAAAAGAGAGGCTGCCAAAGCTTTTTCGCAGTATGTAAAAAGTAAAACCAACAGAAACATTTCGTGTAAAACATTAGAAAAATTTGACAAGGTCGATTTAGAGATCGCAGCCATCGTGATCCGTAAAAAACTAAAAGAAATGGCCAACCTACTGGAAAAAGATTTCAAAACCTTCTAATAGGAACCAGCCCCCGACACATTTCAACCATAAATGGCTATAAAAACATAGGACAGATCTACCAACCTCAAAAAAGAGGGGGAGATCCCTTTTCTCCCCCTTTGCATACTGTCAAGAAAACCAATCTTTCAGTGTCTTATACCTCTGTTATAATACAATCAGCTCATCTTTACACAGCACATTTTTTTTGCACAGCAATCTCTTTTCACCTTCAAAGCATCTGTTTAAATCAAAAAAAACGATACGGCTTAAAAATCTGTCATCCCCACGCTCACCTGTTTTTTGAACGAACTTTAACCTAAAGCAAAAGAGCAGAGGTCGTATAGACACTGAAATAGGAAATCAAAAACAACACAGATCATGAAAGCAGAAGCAATACATCCAATCACAAAAAATTACATGCATACCGTGGTGTATAGCTTTATCCTTCTCTGGAGCTATGCGGCGATCAGCAAACTCGCCCACTGGGAATTAAGCCGCGCAGAGATGCACAAGCAGCTATTCCCCTCGTATATAGCAAGCATACTATTCTGGCTCATTCCATTGCTAGAACTGGGGCTAGTCTATCTGCTGCTTATTCCCAAAAACAAACTGTGGGGAATACGCTTTTCCATCGCTCTTCTTTCTCTATTCAGCCTTTACCTGCTGACAGGCATAACACGGCTGTTCGGAAAAAATCCATGCATCTGTGCAGGTATCCTTCCCCAGCGCAGTGCAGGCGAGCACATCCTTTTCAACATTCTATTTATCATCTTAGGTATATCCATTTTGGTATTGGCCCATAAAAGCAGGGCGGGAAAAGACGTCGTTTCCGAACCAAGCAGAAAGGAGGATAATATCTCATCGTGATTTATCTTCAAGGGACAAGGTCTACCCCATCAAGGATTCCCTTTCCGGTAAACACCTTTGGAATACCGGCAGGCAGGTCATGCAATGGACCTGAGGAAATCAAAGCACGCTAACCATTAAATAATTTCAATTATGAGAAATCTATTTAAAAAATTTGACAGATTTGGTCTGTTGGCATTTGCAGCAGCGGGTGTATTTGCTATTTCTTGGAATACGCCAGAGAGCAGCACCATTGCCTCTACAACAGGCTGGTACAGTATCAGTGTAAACCCGTCAGACCAAAACAACAAATCCTCACAACAGATTGATGCTTTCGTAAGTTCGTCTGCACCATCTGGCAACTGTAACGTGTCGAACCCAGATAAACCATGCCAGGTTCACTTAGATTTGACAAACTTCAGTTCTGCAACCCCAATTGAGGATATGACTGTCCAACAAGCGCTTAATGCCGGAGCTAGCATTACCAGTGGTGGCACTGCTTCCCCAGACGGTTACGCGAGAGAAGAGGAGTAATCAACCAACAGTATAATAACAGGGCTGTATCAAAGAGATGGGGGAGACTATGCGCCTCCCCCATCTTTATGGATTCTGTTCAATCCCTGAGAGCGTTATTACCTCATCCGGGATTCTCCACACATACCGATCACTATTCGGTGCCAACGTATAAACCGTTCCATCAATCTCGCGTGAAAGCGTAACAGCATGAACACCCTCTTTATTAAACCGTCTCAGATCAGACCAACGTTGCCCTTGAAAAGCCAACTCCCTTCTTCTCTCCATTATCACAGTTGCCACCGCCTCTTCTATACTTGCAAAGGAAAATCTGTTCACGGTAGCATCCGTACTAAAGCGCGAACGCTGCAAACTAAATAAGAGTGCTGAAGCCTCTTCCAAACGATTGGTTCGAGCAAGACACTCCGCTTTCAACAGTAAAGCATCCGGAATACTGAGACCTAAAAAATATTGGTTCATTCCAAGGTAAGACCCTCGATAGTAAATATTACCCTGCGAATGTTTCAGATAATACACCGTTTTTCTCAGGTCATTTATTTCGTAAAGACCAAGGAGATCTTCTTCAACATTCATCCGGGTGGAATTCATTATGGTAAAGTTCGCCACATAGCAGAAAAACAACATTTCAGTATTAGTGGCGCCATAATCTGCGGAAAAGGGATAAGTAGCTGTCTTGCTCAGCCCATTGAAATCAATGAGAAGAAGTGGTAAATCACCCATAGCGTCGAGCTGCACCAACCCTTTATCATAGTTTTCCATATCGATATAAACCTTTGCAAGGAGGAGGCGTGCAGCATTTTCCGTGGGTCGGCTCTTTGCTGCCGCATTTGCAGGAAGGAGCTCAACTGCATCCAACAGATCATCCATAATCTGCTGATAAGTTTGCCTAAGCGATGACCGAACAGATCGGATAGTCACATCCGCTTCTAAACGTAAAGGTAACCCAAAATCTTCATCTGCGGTTGCGGGGCTATACATCTTGCAGAACTGCTGAACCAAAAGATAGTGGTTCCAAGCTCGGTAAAAGAGTGCCGAGCCCTTCACATTATTCCAAGCATCTATCTGAGCACTTGGAGCTGAGATCCCATTAATTCCTTCCAATGCGATATTTGCATACAGAATCTTTTTATAACCTTCGTCCCAATCATTCCCCGACTCACCCTGATACACATCCGCCGCCCAGATATATGCATTTTTCTGTTGGATACGATTGTTTGTTACAGGAACAGCGTTCCAGACCGCAGATGTAATCCGATATTCCTCTCCGGCAATAAAATTTAAGGAAATCGGAGGAAGCGAATTCATCGCTCCAGCCGCATTATCCAATAAAGCTTGAAAATCTTCAATTGTCGATGGATTCGCTATACTTGCACTGCTTTTCACATCCAGAAAGCCCTTAGAACATCCAGAAGTAATCAGCAGCAAACATACAAGCAACCATTTATTTGTCTTTGTCATGCTATTAGAGATTAAGATTTAAAGAAAGCGAATAAGTCCGCGGTGAAACAGACCATGCATCTACCGCATCCGGATCGATTCCCAGTCTGTTCTTTTTCCAGAGCAGTCCAACATTATTGACATGAAGCCCCAACGATAAGCCTCTTAAGCGGAGCTGACGAAGTAACACCTCCGTGAAGGTATAAGAGAGCGTAATATCCTTCAACCTTAAATGATCACCTTGCTCGATAAGAGCAGTACTGTAAACATAAGCCGATCTAGCACCGGCATAATTGCTTACCTCATTCATAGTGACAGCAGCTGGAACATTTGTAAACAGCTCATCGCCGGGCTTTTCCCATCGCTTTAAATAATCCCGGTGATAGATATTAGAATATTCGTCACCCTGTCCCATACTCGCCCTCCGAAATACATACCCCGCCTTCCATGACAACATAGCAGTAATCTCAAATGATCCATATCGAAATGCATTTCTCCAAGTTGCGTAATGTGTGGGGACAGACACTCCCGCGTTAGCCAACATATCTTTCGTAAGGTAATATTGATAATACGTATTATAATCCTGGCTACTCTCACCGTCCATGTAGATAATAGGCTGTCCAGTCTCAGCATTTAATCCATTCCAGGGTATCGCATATATAGCATCTCTAGACACGCCCTTTGCAGGAGGAGAAGGCGCATTAAAAAAATTATAAAGTTCCAAATTATCATCCGTACGGTAATTCTGAACAGCATTGCGAACCAGGCTATAGTTAAATCCGCTCGTCCAGCCCCAGTTATGCCATTTTTTCTTCAAAACAAGAGCCATGTCCAAACCTTTGGAACGGATATCAGCGTAATTAATCTTATAGTTTCCTGTAACACCGGTTGTCGGATCCATATAGTCGTCACCGATCAGATCTGTCCCATCCTTCATATAATAGTCTACATTCCCTCTCAAGACATTATCAAATAAACCGAAATCCAGGCCAAAATTGAAGGTACTCACTTTTTCCCAACGCAGCGATGGATTACCCACACTAAGGAGTGTGGCGTCCGTCAAACCTAGGAAACTCGTGCCATATTGCACCGTTGGGTAATGGGTCACCGTTTTGTTCACATTTCCAGCCACACCATAAGTTATCCGCAATCTGGCGTAAGGCAGGAAACCTCCCAAACGATAAAAAGACTCTTGGCTCACATCCCAACTCACTCCCGAAGACCAAAGTGGCACTCCTTTTTGGTTGGCCTTTACGCCAAAAAGATTTGATCCGTCCCATCTTAAACTACCATTGAATACATAGCGATTCCTAAAAGAGTAACCTACATTACCAAAATAAGACAAGTCCCGGTTTATGCCCAAGGCATGCCTGTTAGATGCCGAGGGGATATAGCGCGTTGCGCCATTAGGTCTAGTCGTATAAAGTTGTGAAAAATTATATTGATTGGAACCAGTAAGGTACTCATCGTTATAATTATAAAGAATAGATCCTGGGAAAACCTCGTTCTGTGCATGCCTCATTTCAAGCCCTGCAAGAGCCGTGAGTCGATGAGCACCTTTCCATAATGCATCGTAATCGAACTGACTGCGGCCATAATGAGAGATTCCTTCACCAGGATTACCACTTGACAAGATCCCATTGTAAGGAATTACCATTGATCCGTCAGCCTGTGTAAAACGATTGACCAGATCCCGCACATAATAACTATCCTTAAGGTAGTGCGTGCTGCTCCCGTTTTTATTTCTTGTAAGCTGGTAATTTGTACTTAACGAAAGACCCCCCACCAGTTTGATCTTCACCTCTGCACCGAAGCGAATCTCGTTTGACCATGACCGATTATCTGATAGATTGCGGTCAGCAAGCGGTCTATAGAGCCAGTCCAACAGGCCATTTTTGGAAGCTTGTTCCGCATAACTATAACGTATACCAGAGACTACAGCAGCAGGTCCATCTTCTCCCATCAGCCTGTAATAAGAAGAAACAGGAAAACTCGTATTGGTTGCAAGATCGTCTATATCGATTCCGTTCGATGTAGCATCCTGTTCAACATAAGCTAGTCCAAGACCAATATCCAAAAAATTAAACGGACGATAATCATTACGAAAATTAAGATTCAATCGCCTATTGTGGTCACCAATGACAGATTGGTAAGCCTTCATATATCCAAAAGAAGCCTGAAAGCTATTTCTGTCGTTACCACCTGCCATTCCAAGGTTGTACTGACTATTTCTTTCTCCACGGTACAAATATTTTTCTGCCTCGCGCCTTATGTCAGCCGCTAAAAACCTTTGTTCGTAAATCTGCAGTTCATCAGCAGTAATTAGCTCTTGCTCAGCTTGTTTCAAGAGATCAACGTAAAGAGGTATAGCGGTTTCATTATTAAACGAATAGCTTCCCTCCAAATATTTCTTCTTTTCTATTTCCATCTGTGCGGAAGAAGGCAAAAAAGAACTACCATAATCTAGTGTCACCTTTTCTCCCATTAACTGCACCTGATTAAAGTTAAGACGCATCTTTCCATCTCTGCCTCCCTTTTTCGTCGTTATGACAATCACTCCATTACCGGCCCTTGCACCCCAGATACTAGCGGCAGCAGCGTCTTTCAGCACAGAAATATTTTCAATGTCATTGGGATCAAGATTGTTTATATCCCCTTCGTAGGGAAAATTGTCCAATACGATCAGCGGCGTTGCATCAGATTCGATCGTCGAAAGCCCCCTTATACGGATATCCTCTTTGGAAGCCCCATTTGTATTCACAAATTGAAGCCCTGGCGCCAGCCCCTCTAGACGCGAAATAATATTCGAAGCGGGATTCCTGCTCAGATCACTGTTATCGATCAGAGAGAAAGAACCTGCTGCACGTTCCCTTGACATCAGATAATATCCTGTATTAATATTGACCTCCTCAATCTGGAGGCTATTGCTTTCAAGCAGCACAATCAACTCAGCCAAATTGTCTATAGGCAACATCCTTTTTTTATAACCGGTAGCGGTTACGATAAGGGTATCAGCAAGATTACAGTTCAACCGAAAATACCCCATCATATCGGCATGCACAACCGGTTCCTTACCTGCAATACGCACCGTTGCCGAACCAACCGCTTCTCCAGAAGAATTATCCAGTACACGTCCAGAAAGCTGCTGCCCTTTTAAATTGGAAGCAAGCGCAGCGTAAATTAACAAAAAGAGCATTATTCGCATCAGATCTTTCCTCCCTTCCGCTTTTTATCATGTTCGGTACCATTTATTTTAGATCTCAGCTTGACATCCTCACCGGCAAGCAGTTTTCTAAGCATCACAGCATTAAGATCTTCTGTATAGGGCATACCATACAGTCGGCCATCCTTTAGTATAAGCAGACCACCATATTGCCGTACCCTATAAAAAAAAGCGTTCAACAATCGCGTCTGCTCCCCGTAAAGCACTGGAAAACCCCAATCTCTCGCCTTCAAAAAATCTTGAATCCGGTCAGGACTGTCAACATACACAGAGAGCAACGGAATATCAATTTTCTCTTCCTGCCTTATCTGGTTAAAATATTCCATAGCCCTTATACATGGTCCACAGGCTACTGACCAAAATTTCAGCAAAACAAATGGTCGGTCTCTATATTCTGCTAATGTGATATTTGTTCGTCCCGATGCATGGTTATATACCGGAATTGGGAGCTGCCAGAATAACGGGGGCAACGAATCCCCCAATACGACTTCTGGAATGCCAGAAACATCCACATCCAAAAATACGATATCGGCTCGTCCATCTATAGCAAGAGTATCGATTTCGTATTCTTTCTTTGTAGAAACATATCCATACAACGATAAACGGATCTTTCCCACAATCTCTGATAATCCCTGTAGTTCAAAATAACCATTCTGATCTGTATAAGTCTCTTTGCCCGACATAACATCGACAACTTGTACAGCCTCCATTGGAAGAAGCGTAAGCGCATTTTTCACCCTTCCGTTGATTCCATATACAGTCCGAACAGCATGCCCATTTGCCCCGCTGTCCTTGCGGGGCTCCTGAGCTTGCAACTGATTACTAAACAACAAAACGGTTAAAACTATCAGCAGTAGGCACACCACTGTAGATCGTTGAAATATTAAAAACTGGAGCGAATGCAGGAGATTCTTCGGGTATCCATTTCTTCGAAGGTTCTTCGGGTACGCTTCGACACTTGTTCGTACCTCCTTCGAGGCTTGTTCGACTGTTCTTCGAGTCCAGCTCGAAGCGAGTCGAACAGCTCCCGAACAGTAGTCGAAGAAACCATGAGCAAAATCCCTTATTTTTACGAAAAAAGGCGAGCCAATTTCGGTTCCTTTTAAGTACCCGTAAAGTACCCTTCTAGTTCCAGTTAAGTACTTTTCGCTTAGTACTACATCAGTACTTGAACAGTACTTAACAGGTACTTGAGAAATGAGGGGTACCTGAATTGGAATTATCTTCCGCAGATCCCTCTTTTTTTGCTGAATATTTTGCGAATCGAAGCACCGGAAATAAAGTGTTCGGCTTCGGTTGTTCTTGGATTTGAATAGATGGGATAGCCATTCCAAGACATGCAGTCCTCTCCCACCCTCATAAAAATTCTTCATTTTTTAAGGTTTTATGCGATTTGGCATAAGCAGAGATAAAAGGGCTGCAGCTTCCTTTAAACCAGCGTACTTAGTGCCGCATCGCGGTTAGTAAATAAATTTGATAGAGACTACGTAACAAGGAAATTCAGATCAGATAATCGGTTTTATATAACGTAATGCCCTAAACGGTCTGCAAGTGAACCGACCACAGCGTATAAAAAATACAGCTGTACATTAGGAAAAATGGCAGAAAATGCTAATTTTAGGGTTGCGAATCTACAAATTAGACTGTCCATCGTACCAAAATCCTGCTACAGGCTTTTATAAGGTGGTCGGTCAGCAGACGGATGGTATGCAGAAGTGGCACTTCACCATAAATGGAGCAGCCTCTTCCGCATTAATACCCGTCTGTTTCCTATAGATTCGCCTTAAGCCGGCGAGCGGATAATATTTTTGACAAGCAGTTTACACGGATAACAAGGTGTAGCATCGCTTAGCGATTGCAATCCTGTGTTGTTGGTGTTGGTTAGTAAGAGTGACCTCATAAGCTACTTTATTTTGTGGTTAAAAAGATTCGGAGCAAATAGAGGAGGCTGTTGATATAAAGAAGCAAGCTCCACTACTGTCCACCGCTAACGAGGCACGACGAAGAGCCTAGAACGCGATTTCGAATAGGGAGCTTGCCCCTTCTTTCTGCAAACTTACAAAAAGCATGGGGGTTCGCAAACCCTACGTCTCGCGTTCATTGAAAATTCGTCGTTTTCGTTAACGAGACTCAATCAGAAAACTGATTTAAACAAATATAAAAATAAAAAATAAAAAAGTGAAACAAATATTTCAGATTAAAACAAATGACTGATTACAAGACTATTAAAATTAAAGAAATTAAACAAATATTAACGTCCTTAATTCAGCAGCGTCTAGTATCTGATGAAGAGAAGCGATTTCTGCAACAAAAAATAAATGATACAATCGGAACTAGTGCTCAGAGTTTTTCTGCTATAAAATTCTTAATTGTAGCAAAATTGATCAAAATTGATATTGATGACCTCTGTGAAAATGTGTTTCATGATCATAAATGGAAAAAATTAGATTGGAGTACTTTCGGCACCAATCATCTAAAGACATTTCTGACTCCATTTACTTTTAGTCAAAATTCTATTGCAGAATATGCAGGCATAGAGAAAGCGAGACTCAGTAGAGTGATGAATGGCCTCTTGGAAACACTTTACCCGCATGAAGTTTATGGCTTAGCAAAAGCTTTTGACTTAAATCCCAGCGAACTTTTCGATTACTTTTACGGAAATGGAGAGAAGCCTTTGGTCGGTTTATAAAGGCAAATACTCTACATAAAAAAAAGCTGGCTAAGATTTTAGATACTACGGTGGGCTATCTGTTGGGAGAAAACGAACAGGCAGACCTGTTTAAAGACCCTGCTATGCTCAAACGGTTTCTGGATATTGCAATGCTCCCCGAAAAGGAAAAGGAATGCCTGCTCACTACCGTTGACCATTTCATAAAGGCAAGTAAGTCAGGGCTTTTTCTATTTATAATCTGCTACAACTTCTGTTTGGCTATCTTATACTTCAACTGATAAGACTGCGGTATTTTACTAAAGCCTATCTTATCTATACTATCTACAAAAGATAAATAATCACTAGCTTCCCAAGCCTTTGATGCAACTTCTAATATCTGCTTTTGCATTAACTCAGATGTGTAATGATTATCTTCTGATATTTTAAACTTTATAAAATCGTCAATATCCCCTTTCAATAGTGCAATTCCTTCTTTGGTTTCAAAAAGCGTAGAAAGGTTTTGGACAAAAATTTCCGGAGTTACCTGTTCAACTGACAATGAAGAATTTAAAAGTTCTCTAACTGCATTATTTCTCAATTCATATAATGATTTTCCTTTCCTTCCAATTGATATATAGCAAGATTTTTCACAATCATTATAAACGATATTTATTTCAATAACAGAAGATTGAAATCGAAGAATATTTTTAAACTCTTCTGCTATCTCAACCCCATACTTTTGAAGTACCGGAAAAAGCTGTGTTTTTACAAGTGTGTTAAATTCCATAAACTAAATTATTTAATTGGTGGTAACCAAGCTCGTTGACTTGGGGTTATAAATCCAACCACGACTTTGTAATGTAAATCTTTCTGCGTTTAAGAAACCGCCTGTTGACCTTAATGCTCCATTTGGATGAACGAATGTTTCGTATATCGGTTTGCCTAACCCCATTTCTCTACGTAATGCTCCATAATTAGCTTTCCAATTTAATGCAGGTGTTCCCTTGTTAGGAAGGTGCAACATATAATCCCCTGTTCTCCAACCATGCGTAGTAGTAGTTGTCTTCTCTCCCCACTTAAATAAATTCAATCCACCTTATGTTCCCGTCTTAGCGGCAACTCTATTTTTATACAAATTCTTCTTTCAACCCATCTATGAATTCTTTGAAACCCTTAGCTATAAAATGTAAATTAGAATCATCTGCATCAGAAGAGACATTATAATTTACTTCATTTTCGTGATCCCAAAAATAAATATACCCTTCATCATTTTTATGGCATGAAATGCAAATCAAATTTCCCCCTGGATCGTGAGCAATTGGCAGTATATGGTCAGGAAGACGTTTTTCCTATAATTTGTATATCTGAATATACTTTTTCAAATTGCCATATTCTCCCTCATATATCGCTAAGAACCAGTCAATACACGATTCTGTGATTTTTCCATTCGCATTAAAACTAAAAATATTTGGCTCACAACGTCCTCCATTATATTTAAGCAGATGCTCTTTATACTCCCTTGGAAAATTTAATCCAACAAATTCTTCAATTTCTTCAATTTGAAAAAGGTTTAGTGGAGTCTCTGTTTGTAAGAATACAGCCATGTTTATGTTCTTTTATTTGTTAAGACATTCAGTGCCGGAGATGTTTCACATTTTTAGAGTCTTCTAATACACCATTCAATAAGTATAATCTGTCCGGAAATCTTGTTCTGCCACCGATATTGATTGCAGCTTTAGAATTCGACATTCCTAAAGCCTGTTCCATAGCACTTCCCATTGCTTTAGAATTTGCAATTCCCCCCTTAGCAGCTTTCGTCTACAAATGTACTTTTCAATTTATTTTTATATTTTATTTCATCATAGAATTTCTCATCAGGAATAGTATCAAACTCCATATTGTCATCATTCACTTCAGAAAACCCAACGTAGTTATCAACGTCAAATTGAATAACATAAAATTTATCTTTATGCCATACATCTAACATTATTGCCCCTGAATCAAAATTTGTATACTCATGCCTTATTGACATTGATTTCAAGAACTCGATTGTAGATTGAAATAACTTTTTAATATTTTCCATGTTTATTTACTAAAGAATAAATTCCCTGTTTTTCTTTCAAAAATGCTAAACATACCATTAGACTGAATTTCAATCCTATATCTCTTCGTTAAAGCAGTAGCACTACCATTGCTGTGATACGTCACATACTTATCATCTAGAATTCCAAACATCCTGTCATTGCCACCAGCATGTCTCAATTCAATATCATCTAATGTTTTATTGATTAAGCTCAAAGCATCTTTTGGATTTGATGGATTAGTTGCTTTTGATAGATTATTTTTGAACATTGAAAGTCTTTCTGTCCTTGAAAGGACCGTCTTAGCGACATCTGCCTCAACTCCTTTACCCTAGTTTCTATAATTTACTAAATCTTTCTCATTTTGATAACAATTCGTCCATTCATTTTCTGAGAATTTAAACTCCGTCTTTGTTATCCTTTTATGAAATAAATTTGAATTTGTTGCTTGCTGAATATGTGGAAAAGTAATAGTCGCAATTGTTACTTTCACATTAGCTACAAGTGCAACAAAAACAAACAGTAATATTTTGACAAGCAACTTCATTGTTTAAAAATTTCTTGAGCATCCGTATTTGCTTTTAATAACGGCAATTCAAGCGGTGATTTTCTTTCATAAATTATAGGGAAACACTTTAGGAAGTCAGTATTGCTGAACTCTTCATACTTCTTAATGCTTCCAATAAGGTAGCCATTTAATTCATAGCTACACAAAGCGTACTCTAAATGTGGGTTACACTGAAAGCACTGATTTACAAAATTTGTAATCAGTGCTAATTCACTATCAAAATTTTCTTTAGTAAAAAGCTGTTCAGGTATGCCAATACTCATTTCATCAAAATCACTTTCTTCATCTTCAAAGCAAGAAACAATAATTTGTTTTCCTTTAAACAGTTCTGACTTATTTTCGCCTTCAGATAAACCAAGTTGATTTAAACAAGCACCCATTTCAGATTTAGAAGTACTTGTTTTCCGGCTTATTAATGATATATCAAAGAATTCTGGCATACTATTTTACTGCTCCTGTTGATAATAAATATTTCACTTGGTCTGCACTCAATTTCCATCCACCTAGAAGATTTCCACTCATATCAGTCATCACATTCAAACCCGTACTTGGATTATAATAATGTAACGCTTGTTGAGTTCCCCTATATGTTCCTTGAATTGGTGTTAATCCTTTCATATGAGTTCTTAGCACTCCTTCAAATTCACCTGCCATCGCTTTGCTCCAATTTCCTGTAACTCCAAAATCTTTGGCGTGACGGCTAAACATATGCTGTAAAGAACGTTGTTCTATATTAAGTACCGCCTTAGCGGCCTTTCCCCCTAATTTGAAAGGTGTCGAGACCCAACCGGCGAAAGGAACCATAGCAGAAACGCTTAATGAAGCATTTAGATAATCTCCACGTCCCGCATACACTAAAGCATTGAAACCATCAGCAAATTCTCCGAAAACAGGAACCATACCGAGAAGGTCCAGTCCCGTCTGTATGCCATTTAAAGCTCTCTCACTGTTAGAGACGGTCTTAAATGAGTATGCCATACCTCCGACATTCACGTTGCCGTTTGTCGAAGAATATCTATTCGAAGCTATATTCTGACCATCCGTATAGCTTTCATTTGCAAGTGATACAGGATTAATTTCAACATGATCCAATTCATATCGAAATCCATTGGCTTCATCTTTAATGTAAGAGGAAAAGTTTTCAAAAGAGTACCCTCCAGACGAAATATACCCAAGAGCTTTCGCAATCTCATCCGGATCGGTAATATTTATATTCCCGGCGGCGTCTACACGATACATACCTGTAGGATCTGCGAACGAAATTGGATCATTACCAACATACGCATACGGAGAATACATAGAATATACTTCCGCCAGCGGATCCATTACGTTCCACCGTCCGATCTCCGCATCGTAGAACCTCGCGCCGTAATCCAGTTGGTCACCAAGTTCCGTCTGAACTTCCTTACCGTTATAAAGATACTTATTATTACCGCCCGTTACAAGAGCCCTTGTCTTACCAAATGGATAATAATCCTGCTGCTGTACGATGTCCACCGTAGTAGCCGAGGCTGTCCCTCGTTTGATAACTGCGCGAACATTACCTAAGTGGTCACCAAGATTGTAGTGGTAACTGTACGTCCCAGCGCTGTTCTGCAGGTAACCTTCCTCCGTCAGGATCATATCAATGGTACTGCTTCCTGTGCCCGTCTTGCTGTATTCGATTCCGTAGACATAATCACGTTGCGTCACCGTTGTACCTACCGTCGCGGTCTTACGCAGTTTTGCTCCCGTAGCATCGTAGAGATACGCTACACTTGTACCCGTTCTATTTGCCGTCTTCGGCAGGTTCAGGTAATTGTAGGCAAAGGTAGTCGCAAGGCGGTCTTTCGTCGCATTGCCATTCACATCATAGGTATACGTATTGGTGTTACCCGATAAGCTTGCCAAACGGTTACTCTTCCCATTATTGTTATACGTGTAGGTAGTCGAGGTTGTAGTTGTGGTATTCCCCGTATTACGGGCAAGCGTCTTGATGTTGCCCATATCGTCATAGGTCAATGCCTCGATCATGACCGTCGTGCCGGAGCTTGTACCGTTCTTTAGGCGGTTTAGCTTATCGTAACTGTAATTGAACGTACTGCTTGTCGTTGCCGCATGCCCCCAAAGCTGCTGGGCGATATTACCGTTAAATTGCGGTGCGGTAAGCTGTGCTCCCGCTGTATTTACATTGTAGTTCAGCAGTTCGGTAAACTGGGGAGCAGAGATATTCGTCACCCAGCCCCGTTCGTTATAGCCGTAACTTACGGTGGTCAGGAAACTCGTTCCGCTGTTCTCACTATGGATACCCTTCGTCTTGAGCTGACCGATCTCGTTGTAGGCCAAACGGCTCTGCAGGACCTCCGTCTGGCTATTGATCTTCTTTTTGGTATCCTTCAACCGACCCACATGGTCGTAGCTATTCGTGGTCAGGATCGTCGTCGTACTACCTGAGCCAGGGATATGCTCACGCTTAGATGTCAATAACTCACCGGCAAAACTATACGTATTCGTCACCCTCTCCGTACCGCTCAAATGGTTCTGAGCAATAGACTGGATCAGTCTTCCTCGCTTATCATAATAGTGCACTGTAAGCAGTGGTGAGGTACCGTCGTCCTGGCTCACCTTCGTTCCCGTCAGAAGCCCCTTGACCATAGCCGTACTGTCCAGTCCTGATGTGGCCGGCAGTACAGTCGAGGTCTTAAAGGCGTAATCATCATAATAGTTCGCCGTATATTCCGCTATCTGGGCAGATGTCGTTGGAAAGCTCACATTGGTATAGGAAGTCGTTCCCACACGACTCTCCCATTGGCCGCTCACCGCATCAGCAAGCGACTGTACCTGTTTGCGCGTAGTCTGTCCACTGGTGCTATTTGTATAAATCCCCGTAGAGACCACACGACCAAAAGCGTCGTATTTGGTGTAGCTCCATTTTCTGCTCACACGCTGCACAGAATCCTGTGTCAGTATGGGCTGATCATTCTTATTGTAAACGATATATTCCCAGCCTTTACCGGGGATCTTCTTCTCTACCAATCGACGCCTGCCGTCGTAACGGTAAGCATAGATCAGCTCGTTAAAGTCGGGTACACTATCTGTCAGCGCTGTTGCCGTGTAGCCTGGTGGCACCACATAGCGCAGATCACCGAAATCGTCATATACATAATACGTGTTCAGGGCTGCGGTATCGCTTTCCCACACTCTATTTAGCACTACCCTCCCCTCAAAATCTGTATATTCATCTACAGTACCGGCCTTACCGTTTACATTTACCCAGTTCTCGTCTTTAAATATTGCTTTGTATAGCTTGTCGGCAGCATAGTATGTTGTACCTCTTGCCCCCGTGGCCGTTATCTGCCATAGACGTACATCGCTCGCTGCGTTCGTTCCATAGTCCAACACCAGGGTATGACCCGTAGTCGAAGCAGTCGTTACAGAAGTTCTTACTGCCGCAGGCTGCCAGGCTGCCCCCGGAGCTCCCTGCTCCAGCACACGGTTCAGCGGACTGTTCTCGACAACAGTTACCATATACGGATAATCCGTTTTCTTCACATGGCTGTCCCAGCCCGTACTCTTGTAATAATTCGACTGACTCGTCTTCGCCGAAGTCTTGTAACTGCCATCATTACTTGTCTGCTCGGCATAGGGAAGGTATTTGATAGATTCCCTCCCGAAGCCGTCATATTCTATATACTGAACGATATCTTTCTTATCGTTGGCACCGCCCTGCCAATGTACCGTCTGCGAGTGACGCCCCAGACCATCGAAATAACGGATGGTACGATTAACCGAATCTACTGGCTTATCGTTCAATAATGTAGCGAGACTATTATAGGGACTGCGCGCAATAATTTCCAAAACGTAGTTCTGATCATTGCCGGAAACCTGCCCGCAACAATAATCCAACATAACAAAAAAAACTCCTAAAACAATTGATAATTTCTTCATGAAGCACAAGGGTTAAACTCATAGATAGACTCATTACTCAGATAATGGGACAACGCCATTTTCTATAGACGCAGCACCTACAGAGGGCATACCCTCGTCTGCACAAGTTCCCGACCAGATTAACTGTCCGCCCGTAATCACATACCAAACATATTTACCTCCCACAACCTCAAACAGTGTATAATAGCCATTGGGAACATATTGATCGGCACTGGGCGATGAATAAAAGTGCTGATCACCTTCCTCGGAAATCAGGAACGATCCAGTTTCGTTATATAACGTTATTCCTTCAAGCGGTTCCTGCCCATCGTCTTCGTATTCCTCTCCGTCGCCTAAAGGGGGGAGCTCACTTCCGCTACCAGATCCAACCGAATAATTACAAGCCTCAGACTGCCCCACCGCATAGCCTGCAAAAAATGAACTCAACTCTATCGGCTGTTCGGATTCATCAACCCCGCATTCCACTTGCTGACCTGAATGATTATAACAGTAGGTTTTTAGAATATAGCCATCAGCGTCTTTCACTACGGAAAGCCTTCCCTTAGCATCGTAACTATAATACGCTGACACCCCACGTCCATCCGTAACACTTGTAACTCCGACCAGAGGTTCGTATGTATAAGAAATAATATTAGCTCCGGGAAAATTGCTTCGTAATAATTTGGAAGTTTCGGTTATAAACTGATCATAAACATTGGACGAATGAAGAAAATCCAGTCTCCACTGCGCCACAGCCCCAACAATCTCAGGATAGGATATACCCTCAACTAAAGCAACCAAATAACGTCCTCCATATCCCCAGATATAAGAACTGGATATTCCATGTGCCGATTTGATTTCCAATGGATTTCCATAAGTGTCATACGATAATATCTCCGACTCCTTTTCATAACGTCCATCAGTATAATATGTAAAGTTTTCTGTCGCGGACTCTTCTTCCAACGGATCCCCTGAGTCCAGCAGAAGATAACGAAGCGGAACAAAATCCAACAAACCGACATTGTTGATCTTACCCTGTTCCCTAAGTGTCCCATTAGAATTATATTCATATCTTTTTGCTGAAAAAAGCTTTTCCTCGCCGCTTCCCATAACCTTTGACTCGCTCCGTTCCAAGGGAAGGGAAACTATATGCTTATTCCTTAATGCAGCAACCTTTACCAGATCATCATCGGTAAGATATATACCGGGTACATCTACTGGAAAATCACCTACATATACTGTTGATTGCCTTATGGTATCTCCTTGCGAACGATAGAACACTTGTTCGATCTTCTGCCGGCTCCCGTTATAGACATAGTGCAGACTGTCAACGACCTGTCGGTCTCCAACAATATCTTTGGTGATAACTTCTTTAAGATATGGATAGTAATTATAACCAAGCGTTGCGATATATCGTGCGGAAATTCCGTAAACAGCTCCGAATATGGGATTGGTATAATTTTTTAATAGCCGCTGGTTTTTGCCGTTATCTTCAAACCGGGCCTGATCATCGTAATACACATAGTCAATGACACGCAACAGGTCATTACCGGAATTATAATATTCTGCTTTCAGAACCTGCCCGCGTTCTAGATCCAATTGGTTTACAGCATCGGCTTTCCAGATGGAGCTCATTTCCTTATGATCATAAACGGCATTCTGAGCAGGTCTATTGTGGTAGCCGTTGTCATAATTTTTAAACCTTTTAACGGTCTTTCCGCCGCCATCATACACCACTGAAACACAGGAATAGGTGAGGATCTCTTTCTGTTTGTAATTTTTGGGATTGATGGGATTGCTCGCATATTGGTAATAAGAAACCGTTCTGTTCTGATTGTTGAACTGGTTCGCACGGTGGGAATTCGTCAGCGGTTGATTAACGTAATCTTCGTAATATAGAGGAACGTAACTTAGGATTCCCGAAGAAAGCGCGCTATCCTGAGGATCTGTATAGCGATAACTAGATCTTTTGACCATAGTACCATCTTTATCAAAGTCCGCAATGCCCTTCACCCGAATACCCGGACCCAGCAAATTTAAAGTATCGATTAAATTTATTGGCCAGCTTTCCGCTACTTTAGCATATTGGTTCCCTTCATAATCTATAACGGTAAAACCCTTTGTAGGATAGGTGATCTTTGTGAGAATATCAGCCTTCGCATAACTTGTATCAATCGCCAGTCCCGCAAAGAAAGCACTCCTAAAAGTAGAGTTCTTCATGTTTGTCCAGAAATAGGTCGCATTTGAAAGCGCATGACTTGGGTCAAGAAATGTCTTTCCATTATTATATCCCCACAGATCGTGGCTAAAAAGCATATAACCGCCAAGCTTCCTTGCATTATAATCAAAGGAATAAATCATCGGATTCGATTCATTCTTACCTTGGATTGATATGTTCCTCAGCTTCAGACGTTCACTCGTACTGGACGAATAGTTAAAAGCGATCTTCTTTACATAGACACTTTTCCCTATTTCCCGAACCGTAATGGCATTCAGTTTATCCGGATAACGGTTGTATAATCCCGAAGCTTTAACAACATCGGGGTATATATTATAGTAGACAGGACTATGTATCCTATCGGCATACCAGCTTGAATAGCCTGTAACCTCAATACCATAGTCTCCATTTATCATTTTGGGTGTGATATGGCTCCAGATCTGGCTACTGGCCGTACTATAATCAAAATCGATCTGATATGTACTAGCCTTGATTTGCGATAGGTAGACTGGGTTATACAGCGTAGATTTAACGTGCGGCAAGGTCGGTATACTGGTCGAAGTACTGCCCGAAGCGGTACTGATGATCGATATATTATCGTGTAGTACGCTCGAATTGACGATATAAGCCTTACCTCTCCTATAAACAAAATCTATCTTTTCGCCTAATGGGGATTGCATAGATGTAAGGTACCATCTTGTTGCTGTAATCTTACCAACCGAAGAATTGTTGAAGAGCTGACCTTCCCTTGAAAACTCAATAGATTCTGCCGTGCCACCAAAAGTATACGCAATACCTTTACTATCCGTAATCTTTAGACTGTAAGGACTCTGATAGAGGCCAATGTTTGCGCTATATACCTGACCGTAAAGCCCTGCTCCAACAGGATGGCTGGCGTCCTGACTTTCTACAGGGACAGCGACCGCCATGCTATTTATATACGAAACCTCTATCTTGAGTGCTTCTCCCTGTTCACTGATAAATTCGTAACCTCCTTCTTCGTTCTGGTAAAATATTCCCGATAGGCCGGCAAAATTATAATAGTATTCGTCGTAAACCCCAACTCCTTGGTACATTTGGGTAAACTCGCTTATGTACGACTCCATCTTTGAGGTACTTGACCAGTCTATTTCATCGGTAAGCCTGGCACTCTCTACAGGATTCCCTGTAGGGCTTGAATTTGCTATGACCTTCGAATGAAGCGCAATGTATCCGCCCGCGTTGATTTCCCACCCTAGACCTATTGAAGAAGGCGTTTGATCAGTCTTTATACCTCCCCCGGAAACATAATTTGCTGAAATATCCGTCCGGAGACCATGAAAATCAACACTGTGGAGCGCAATGGACGCAGACAGTCGACCAGTATATTCATCTACACCAACAACACGGCTGTTCAGATACTCTGGAAAACTACCCATACTTGGGGAAACTACAAGGAGTTCTTTTTTGAAAGAGGTGAGGTCTCCACTGGAGAGTTCAGCATTATACTGAGCATAGAGAGGAACAAAAAAGCATAAAATAAAAATAACAACAACTGTTATAATAGATAGTTTGATTTTTTCCATAGAAATATAATATACTAAACCTTTACACAAGCAAAAAAAACACCTAACAACTATTTTTTTTTTAAAAAGAAGAGACATATCAACCGATATTCCA
Source organism: Sphingobacterium sp. LRF_L2 (assembly GCF_965644235.1). Classification (NCBI taxonomy): domain Bacteria; kingdom Pseudomonadati; phylum Bacteroidota; class Sphingobacteriia; order Sphingobacteriales; family Sphingobacteriaceae; genus Sphingobacterium; species Sphingobacterium sp. LRF_L2. Next base: position 397,634 of record NZ_CBFFRI010000005.1, on the reverse strand, counting down.
CACATAATTCAAATCAACACTACAATATAGCAATATTTAAAACAAAAAGATATTGTTTTTAATAAAAAATCAAACTATAACAATAAAAAAAATTATTAACCTATATTTTTTTTAATAAAAAACCATTAAACACACCTTAAAACATAAAAAAACAACATTTCATGTAAAAAAAAGGACAATCAACCTTTTTAAACAGACACTTTTCTATAAACAGCGAAGAATACTCTACTTCAACAAATAAATCAAAGTCGGAAAATTTCAATACATTCAAAGAGGAGTCATATACAAATAATAGAAGATATTTTAAAGATGAAAAAACCTCATTTATACGTAAACCTATCAGCACAGGTAACAAACGTGAGCGTGAATATATAGCGTACATTATACACCATACTGCATATTTCGACACCAACAGATCTATCTCCCAGATGTCTGCAGATTTTGTCAAGGAACACGACCTTCATCTTGAATCTGGAAGATTATATGAACTATTAAAAAAACATGTATCAAATGGGGTACTGGTTCGCGAACAGTCTACACGGGTGACCAACGATGAGATCATCTCCTCGCAAAAGATCTTTCTATTTCGAAAAAAGAAATAACAACAAAAACGAGCTCCAAAACCGAAAAATTTATCCTTGTTCGGATAATAAAAAATAGCCACCTGAAATATACAGATGGCTATTCTTTATTATATTTAGCAAATGCTTAAGCTTGTTATTTTAACTTCTCGATATCTTCAATTGATAGTCCCAACATATCGGCAACTACTTCAACTGCAAATCCACTGGCCAGCATCTTTAATGCAGCCGATTTTTTCTCTGCTTCAGCTTTAGCACGTTCTTCAAAACGTCCCTGTTCTAGACCTTGCTCGAAACCTTCTTCGAGTCGCTTCTTCTGCTCTTGTTCCTGATATTGCCGCGCAGCCTCCTGATCCCACTTCCGCTTTAAACTTACGTCATACATCGTACGTTCCTCCTTGTTTAATTTACAATACTCTGCTATCTCAAATAGTTTTTCAAATATCGACTTCCGCAAAAAAATTGGCAGCTTATCTAGCTTTGATAAATCACGTAAAACATAAAGCCAACGATCCAGATCGCTTTCCAATTCATGTTCTGCTTTTGTAAAGTTACGCAACTGCACGTAAATAAATCCCAAATCTTCATAAAAAACTTCACCTGTCTCCCTATTACACAGACAGATATCGTGCATAACAGCCTGTGACTCCTCCGCATCTGGTAACACAAAGCCATCCATCAGCACAATGACGTATACTTCTGTCACTTCGTAATTCCAGGCCTTTCGATTCCCTTTTGGTGCCTGATCGGCTATAATTTTGCTACCGTAATACAACATACGACGTTTCAGGTTCACCTGAGCCGTACGCTGGACCTCAATGACGAATTTTGCGCCATCAGCAGTGGTGCACATCAGATCAAAAATAACTGTACCGATCTCGACCCCATCCCCAACATGTTCATTCCGCACATAAACCAGATCAACGATATTCTTTCTACCGCGAAAGAACCCGTTTAATAGGGCTATTAATAAATCTTTGTTTGTCTCCGATCCAAAAATCAATTTGAACCCATAATCCGTGACAGGATCAATGTAAATAGGTGTTGTTAGCATGGCTTATTATAAATGGTTAAGCAACAAATATAATAAAACAACATAATAAAAACTAATAATTTTAGCATTAAAATTTGTGTAAGCAAATGTTTCACATAGCACAACGATCTTCCGCATAAAATTACATAGAAAAGGGGCTACCCAACCTTTTTGGACAGCCCCTTTTCTATAAACAGCAAAGAATATTCTACTTCACCAAATAAATCAAAGTTGGAAAATGGTCAGAGAAACCATTGATAAAAACACCAGAAAGGAACGTTCGCAACGGGTATCCTTTGTTACGTCCTTCTTGCTGAATTAAAAAATCACGGTTAAAAACTTCGGAACGCAGGTAACGAAGTCCTTGGTTTGGATTGTCGAGTAGCGGTTTCGAAATGATAATCTGATCAAAGAGATTCCACTGTCCTTGATAAGAAAGAGACCCTATTCCCTTATCGTAAAATTTCCACATCGTATTAAATAGTCCCTGCTCAGGTACCTCAGCTATATTTTTTTTTGCCTGCAAGACCTCTTTCACACTATTGTTCGTAGGATCATCGTTTAAATCGCCCATGATAATAATTTTCGCTTGCGGCTGCTCCGCATACAAAGAATCACAGATTCCTTTGGTGATTGAAGCAGCATGTTCGCGCAGCGTAGACGATTTTGCGCCGTAGCGCGATGGCCAGTGGTTCACAATGATGTGCAGTGTATCTCCAGCCAACGTTCCAGAAACCAACAGTTGATCCCTTGTACGAAAGCTGGTATCTGTAGGATGCACATAGCGGTAAGCACGCTCGTTAAAGGGCTTAAACAATTCTTTTTTATAAAGAAGAGCAACATCTACACCACGACGATCAGGTGAATCATAGTGTACAATACCCAAGTCGAGGGCACGCAACTGCGGGTTCGCGACAAGATCCTCCAATACTTTTCTATTTTCTAACTCGCAAACTCCTAGTACAGCGGGACCAGAGGATGATGTCGGGGAACCGATAGCGCGAATTGCGCGCGCCATCTGTCCTACCTTTTGTTCGTATTTTCCTAAGGTCCATGCATTGGCTCCATTAGGCGTAAACTCTTCATCGTTTATCGCTGGATCATCCTCGGTATCGAAGAGGTTCTCCAGGTTATAAAAAGCTATGGGATAAATTCTCTTGCCTTCTTGCGCCTGTAATGTACTTGACAAAAAGGAAAAGAATAAGACCCATAACATAAATTTCAACTTCATATGCTTAATCTTTTGTGACTACAATAGCATCAGATGAACCGCTTGAAGAACCATCTGAAGCTTTCTTGATAATGATGTTATCCATACGCATACCGTAAACGTTGTCCGCACCCGCAATAGAGAACTCTAAAGTGGATGTAGCTGCCGTAGCAATATCAGAAATCGTAATGGTATAATATTGGTTTCTATCCGCTGCCGTCCCAATAGTAACTAAGGTACTCGGTATAGTATAGGATACTCCATTCATTTTGACCTTCATAGCGTTGAGATTGGCGGACGCACCAATTTCATATACACTTGACATCAATTGGAAGCTCAATGTCAATCCAGTTGCATTATTGGTAGCGATACCTGCAATTTTTAAGGTAATATCCTTCGACGCCGGGAACCAAAGCGATGCGTTGATACCTGATCCTGTACGGATATCTGCAGAGCCACTTTCTTCGGTATAAGTAACTGGCGATTTCATATCAAAATCTGTAAACTCGGCAATTTTTGGACGATTGCCAGAAGCGTAGGTACCGTCACCAAAAGTTTCCTGAAAAATAATTTCATTATCCGGATCAGTTGGTGTTGTCGTGTCATCGGCTGCTGATCCATCGAAATTTTTCACATCATTTTCATCACGCAAGAACAACTGCCAAGAACCGTTGTAACGGCCAAGCAAACCTACTAAGGTTCCTTTTCCTGTTGGCAAGATGTTATTCGCAAAGCTTGAATACGAACTTGAACGTACATCTAATGTATTACCACTCAAATCCTTCACAGATTCATTTGTGGTTGCGTCGTTCGATGTGAAATTGTTTTTGCCTTCGTTCACAAAACGGACATCGTTTATGACAACTAATTTATTCACCATCGATGCATCCAAATTTGCCAAATCAATTTCTAACGGCTCAAGTGATGCCTCTTTCGGCCATCCATTAAGAGACACGTGCTCGTTGAAGATTTCCCAAGCGATACGGTTTGCATTGGTTCCGGCATAGCCAATCTGCAATTCTCCACCATACATCACCATAGAGAGTCCTTTTAAGTTGATGTAGATTTCTTGACCAGCTCGGTATGTTGTATACATACTATTTTGATCGACACCAATATTAATTGCTGCTGTCTCGTCTTGGATATACAACTGTTTGTAGATGTTTCCAGAGATATCGTTTCCAGAAACGACGGCACGAATGATATAATCTTCGGTAATCGCTGTTGCCGTAGAAATAGAAGCATATTCGGCCTTGAGTGCCGCTATCGTTTTATTAGCAGAAGCGCCCTCATAAACAGGCTCTGCAAGAGGCGGAGCCTCATAAACACGCTCGCAAGATGCCTGAAATAAAATCAACCCGATACAGCATACCGCAACAAAAATTCGGAACGGTAATGTTTTATATATATTTTTCATTTTCTACCTATTTAAATTTATAATTCACATTAATAAAGCAGTTTGTGCCCTGCATGTAGTAATATTTGGAAAGGAACTTGTTTGGATAGGAAAGATCCAGACGCCCTTGTTCGTACCCCCCTGTACGGATATTTGTGTCGTTCAACAGGTTGTTGACTGCAATATTCACATTGATAGAGTTTCGATTTTTCAAATAAATAATCTTTCCGATCGACAGATCCACGGTGTAGTAATTATCGTATTTCTCTTGTGTAGTCAACGATTTGTAGGCGTCGAACAATTCGATATCAGCTGGATTCACCGTGATGTAATTAGAAGCCAAACGACGCAACGGCGCTTGATCAATATAATAATCACCTGAGTAATTGATGTTTGCTCCTAAGAACCAGTAATCGTAAAAATAACGAACGCCAAACGTTCCTACAGTTTGAGGCATCCCTCCTACATAAGAATTCTTGAGGTAAACGGTCTCCATCTCGTTATTGATTTGCCCATTTTCCGAATTTAGAATCCCCATCGGATTATTTTTGTAATAGTATTCTGCTTTTGTTGCAGCCAAATCCAGTGTCCAGTTATTGTCTATTTTATAGGATAAACCTAACTCTACACCGCGATTTACTTGACTGATATCGCGCAATGCATGATTCACGAATGTACGCTGTGAGTCGTGGTAGTAACTAAAACGATCAATTAAATCGTTGAAATTAGTCTGAAAGACCGACAAGCGACCATTAAGACGTGGCATAGAAAAGATGTAGCTAAGATCGGTAGAAAAGATTTTGCTACTTTCTAGATCGTCCGTCGTGCGGTCGTTGATACGAGGAGAGATATAAGCGTCGTTCACCAAAGGTGCTTTCGTCATGTAATTGATATTTCCGGTGAACATGTGTCGACCATTGATCTTATAGGTTAACCCACCTTTGACTCCGTAATCTAAAAATTCATGACTTTGTCCTTTCCCATATGAATTATTCGGGTTACGCCCGTTTTTCATGTAGCCTACACGATCAAACTGGGTATAGGATAACTGCGTCCCGTAATAGAAATCCACCTTATCGTAACTGTATTCGTTTTGAATCCAGGCATTGGCCGAACGGATGTTGATATTAAAACGGTAACCGAAAATATCGCCTTTATAGGCTTTTGCATTGGGATTTAAAAGATCGTTTTGGCTGACTTGATTGTTACCTGCAAAATCTCTTTCTGAAAATTTATCAATATCCAATACATAAGATGCTCCAAGAAGATCGTCTACGGTTTTGTATTGCTGTGATTGCGTTCCCTTTGCCGCTATACCAGCTGTCAGCTTAGCGTGTTCATTGATTGTTTTGTTCAATGTACTGTTGAAACCACTTTCCAGCAGATCGCTATGTCTTTTTTCCAACATATAGATGGCCGCACCATCGTTCAATTTCTCTTCCAATTTATTGGCTAGATACATGTTATCCCAATTGATCTGGGTGAACGATGTTTTATTTGAGGTCCAAAGGTTTGTGTAGTAATCTTTGGTGGTTTGTTCCGTTTGATAAGACGGCAGATAGCGGTAATAATCTGGACGTGGGTCAGGTCCATCGTACCAGTTCAATGCGGTGTTCGCATACTTTCCATAATGCAGGGAGACACCTGTAGTCAAGCGTGTATTCGCGTCTATCTTCCAGATATGCGATAAAATTGCGGTAGGGTCATAAGCGGTCACCACCCGTGAATTACGCACTTCGCCATTTTGGTATCCCCAGTTGGGGTTATACAGGTTATTATCCAATAGGTCATACACTTCTTGGAAAGAAGCGGACTGTTGGCCACGGCGCACCGGTGAACCGAAAGTAACGAACGATAAGCTGTGTTGGCCTTGCTTAAATTGTTTTTCGACGGAAAAAGCATATGAAAAGTTTTCGTAGAAGGTTCCTTCAACATTTCCTTTATCAGCATATCTTCCTCCGATCAAGGCAGTAAAAGCCCAACCGTTGTCCTGTAAACCCGTGGAGTAGCTTAACATACCCCTACTGTAATAATTTCTATTGGTATAAGTCCCGGTAGCTTTGAAACCTTTGGCATATGTACTTGCCCGCATGTTGATATTTTCGGTACCACCGATAGAACCAAACGCAAAGGTAGAAGCTGTCATGTAATTATCATCGTCACCATTTCTTGTGAGATCGTTGATCGCTCCAATGGAAGCAAAATTGAATACCCCACGTAGCTGGTCATTGAAATGTACACCATTGATGTATTTCTGCTCGTAGATGTTCTGATACCCGCGTACACGGAAGCGGAAAGGGGATAATTGAAAAGCGACCTTATTTAGATAGACATCATTAGAAAGGATCACCTTGGCAGATATATTTTGACCTGCTGATTCGTTATCGTCGTCCAACATATCGTCGGCCGCCATCATCAGCGGTTGTGGATTTTCAATATCGATATTGGGTTGTACCGCGATTTCGCCCAATGCCAGAACGCCGGACGCCGGTACAAAAATAGCGAGTCGCTTTAATTGGATATTTTCTCCGGATATACTGACGGTTTCTTCACCGCTTGTTATTTCCGCTGTAGAAAAATTCCCACGCTCATCCGTGAATACGGTAATATGACTGCGCTCGAAGTAGACCTTCGCTTGTGCATAGGGGTCTCGCGTCCCTTGAATTCGTACAGTTCCATTTACGGCAACCGTTTGAGCCAGAACTGGCACTGCGGCGAGTAAAAAGAATAAATAGAGTATGTATTTTTTATACATTGACGTGTTTGATTACGAAAAAGAACAAGGAGTGCCTGAAAAGTAATATGCCTTCGAGACACTCCTTGTATGAATTAAATTTTATTTTGTACCGGAAAGAACGATGTCATCTAGACGGACACCTACTGTATTTGTTGCTGTTGTTGTAGAAAATACAAGAGTTGACGATGCAGGAACAGAGGTCGCTGCTGAAAGGTCTAATTCAATCTCATAAAAGATGTTTGCATCATTATTATCTCTTGATAAAACCTTTGATGTAGGAGTAAACTCCTGTCCATTCAATACAATTTTCAAATTACTTACATCGAATGTTGTTCCCGTATTAAATACATTGGCTGCAATTTGAAATTTCAAGCTTAATTGACTAGCTCCTGCTGTGTTAATACCCGCAATAGACAATTCTGCATCCTTATTCGCAGGCAACCAAACATGATTTGTACTTGTAGAAGTTTTACGAATATCAGCTGCACCGAACTGATCAGTATATGTTACCGAACTATTAGACCAACCTGTATACGCAGCTATTTTAGGATTACTAGAAAATGTAAGTGTTCCGAAGTCTTCTTCATAAATCGTTACCGTTTCGCCTGTAGGATCAGTAGGCTCTGTTGTACCGCCATCCTCGTCTTTGATAATAGTATACGAACCGGAAGGCACATCTGTCCAGTTGACAATTGTCGAAGAAACAACCGCCGCTGTTTGCCCGGAAGCATCGTTACTCAACTGAATCGAATACTGGTATTTTTTACCCGCTTCGAAAGTTGCTGTCGAAGGCATTTCCCACGTATAAGTAGCGCCACTCAATTGGAATACAACTTTTGCTCCGCTGATTGCGGTAGCAGGCAACACGATAGCTTCTGCTACTGTTGTACTCGTGCCTGCAGTCATTTTCGCATTGAAAGCTGTTTTGTTTGCTACATTCGATAGAGAACCACTTGCCAATGCAAAATCTGCAGTCGTGTTCAATCCATCAAACTGTACCGCTAGTCCGCTTAAACTAGAAACGCCCGAACCTGCCGCAACTGTTAGCTCAACTTTACTCAACACATGGCTGAATTCTAATTGTGCATTTGTATTGCTCTTGCTCAAGCCTGTCGCGTTTGCAGAGTACAACAAATCAATCTTATTTTGAGTCGACTGATCAGCAAGGTTAACAGATAGACTGTTGTTGCTTACTGTTGCCTGATATGGATAGTATGCAATGAAGTCTACAGTCGATCCATCTGTAGGGTAGAGAATCTCTTCGGAGGTAGAAGCTGCTGTGAAATTTCCACTCGTGTTTGGTGTAACATACTGTTTGTTACTAGCCAATACATTGGAAAGACCTGTACCTGTCTTCATGAAAACACCGATCGCATCGTTACTTTCCCAAGCATTGTTGGATGCTTTAGTCGTCACTTGGTTTGCAATTTTCGACGAAAACGTAACCGCTGATGTCATTTCGCTCTCTGGAAGAGGGGCCTTCTGACAAGAAGATGCTAACGCGATAGCCGATACCGCTGTTGCCAATAAAAGTTTGTTAACTTTCATAATTTCTAATTAGATGATGATTTGAACAATGTATATTGATTTCTTTTTTTATTTCCAGATCGTTGTATTGATTTGTCCTTTTTGCGTTGCCGTCAAATCGGGAAAAAACGTAAAGCCCGTCGCACTTTCTAATTCGGATACTGTTAACTGATAACTTGTATAGCTCGCTCCACTTCCTGGATTTGCATTATCCATCTTATAAGCTATGGTATAGTAATCCGTCCCTTTTTTCATAGCTAGGGCTTTGAAATAGTATTTTGGCAATGCGACATCGTTGCTGTTATTATCTTTCGTGTAAGAAACGGTAGTGCTTGTCGCCGAAGTTGGCATAGCACCAGTCACTACGTACATCGTGTCACACTGCGCTGTCCAAGTACGGATCTTGCTTTCCAAACTTGCCCATATTCCCTGATTCAACTGCGAGTTCTGCGCAGTCATATTGGAGAAATAAAATGTGGTATAGTTTGCCGCCTTGCTGGAAGTACGGTCTGCACTTGGTATTTGATGCCCACGATCGTAACCTGAGGCAGGAAAACCCGAGAACAAAGCTGGCTGATAGGCGCTGCTGATATCTGGATCATACTGCCATTCGTCTGTACGGCCAGAAGAACCGATATAATCGCTATGTAAAGGATAGGCTACCCAGTAGGCCATTTTTAATGCATTATCGTAGAGCATAGCATAGTTCCTTTTAGTATCGCTCCCTGGAAGATATTTGAAAACAAATTGCATATCACTCGACAGATTTTCCATTTTCGGGATTTCCAAATACGGCTGTGTAGTTGACGGACCTCCTGTCGCAGTACCGTTATCAATTTTGATATCAAGCGTATAACGATTGCCTTTTTCCAAAGCGGAGAAGGTAGGAATCGTCCAGCTATAAGATTCACCTGTGCTGCTTTGAAACTGAATAGTTTTCCCGGTCAATTCCTCTCCCGGCAGTAAGGTAAACTCCACAAGAGCTTGGGCATTTGTCAATGCGGTCAATTTACCTTTGATATTGGTCTCTTCACTTGTAGAGTTTGACAAGGTTCCTGCTGCCAGATCAAATTCGGCTTGCGTATGCGCGCTGGAAAGTACCGGCGTTAAACCGCTAACTTGAAGAGCCTCTGAGTTACTCAGCGTTAGACTGATCGCTAACCGAGAAAGTTGTCTTTCAAAAACCAGTGGTACAGCGGATGTGCTTTTCGTGATATTTTTCGCATTCGCAGCATACATTAAATCTAAAGCGGCCTGATCATCTTGATCGCTTAAATTCACTGCGTAAGTGAAATTGGTATTTTCCTGATAAGGATAGTAAGCTAAAAAATCGACAGCTTCCTCTTGTAGGTAAACAGGACTACTGCTCTGAAAAACGGATCCATTGATGGTAAATGTGGTATTTGCGACGTTGTTGACAATGTTAGACGAACTTAATTGTTTTCCGCTTTGCAACATGTATACACCAATTTGATCGCCTGCATCCCAAGATGTACCTGTAGCTTTTGTTGTGATCTGTCCAGTAATAGTCGGTGTAAAATAAACTGCCTCTTCTTGTTCTTTCAGAAAATTGTTTTGTTTACACCCCGAATAAACAATCAGTAGGATTGTGCTCAAAAATACAGCTTTCTTCACCCCGAAACCTTTGCGTTCGCTCATTTCTCTGTGTTATGGATATATGTTAATAATTCTATACTGCAAAACTAATTTTGCTGTGTTAAGTTAATATTAACACAAAATTAAGAATAACCTATTGGAAATCGAACCAAATTTTAAGCAAAAAAACAGCTTTTTCAGTTAAACCGCAGAAACACGCTCTGCCACAAAAGTTTGAATTCAATTTTATTTTACTATTCTTATATTTGCATGGATAAAATTCAGAAATCAAGGTATTCAGATGCATTTTTTTGACAAAAAACAGACATTTTTCTTATTAACCTGCATGCTTTTGCTCTCAGGATGCAAAAAAGACGATGAAAACCCTTTAATTAAAGCGAAACGAGCCGTTTTAATTTATATGGGTGCCAACAATAATCTGGTGTCCGATGCATACGATAACATCAACAAATTGGAAGAAGGAATGCAAGAATTACAAGGAGTTGATGCTGATATTATCGTATACGCGCGATTAGCAGGAACAACTCCTAAAATATACCAAATTAAAGAGGATCATACCACAGGTATCGCAAGCACCGTACTAAAAACATATAATGAGCACAATTCTGCCGACCCCGAGGTGATGCAAGAAGTCTTAAACGATATGCAAACTTATGCTGGTAATCAATCTAAAGGATTAATTCTATGGTCGCATGCTACAAACTGGTTACCGGAAACGACGATCAAACTGATGTCTTTCAATGACGATAGCGGTGAGAAAACAGATTTGAGAGACCTCATCGATATTATTCCTTCGGGTTTGGATTTTCTAATGTTCGATGCTTGCTCCATGGCAAGCGTGGAAGTGTTATATCCTCTCCGCAACAAGGCGCAGTATAGCATAGCTTCACCGACGGAAGTATTGGCGACAAGCATGCCCTACCAGCTGATTTTAAATGATCTTGCAAATACAGATCTAGAAACTGGATTAAAAAACACTGCCGAAAAATACTATCAATATTATGCAGCACAAAGTGGAGACTACCAATCCGCCTCAATCAGTGTCATGAATAATAGCTACTGGACAGACTTTGTTTCTCAAACGAATACGTTGATTACAAGTAATCCTATCTTAACAATAGACAGGGAGGCGTTACAACGTCTTGATTTTGACCCGTCCTCACTTTCAGCAGGGTTTGATTTTCTTGACTTCATCCAGCAACAATATGGAGAACAAATAGCGTTAAAGGAAAGCTTTAATAAATTGGTGGTTTATACTGCACATACCGATAATTTTTTAGGAACGCCGATACGTACATTCTCTGGTTTATCATGCTATGTGCCCACTTCGGCAAACAGTTGGGTACATGATTATTATAAAACATTGAGTTGGACACAAGATAGCAGCTTTTCTCTATTCCTTTAAGAATTTCGTAAAGTATATATACAACTATATAACACTTTTGAGAAGCAAGGAAAGCAGCTTCTCTTTTTCTGGTTTTTGAGACTTAAAGTATAGAAACGAGCGAAAACAGTTAAACGATAGTTTTTAAAACTACATTTCACTAGCTATAAGCTTTAGTCGATTTTAACGTAAAGCAAATTTACCACCTGCCTTAACCGACTTTTCCAAAAAACAAACACTATTTATCAACAAGTATTAACACGTTAAATTATAGGAGTTACTTTTTTTGGCATACTTTCAGCCTTACATTTATTAGTTATAAAGAAACGTATTGTAGTGCACGTGGATAAGATAAAACTGACACGAAAACAACGAATTTTGATATGAAAACAATTCCTGCGGTATTGTAGTTTTAGCACAATTTTATATCTATAAAGATCCGTCTCCAAATAGACATCGTATATGAACTTGAGGCTATAGCTTCGATTATTAAGAATGAAAAGAGGCGTAGGAATTCATGAAAAAAAACCTGGAAAAGATAAACATTTTTACCTTAACAGCGCTGTTCAGTCAAACGAATGCTTCCCTAGGAGAAATAAAAGATCTCTTCTTGGTAATCCGGACGTTAGGCCCTCTAGCTCTTTCTATTGGTCAAATACATTACCATATTCCAGCCAATAAGCTTGTATTTATCAGCCCCGGAAATCTGATTGCTCCACTAACTCGTATGGAAACTAAAGGATATGGTGTTACATTTTCAGCAAGTTTTTTCGATCGTTCAGATAAAGATTCTGAAATTCTCTATTCACGACTATTTTTTGATTACGAAAAACAAGTGCAGATTACAGACAGTATTAGCTCGGAAGAAGAAGCAAAAGATATTTTGAAAAATCGTGTCCCGGCTTTTGCGAGAAAGAGCAAGATTCTCTATCATGCGCTATTGCGTAAACATATCGAATCTATATTACTGGAAGGACTATTTAGTTTACCTGAACAAAGTTACGAGACAACAGCAGGCGGCTATTCAGATAGGAGTTTAGGAAATGCTTTTTTGGTTCTTGTAAATAAATACTGTAAAGAACAAACCAAGGTTTCGTACTATGCAGACTTACTGAATGTCACCCCTAGAAAGCTATCTACAGCCTGTCAACAAATTTTTGGACAGACTGCGAAACAGATCATTTCAGAAACACTTGTTAAAAAAGCGATAAACTATTTCCAACATAGCAATTTGTCAATTTCTCAAATTGCCTTTGAGATGGGCTTTTCCGACGAGAGCAACTTCCGCCGTTTTATAAAGACACATACTGGAAAGACTGCATTATCATTTAGGTACAAATAGTGGATATTAATCATTTTTGACACGGAAAATGTATGTTTTAACACGAAAGATTCCACAAAAGAAAAATAACTTTGTGCAATCTCTCTCCCAGGGAGATAATTTTCATAAGCATGATGGCCGAGCGTAAGTTTGGCCATTTTTTTATGTGCTAAAACGATACGATCGTAATTAAATTGCTTTAAACACCTAATATGAAGTGGAAGGTACATTTTCGTTGAGTCAATTTTATTATACAACAATTTCTTAACAGAGTCATGTTTTTAACTTCTTTTGGGGTTAATACTTGGTTAATATAATTTCTTTTGCTTTGCATCAATCTAAACACAGATTTTTTATTAATCGCTCAAGTGAAATGAATGAATCAAAATCCCGATTAGCAAAGCCTACTATAAATTTAGCTTTTGCTCTAGGCCTATCCATGGTACTCTCCGTACCTGGAGCTTGGTCTAAACCGTTGTTATATCATACGGATATGTTAACGAACCAAACTGTGCAATCCACTGTAAAAGGTAAAATCATATCAGAAGATGGTGAAGCTCTTGCAGGTGTCACCATTACGAATTTACGTAGTCAGCAAGCCACTGCTACAGATTTTAACGGTAGCTTCAATATAGAAGCTCAGCAAGGTGATTCCATAGAAGTAAAGGTAATGGGTTATCAAATAGCTGTCCAGATGGTTACCGGAAATAGCCTAAACATTACCCTTAAAAAGGAAGAATCCGCTATAGAAGAGGTTGTCGTCACAGCAATCGGTATCAAACAACAAAAAAGGAAAATTGGTTACGCTACGCAAGAAGTTAAGACAGATGTATTGCAACAATCCAAAACGATGAATATCGGGAATGCATTAACTGGACAAGTGGCAGGTTTAAATGTGAATAACCCAACTGGTATATTTCAGGCACCGACTTTTAATCTTCGTGGAAAAACACCGCTGATCGTAGTGGACGGTATTCCTGTAGAAACTGATTTCTTTGATATCCCAAGTCAAAATATAGAAAACATCAACGTGCTTAAAGGAACATCGGCATCTGCTCTTTATGGATCTAGAGGAAGAGATGGTGCTATCTTAATCACAACAAGAAATGCAAAAAGTGAAAAACTAGAGCTAACCGTGGGGACAACCAACATGTTTTCGGCAGGCTTCACGGTCTTTCCTGAATCACAGATGGAATATGGCAGTGGTTCAAATGGGCAATATGAGTTCTGGGATGGTGCTGATGGGGGTATTTCAGATGGTGACATGGCTTGGGGACCGAAGCTAAATACCGGGGATAAAGTTCCACAATGGAATAGCCCAATACGGGATAAAGAAACTGGAGAAGTTATTCCATGGTGGGGCGATGTAAGCGGGACCATTTATGATGACAAATCACGTTACGAACGTGTACCAACGGATTGGGTCGCGCACGATAACCTTCGGGATTTTTTACAAACGGGTCTAATCACAGAAAATAATGTTACACTTTCCTATAAAACGGATAAACTAAGCTTGTTTACGTCAGGAAAATATGCATTTCAGAAAGGTCAAGTACCGAATACAAAAGTAACAACTGGTGGAGCAAACATAAACGCTTCTTATCGTTTTTTACCAACGGTACAATTTGATTTGAATCTTTCGTATAATAAAGTTCAATCTCCGAATTACCCTCGCTATGGCTATGGCCCGAAAAACCATATGTATACGATACTCTTGTGGATGGGGAATGATGTGGACGGAAAAGATCTTGCAAACCATTTGTATGTACCTGGACAAGAAGGTTACAGACAAGCGAACTATAACTATGCCTGGTACAACAACCCCTACTTCGCTGCTTATGAATTGACACAACTTTATGATCAGGACGTATTGCATGGGCAAAGTAAATTAAGTTGGCAGATCTCACCTAAGTTTACTGTGCAAGGCCGTGTATCCGCACGCCAAAAGTCAAAATTTGAAGATATGAAGGTTCCAAAATCTTATATGAATTATGGAGATTCGCGGAATGGAGACTACAAGACCTGGGATAATAAACAAATCAATTTTGATGCGGATGTGTTGGCAACATATACAGAGAAATTCTCAGACAACTTTGGTCTGACATTGAATGCTGGGGGATCTACCTTTAAGCGTGATATACAAAATGCTTATATGTCAACAGATGGCCTTGTTGTTCCTTATATCTACAATATGAACAATAGCCAAGGTCCATTAATATATTATGTGGAAGGTGACACAAAGTCTCAAAACTATTTGACCGAGAAAGTTGTTCGAAGTGCATACGGGTCTTTAAACTTTGATGTTTTCAAATCTACTTATATCAATTTCTCTGCACGTAATGACTGGTCTTCAACACTACCTGTGCAAAATGCTTCTTATTTCTATCCATCTGTTTCGGTAAGTTCCATTCTATCGGATTACTTTAAACTAGGAAATGGAGTAGATTACTGGAAGATATATGGTTCCTGGGCTTCGGTGTCTAACGATTTGGATCCGTATAGTATTTCTTCTGTTTACAAAAAGTCATTGACTTACAGTTCAACACCTTCTGTAACATATCCTTCAGAACTTATTAATAACAATATTCTCCCAGAGCAATCTATATCGTACGAAATAGGAACCTCTCTCGGTCTTCTAAAAAATAAGTTGACGCTAGATTTAACGTATTACAACGTATTAGATAAAAATCAAATCATAGACTTGGATGTTTCGCAATCTTCGGGATTCAGCTCCAGGAAGGTAAATGGCCCTAAAACACGAACACAGGGCTTTGAGGTGATGCTAAATGCCAACCTGATCCAACACCGTAATTTTAGTTGGAACACTGCAGCAAACTGGAGCCGTTCGGTAGAACGTATTTTAGCCATATACGATGGCGTAAACACCTGGTCCGATCGAAAAGTTGGAGATCGTGCAGACGCCTATTATGCCACCGTATGGCAAAAATCAGCAGATGGTCAGCTAATCCTTAACGAGAATACAGGAATGCCCACACAGGATCAATACTTATCAAATATAGGGTATTTCAATCCGGATTGGCAATTTGGTTTCTTGAATACATTCAAATACAAAGACTTTACAATTAACTTGGATATCGACGGTTCTGTAGGTGGTATCATGCGTTCGCAGACTATAGAAAAAATGTGGTGGGGCGGTAAACACCCATCTTCTACTTTATATCGAGACCAAGAATATGAAACAGGACAAAATGCTTATAAACCTACGGGTGTCGTCGTAACTGGTGGTGAACTTGTACGCGATACGAACGGAAATGTCACTTCAGATACTCGGACTTATAGTCCTTATACGGGAACCGTCAATTGGCAATCTTGGAGCCAAAACTATCCTTATCGTGCGCGTGTCACCGAGGAGGAGAGTGAGCTATTCGCGAACGTGTATGACCGTTCTTTTGTTAAATTAAGACGTTTAGCCGTTTCTTACGATTTGAATAAGATTATTCGATCGAAAAAACTGAATGCGCTTGACGCTTCTGTCTTTGGATACAACCTCATGGTCTTAAAAAACATTCCTTATGTGGATCCTGACTTTGGTATCGGAAATGATGATAATCTGCAAGATCCATCGACACGTTACATTGGCGTATCGCTTAATTTTAAATTTTAAAGGGTATTCATTCCTCAAAAAAACACAATGAAAAACACAAAAACTATATATATCGTTCTTCTGCTGATTACAACATTCACGGGCATGGTTTCCTGCAAAAAGTTGTCAGATATCAATGAAAATCCGAACGACGCATCGACAACACATCCTAGAGCACAGCTTCCAAAAGTAGAATGGGATGCTTTTACAACCTGGCACGGTACTGCTCCCTTATATATCCTCAAAATGATCGTGCAAACGGATGGTGAGAATGCCAATCAAATCTACAACTGGCAACGGGGAAGTTTTGACCAATATGGTAACCTAAGAAATGTACTTAAGATGCAAGAGGAAGCCAAAAATATTAATGAACCAAGCTATATTGCGCTGGCAAAATTCTTTCGGGCGTATTATTTTTACAACCTTACGCTTACGTTCGGTGACATCCCTTATTCGGAAGCTCTACAAGGGGAAACTACAGGAGTCTTTACGCCAAAATATGACACACAAGAGGATGTTTTTTCTGGAATTTTGAAAGAATTGGAGGAAGCTAACGCTCTGTTAAAAGAAAATCCAGCAGTTATCGAAGGTGACATTATTTATGGTAGCTCCGAAAAATGGGTCAAAATGATTAACGCGTTCCGATTGAAAATTCTAATGACTCTGTCTAAAAAAGAAAGTAATACAACCTTAAATGTAAAAACACAGTTTGCAAACATCTTTGCGAATGAAGATCTTCTATCAAGTAGCGACGATGCTCAATTGCTCTTTCTAGATCAAGAAGATAACAGGTATCCGGAGTTCAACTCTAGTGGGTACGGATCAGGAATGTATATGGACTCTACCTTTATCCGTCGCTTGCAAGACCACAAAGACCCTCGCCTATTTGTTATTGCTTCACAAACACGTGTAGGTCAGGAAGCTGGTCTTGAAACGGATGATTTCTCTGCTTATGAAGGAGGCGATCCTATCGTCCCCTATTCACAGGTAAACGATAAAGCTGTCCTAGGAAAATTATCCAAAGTTCTTGGTCGATACACAGAGGATGCAACCACGGAGCCTTACGTGTTAATGGGCTATGCAGAGCAACAATTTATTATTGCGGAGGCAATGGTTCGCGGCTGGATCAGCGGCGACGCAAATGCGGCTTATAACGAAGGTGTAAAATCTGCATTTAAATTTTACGAAACTTACGCCAAGAATTTAAGTAGCTTTGTTTCTGAAGATAAGGCGAACAGCTATTTAGCACAAGATATTGTTCGTTTGGATGCAGTTTCTTCATCCGAGGATAAAATTGCCCGTATTATGATGCAAAAATATTTACGTTCGTTTCATCAGGGGGGATATTCAGCTTACTTTGACCATTTACGTACGGGGTATCCTACACTACGTAAATCGGCAAATGTACAAACGGCCTATCGTTGGATGTATCCACAAGCAGAGTATAATTATAATAGTACCAATGTATCTGCTGCAATACAGTCTCAATTCAATGGTAACGATAATATTCAAAGTAAACCTTGGTGGGTACAGTAAAAAATAACTATGGAAAATAGACGATCATTTTTAAAAAAGGCATCGTTATTGGCGGGGGCAACGGCAACTTTTCAGCTGTTGCCCTCTTCCATTCAACGTGCTTTAGCTATTGAAGCGCCCGAGGGCTCTTCTTTTCTTGACGCCGAGCATATTGTATTTCTAATGCAAGAAAATCGGTCTTTTGATCATTGCTTTGGAACATTGAGAGGAGTACGGGGATTTAACGATCCGCGGGCTATCAAACAGCCTAACGGACTACCGGTGTGGTTACAAAAAAATAAAGCGGGCGAGATCTATGCTCCTTTCCGTTTGGACATAGAGAATAGCAAAACAACTTGGATGGGTTCTCTTCCACACAGCTGGAGAGACATGGTCTATGCTCGAAATGCGGGAAAAATGGATACGTGGTTGGAAGCAAAAAAGGCTGGGAATGCCGACTTTCGTCATATGCCTCTTACTATGGGATACCATAATCGGCAGGATATTCCATTCTACTATGCTTTGGCGGATGCCTTCACTGTTTGCGATCAGCATTTCTGTTCGTCGCTCACTGGGACTAGTGCGAATCGTTCGTATTTTTGGTCGGGCACCATTCGGGAAGAGGCTCACAATGCCGCATCGACAGCGCATGTAGACAATGGGCAAATCAATTATCAAGATGTACGTTGGACGACTTATCCCGAGCGTCTACAGGAAGCAGGTATCTCTTGGAAAGTGTATCAGAATGAACTGAGTATACCTGTAGGATTTGAGGGAGAAGAGGAAGATTGGTTGGCTAATTTTACAGACAACAATCTGGAGTTCCATAAACAATACAATGTGCGATTCCATCCTGCTCATTATAGATATATGCAAAAACGCTTGCTTGAGGTAGAGCACTTATTGCGTACAGCACGCTTTAGCGACTCGAAAGAACATCGTAAGGTACAGGAGGAAGCAGAGCAACTTCGGAAAGATATTGTGCGTTTTAGCCCGGAAGAATTCAACAAATTGAATAACTTATCTAAAGAGATCCATAGACGTGCTTTCGTGACGAATACTTCAGACCCTGACTATCACCAGCTGGAAACTATTCGTTACAGCGATGCTGATGGTGAAAAGGAGGTGGAGGTTCCTAAGGGAGATATTTTCTATCAGTTTCGTCAGGATGTAAAGACTGGAAATCTACCTACCGTTTCGTGGTTGGTAGCTCCTTGCAGATTTTCGGATCATCCGGGATCTCCTTGGTACGGCGCCTGGTACGTTTCTGAGGCGATGGACATTCTTACTGCGGATCCTGAGGTGTGGAAGAAAACGATATTTATATTGACTTACGATGAGAATGACGGTTACTTTGACCATATACCTCCTTTTGTTCCTCCTCATACGGGACGTCCTGAAAGTGGTGCTGTTGCTCAAGGTATACATACGGAAGAAGAGTACGTAACGGTCGATCAGGAACGTATACGTAGCGGGAATTCAGAAAGCACACTAGATAGCCCAATTGGACTTGGATTCCGCGTTCCTTTGGTAGTGGCTTCCCCTTGGAGTAAGGGCGGCCGTGTAAATTCCGAAGTATTTGATCTAACCTCGCCCATACAGTTTATGGAATACTTTCTAGAGAAAAAATTCCGTAAGAAAGTAAAAGAAGAAAATATAAGCGATTGGCGTCGATTGATCTGTGGCAATATGACTTCCATATTCCAGCCTATTGATAAACAAGAGAAGGTGAATCTAGTACCTGTGGATCGCGACGCTTATGTGGAGCGTATCTATTCGGCAAAGGACAAAGGCTTTCCTTCGGGATTTATCGCCATCAATCCCGCCGATATGACAAACAATGACTATTCAACGCATTGGTCTTCGCCTCAAGAGGTTGGCACAAAGGACGCTTGTGCTTTACCTTATGACCTTGCTGTAAATGCTTTTATCGACGAGAAAAACCAACAGTTGACAGTACGATTTGAAGTCAAAGGTAAGCTTCCAAAAACAAAAACAATCGGTGTTCCTTTCATGGTTATGGCCGCTGTACCTTTTGGGGACGAACAAACATCGGGGCGCACTTGGAATTTCGCTATTCGGGAGGGTGAAATGTTAGCATACAGCTGGCCTCTTTCTGCATTCGGAGGTGATTTTTATCACCTGACCCTACATGGCCCTAACGGTTTCTACCGTTCATTTAAGGGAGGAAAAACTGGAGAAGTCGCATCAATTGAGGTATTGCAACTCGAACAAGAATTGGCATTGACGGTAGAAGTGAAAGAAAACCGAAAAGAGATCATGATTAAGGATCTGTCTTACGGTCAACAAACACAAGCTTCCCAAGCCAAACGTTTAAAAAAACGTATTGTACTGGAAGAATCGCATGGATGGTACGACCTAGAGATTACCGATAGCACCGACCCTTATTTCTCCTACCAATACGCTGGACATTTGGAGAACGGAAAAACAAGCCGCACCGACCCTTTGATGGGGAAAGCGTAATAGCCTTACATAAAAAGAAAATAACAAAAAAGCGTGCCTCTTGAGAGACACGCTTTTTTCAGGTTATTAAAATAGTTCTTGATGCTACAATAGCTTTATTGCAGCGGTAGTCGATTTCAACCAAGGGGCTGTAAAACGGACCACAACTTCTTCTCCGGCGTTTCCTTCGACTTGAATATAGACAATCATCTTACCGTGATAAACGCGTTGCTTATTATCAGTATAGTCACCCATATCCGCATTATTGCCAGCTTCCATTCCTAAGAGTCGTGCATTCCCTGAAATGTCACAAGTTATTTCATCTTCAGATAACAATACGGGAACACCTTTCTCATCAACGATTTGCAACTCGATTTGTGCAACACCTCCTTTTGAAGTGACATGCAATGGCGTCTTATTCATTATTTTAATCGCCGTTGGACGTGCACTTGATTCCAAATAATGCCGTGTAACTTCGGCTCCATTCGCATCTAGACCTACCACTTCTAATTTTCCATCGGCATATGGAATATCCCAATAGATCATCCCATGCTGATCCTCATCATAGCTTTTCACGGCACCTACAATCTTTCCATTGAGCTCTAAACGAGCTTTCTGCGCGTTCGTGTAGCAAACTACACGAATTTGTTGCCCAACAGTATAGTTCCAGATAGGCCAAGCATCCATGGAAGGAGCTTCGTTAGTCCGTTGCCCTTGCTCAGCTTCCAGCATAGACCAGGTATCTGTCGCTGCGCCTCCTCCCTGTACAGGATAAGTACCTAGATAAGCCATCGGTTTATCTGACCAAAGCGATTGACGAAAATAACCTCGAGGTTTAATAAATCCGGCAAAATCAACTAAGCCTGAATAGAAACCACGTGATGGCCAACGTCCGGATTCGCCTAGATAATCAATACCAGTCCACAAAAACTGACCAAAGATATGCTCATTATCGCGCACGGCTTTCCATGCAGAGAAATCGTGGCGGTTTTCACTACCGAAAATTACCCTTTGGGGATAACGCTCGTGGTCTTCTTGGTAACGACTTTCGGTGTAATTGTATCCCGCAATATCTAATGCTCCAGGATAAGCAGTCTCGTTGGACATCGCTACGCCTGCTAAACCAGCTGTTACTGCGCGGCTTTGGTCATATTTCTTAACAACGGCAACCAAACGCTTTGCAATATCGCCTAGACGCATCGCATCTGGAGCGTCTTTTTTGTAACCACCGTAAGAGGCTTGCGTGAAACCGCCTTCTTTTTTTTCTCCGCCTAAAATAGGATGAGAATAAGGATCATTTGGATAATCTACCTCGTTGCCTATGCTCCACGCGAAGATCGATAGGTGATTTCGGTCGCGTTTTACCATATCGGCCAAATCACGCTCGCCCCACTCTTCAAAGAAATCAAAAGTACCTTGGAAACCTGGCGTTCCGAAATTCCATCCTTCTAGCCATTTTCTTTTCGGGAATTCCCATTCATCGAAAGCTTCATCCATCACCAATAGACCTAATTCGTCACAGAGATCATACAATGAAGAAGCCTGTGGGTTATGGCTGGTGCGAATAGCATTTACGCCAAGTTCTTTCAAAGCCAACAACCGACGACGCCAAACTTCTGGATATACTTCCGCGCCTAACACACCTGCATCATGGTGCAAACAAACACCCTTAACCTTCATCCATTCTCCATTCAGCGCAAAGCCTTTATTTGGATCGAACGTAAAAGTACGGAATCCCGTCTTTATCTCCGATTGGTCAATCTGCTTCCCATCCTGGACTACTGTTGTCTTCAACGTGTATTGATTCGGTTTTGCTAAACTCCAAAGTGCGGGGTTCTTAACGCCTAATTGAAGTTTCAGTTCTGCACGATTTGCTGCAGCTACAGTGATCTTACGGGATTGCTTTGCAACAACCTTTCCGTTGCTATCCAGCAATTCTTGTTGTACCGTAATAGGGGCTGAACTGTTTGTGGTATTACTAACAGCTACCTGTGTCTGCAAGGTTCCAGCATTACCTTTTACCTCAGGATAGGCGTAAACGCCCCATTGTTCTAAATGTACAGGATTGGCTTTTACCAACCACACATCCCGATAAATGCCAGAACCAGTATACCATCTCGAATCTGCGCTTTGTGTATGATCTACCTTAACTGAAATTGTATTTTCTTTCCCATATTGAATATATGGTGTCACGTCGTAACCAAAAGAGATATATCCGTTAGGGCGTTTGCCAATAGACTTCCCGTTAACAAAGACCTCACTTCTGTTGTATACGCCTTCAAAATAGAGATACAATTGCTTTCCCTTGTCGGCTTCAGGAATTGTTAATTTCTTCTGATACCAAGCAATACCGCCGGGCAAATATCCTGTAGCACTAGCTAAAGTTGGGCTTAGCGGATATTTTACACTCCAGTCGTGTGGAAGCTGCACGCGTCTCCAAGAACGATCGTTATTATTTTTCGCGTCTTCACCATTTGTATCTCCCAAATGGAAACGCCAATCGGCGTTGAGCTTCTCCGCTTGGCCAAATCCTGCCTGTCCGAACAATGCGCTCGAACTCAAAAGGGCTAAGGCTAAACTTGTCGTTGTATATTTAAAAAAATTCTTCATATGCTATATTCGTTTTTGTACAACTACGTATATATTGTGTACACGATTAATGGCTAGGTATTACAGGTAAGATTTTTCCTTCGTTATCAAACAACAAGGGATCGATACACACTTCACGATTGAATCCGGCCGCATCCCCCATCTCTATTCCTTTCGGATAGTTGAAACGATGATATACGATGTACCATTCGTCCTTGCCCGGAATCTGCAATACCGAATTATGTCCTGTCCCGTATATTCCTTTTGTTGGGTCTTTCGTTAAGATTCGGTTGTTTGCGGGGATATCTATAGGGCCGAAGGGTGATTTTGATGTACCATAACGAACACTGTAATTTTCGCTACGTGTATCGTCTTCTGACCAAAGAAAATAATACGTTCCGTTTCGATAAATGACATATACTCCTTCTCTAAATGTTTTGTCTGGAGTTAATACTTTAATGGTATTTTTTTTGATTGATACCATATCTTTATTTAACTCTGCAACAGCGAGGTAACCATTTCCCCAATACAGGTAGCTTTTACCGCTTTTCGGATCATTGAAAACAGCAGGGTCAATCTCTTGCCCTCCTTTCACGCCTTCTGGTTTGAAATCAATCAAGGGTTTTCCAGAATCCTTAAATGGTCCCGTTGGTAAATCGGATACCGCTACACCAATTTTCTGTGCTGCGGTAAAATAATAGTAGTATTTGTAATCATTCTTTATTTTCTTCTCGGTGATTGTTGGTGCCCAAGCGTGACGAGGTCCCCAAGGAACGTCTTTTTTCAAATCAAGAATTACGCCCTCGTCTTTCCAATCTTTTAAGTTTTCAGATGAGAATGTCTTAAAATAGTACCCTCCCCAGCCGTCGAAACCATCACTTGTAGGGTAGATGTAATATTTTTTTGTTTTATTGGAGTATAACACGTCTGGATCTGCATAGAAACCATCCAATACCGGATTTTTCTTAAATGTTAAATCCATTCCTTCCGGTGTACCCCATTTTGTGGTCAGCGCAATCAGTTCTTTACGCGACAAGGGAATGATAGATCCATGCCGGGGATGAAAATCCATTGTCACTTCCTGATCAATAACTTTAAATCGATCTAAGTCATAAGACTCACAGAATTGGTACTTACCTTTTCCGTAGACATCATATGTCAAAATGTATTTATCGGAATGACTTAGTTTAAAAACACTTGAGCCCTCAACAGCGTCTCTTGTTTGCTGTTTATAACCGGGCTGTTCGATCCATTTACCAGAAGTTAATGAATCCGTCAGGGCCAGCTTAATGCCGTTGCCGTTACCTTCGGTTTTATAAAAAAGGTGAAACAAACCATTTTTATTGATGATATCACCATCAATACATGAAGTGCCATTTTTTGGAATAAAAAGCACTTTCGGTTCGCCTTCAAAATCTGTAAAATCAGCATTTGCATAAGCATAATATATGATGTCGGGGCCATTGCCATGTTGCATAGACCAATACACCATATATTTCCCTGCTGCAGGATCAAATATCGTTTGTGGAGCCCATACTCTTTTTAGATCATCTTGACCTTTATAACGTTGTTGTATATTGATAACACTATGTTTCCAATTCACTAAGTCATCTGATTTCAAAAGAATCATAGCACGATTAGAATCCCAACCTTTGGAGGAGGTCATGTCGGTAATAACCATATAAAATGATCTTCCATCTTCACCACGTAGAATATGTGGATCTCTGACTCCACCTGTCGTACTGATTTGTTTGGAATCGAGCACAGGTTTATTTCCATTTAAAGCACGATAGTTATACCCATCGGTACTAATCGCATAACAGACGGCTTCATCTTCTACAGCGTTTCCTTTGAAATAGGCGAATAAATAGCCTACATAATCCTTATCGGCCGGTCCATAGACGTACCCTTGGCCAAGTGCGCTTCCGATAAATCCTGTCCCTAGTACGACAGCCATCATCATCCGCAACCACTGAAATCCATTTTTCTTCATTTAAGGTTAAGTTTATATAGTTAAAAAATATAATTCATGTATACATAGCAAAGGCACGAGACCATATCTCGCGCCGGCACCTGATTCTATTTTGCCTTGATAGGTGCAGAAGAAATTCTGCACCTGATCGGTAGTCATTGCGGCAACTACTTTAAGGCAATTTTTTGTACTTGAGAATAATAATATTCTCCTGACGATGTGGACTTCACACCTACTCTAGCAAAAACATAGTCCAAGTTTTGTAAAGAACTTGGAATTGCAGCTGTAATATTTGTAACTGTACCTAACGTTAGGCTATTAACATCTAATTCTTGCGAATACTCATATTTAGAATTGTCTGTAAAAAGGGTCTCTCCAAGATAGAGTTTCACCGCATCGACATTCGCTGTGGAGACAATCTTGTTTACTTTAAAGGTAGCAATTAAGCTGTTATTCGAAACCAAAAAAGACTCATCTTCGACCGTAAAATATGGCGTAACAGGAACATCAATCTGCGTGTTCCCTTTTACCGTAATTTCTATGGTATCAGCAGCTTGGGGCAACCAAGGCGCATCGCCTACACGAAAAAGTTTATAATCACCATCAGAGACCACAGCTGAATATGTACCATCTTGATCAATATAGATATCCATAGGCGTCTGTAGGGCATATCCTTTTTGAATTACTTGCAATCTTGTTCCATGTCTACGTACACCTATTGTGGTGTTTTCGTACATTACTTTTCCGGTTAACATCGAAGATGGCTCCTCAAAATTATCGTACTCACAAGAGGTTAATAATCCCGTTATTACTATAGCTACTGCTAAAAAGAATTTCATTTTCATAATCTACCTCTTTATTATTGATACGGATTTTTAACAAGTTTTGGATTATTATTTAATACCGTCTGATTGATCGACGAATAATAATTTGCCATTCGGAAATAACGCGCTTGATAAAAACGTGTCGGTCTTATCTTTCGGAAAATAAATTTGCCATTGTCTTCATGCCCTGGCCTAACAATTTGATAAGGATATAGGCCATATACTACGGCATTTTGATCACTTTCTGAACCGTTCCATACGGTGTGCGCAATACGCCATCTTTTTAAATCGAAATAACGGTGATCCTCAAAAGCCAACTCTACTCTACGTTCATTCCTAATAATGTCATTGGTTAAGTTCGTTATACTATTTGCGGGGAATCCAGCTCTCTCGCGGACTTTATTAACGTAACTTACAGCATCAGCTTGTCCCAATTCAAATGCTGCTTCTGCTGCATTTAAGTAAATTTCTCCCATACGGAAATAAGGCCACCAGTTTTCAGCAGAAGTACCGCGCGTACTTGCTGCAGAGGCATCGCTCACAAACTTACGGATGTAAAAACCAGTATTACTCACATCCTGAGCATTGTCACGCGGTCCATCAAACCCCGTCCAAAGAATATCTCCGCTGTAATTTTTCCCCAATTCTCCCGCTGTCGAAAACTGATATGCACCGCTGGTCCAAAGCGCAACACCTGCTTGAATACTAACCGACTGCCCTTTAAATGTTGTACCAGGATAAACGACCGTACCATACAAACGACCATCCTTATTTGCAAAAATATCAGAAATATTTTCATAAGGAATATAGTTTCCTGCTTCATCTTGATAGCGTAATGTTCCTTTAGAACCATCTAAATAATCGAAACTTTCAACTAGGCTAAGCGATGGACTAATTGAAGACGAAGACTCATTATCTTCTGTCAAACTTTTCACAATATTATCGTAGGCAAAACGATGAACTTTTACACCAGTCTGAAAATCTTTAGCGAAGATTACTTCATCCGAATTCTTCTTATTCAACATATCATAGAAGTTCGCTCCTTTATCAGTATTGCCATTGTAAAGGCCATAGGCGCCATTAGAAATAAGAGCCTTAGATGCGTTTAAGGATTTCGTATAATAGTCATTGGCCATAGTACCCGGAATACCAACTTCTCCTCCAGTTGTTTGAATAGGGGATCCTAATAAATTATTATATTTAGCTATCGAGGCGGCATACAACATTGCTCTACTTTGTAATGCCGTTGCCGTCATCGCATTTGCACGTGTACGGCTATCAACATTCCCCCCAAGATCTTCTTTAATAGCTTCTAATTCCTCATAAATAAAATCATAGACCTCATACTCCTTCGCGCGTGGCAACTGTAACGGCGTTGGGTCTCCATTAAAGTTGTATTCCATGGTTTCCGTAACCAACGGAACTCCCCCCATACGCTTCACCAATTCAAAATAAACATAAGCGCGTATAAAACGAATTTCTCCTTTGAACAAAGCTTTTTGCTCTGCACTCAACTTTGTTCCTAATTCATCGAGCTTCTCCAAGGAAAGATTGAGATGACGGATGAAATCATAGTCCCAATAGCGTCCATAATCATCTCCAAATTGAAAATTATTTTTTGAATTTTGATCAAAATGTCCAGACCACATCGCATCATCAAGTTCTGTCATTCCTCCCGTATTAAACACGCCATGTAAATATGGTATGCGATCGTAATAATTAGCAAGATTAGCCAATATTAAATCAGGATCATTCCATAACTGTTCATCTGTAATATTTTCTTGGGACTCGCGTTCTAACCATGCATCGTGGTTACAACTTGTCAATAATAAAGAAACAACTGTTACTATACTGTATATAAAATATTTCATATCGTATTTTCAATATTAAAATGTGATATTAAAACCAGCCATCATCGTCCGTTGTTGTGGGTACACCACTGCTGCCTCAGCTTGTATTTCAGGATCAATCTGGAAACGTCCTACATTATCGAACGAAAATAAATTAGATCCACTGACATAGAATCGTATTTTACTGGCTTTGATTTTCTTTAAAAGCACTGGCGCAAAAGAATAACCCAATTCCAGATTCCTTACACGTAAATAACGGACGTTCGTTAACCAAAAATCACTATTTCGCGCATTACTCTCGCCTGGATTTCCGTTACGTAACGCTGGGTAATATCCCGCAACCCACGCACTATTCTCGTCGTAAGGATCCTCACGATGCCAACGGTCTTCCAATAAATAGGCTGGGGAATTTCCTCCACTATGGAAAGGATTTCGCAATTCGTAATTCTGATACCACGATTGCAACGCTCCGCCAGCAAAATCGATATTTAAATCAAACTGACGCCAGTTCAATCCAATACGTCCTCCAAAGGTCAACATCGGTGCCCAACTATTTGGATAGCCTATAGGTCGCTCATCCAGACTATTGATTACACCGTCACCATTCTCGTCTTTGTAAATAAAATCCCCTGGTAATAAGGTACGATTTCCCTGTCCGTCAATATCGACATCATAGGTTCGTATTTCTTCTTCTGATTGGAAACGGCCAACAACTTTGTAACCCCACCAAACACCTCCCCAACGATCTTCAGAGGAGTTTCGGTATTCATCCCAACCACTTGAAAAGCGAGGCTTATAGGACTCTAGTGCACGATACCGCGAATAAGTAACATTACCGCTTACGGTATAATTTAGCTCCCCCACTTTGTCTGAATATGTCAACATACCTTCAGCTCCATAGTAGCCATCTTTACCTAGATTTTCATTAGGCAGATCATAACCGATTTCTTCAGGCAGTAATACATCATATCTTTTTCCAGGCGTACCAGTACGTATGATTTTAAATGCATCCGCAGTAAAAGTCAACTTATTATCGAACATCGTAAGGTCTAGACCAATATTGTAATTCGTGTTCTTTACCCAAGAAAGATTTGTTACGGGAGGATCATTAGGACGTAAGCCGGTTTCATATGTTCCGTCCAAAACCGCACTACCTTGATTCCATGTATACCCATCCAGATAACCTAACATATTTACACCATCTTCTTTACCTGTCTGCCCTATGGACGCACGCAGCTTTAAGTCATTTACGACACTCTTGAGTGGTGCAAAGAAAGATTCATCAGATACTCGCCAGCCTAGTGATCCTCCTGGAAATAGTCCCCAACGTTTTCCTTTCGCGTAGAGGTAAGAACCATCATAACGTCCCAGAATCTCAACAAGATATTTTCCTTTGTAGTTATAGTTAGCCCGTCCAATAAAGCCCGCACGAGCTTCATATGACCAATCATTATCGTAACCACTTATTTCGTCTGCCGACACCCCTGGAATATAATTGTTTGACGGAATGGATGTTAGAGCTTTGTATTGTTTATCGTAGTCATAGCGCTCATATCCTAATGTTCCTGAGAAATTATGGTCGCCGATTTGTTTTGCATAGTCCAACTGAAAATTTGCATAGCGATACACAACTTCACGTTCGGTTTGAAAACGCCATCCCGCATCAGATCCTCCTGTTCTGTTGTACTCGTCTTTGTCTTTATCGTATGTATATACATCATAGGTATATTGGAATCCATTAAACTTATTATTTGTATAGTTATATGAAACAGTACCTTTTCCCGACAAACCAAATTTCGTTTTATATTGTGCGTAGAAGTTCATGTTGATATTCCGATTTAGATTATCTTTAAAACCAGCAATATCACGACTAAACAAGGCAGGATTATAAGAGAAGTTGCTCGTATGATTAATATATTCTGGATTATCATTTGCATAAGGGCCAACGGTTGGTCTATTCGTGAAAATCCCAAAAATAGAGGAAAAGTATCCATCCCCACCAGGTAAACCTACATCTTCACTTTTTTCATGAATACCAAAAATCTGTGTTCCTACAGTTAATCCTTCTATAACATTAGATTCTAAACTTAATTGGAGATTATTCCGTTTGTAGTTAAAGTCCTTTATCATCGCGTCCTGATCCATATTCCCTACAGATAGGTAGTAATTGGATTTTGAGCTTCCACCGGATATATTCGCATTCAAATAGCGTTGTGGGATATTTTTACGCACAATCATATCGTAATAATCATACCCCTGATACCCTGGCTCTGTACCAGCTTGCCACTTCGCAAGTTCCTCCTTAGTATATACACTATTTGGATCCTTACCCTCATTTTGTGCAGCCTCAACTAGCCCACGTGTATACTGTGCAGCATTCGCCATTTTCGGGAAACGTGTCAAATTCTGCCAACCAAAATAACCATTGGCATTTACTCGAGTAGTTTCGTCACGTTTTCCTTTTTTCGTTGTGACCAAAACAACACCGCTTGAAGCACGTAGACCATAAACTGCGGCGGCAGCATCTTTCAAAATAGAGATGCTTTCAATATCCTCCATGTTTAAGGCATTAAACATATCCTGACCTGAAACATTTGGAGAACCAACCCAATCTGTACCTGTCTGACCGCCGTATGCAATACCGTCAATTACATACAAAGGTGTTCCCATGTTACGAATCTCTAGACTTGCGCCACGCCCTGGACGTGCATCTTTCGCACGAACAGATATACCCTGTACTTTTCCTGCCAATGCACCAGCAGTAGTAGTCGACGACGAACGCACTAAATCTTCCGATTTAACACTACTAACCGCCCCGGTCACATTCCGTTTAGATTGCGTACCATAACCAACAACAACAACGTCTTCCAATGTTTGGTCATCCCCTTCAAGTACTACCGTAAAACTAGTCTGTTCTCCGATCGTTATTTTTTGGGTTTTGTAACCTATATAAGAAATTACCAACGTTCCTTTGGATGTTGTATTTAGTTCAAAACGACCATTCTCATCTGTATTTGTAATGATGTTGGACAAACCTTCCACAAGAACACTAGCTCCAATAATAGCTTCGTTATTCTTGTTTGTTACCTGTCCAGAAATCTTACTTTGTGCGTAAGTCAGGCTGGGGACTACCCACAACATGACATACATAAAAAGAGTTCTTAGGTTTTTCATATTTTGTTAGCGTTCAATATTCATTTTCATACGTTAATACTTTAGTTTAAATTTCACTTCCTTTATGGCACCAGACACACTACGGTCCCTGTCCATTACTTATCGTTTTATAAATAATCATACATGTGGCTTATTGCCATTTTATAAAAAAACCTAGGGAATGAAGGGCCATGATTACATGGTTTTAATTGGTGCTTTTTGATGACTCCCACCTCATTGTTACCTAGATCTATAATTGAATAACAGCTCAAATTTAACAGGTTTTTAACACTTCAATCATACACAAATCCGTCAAAAAACAGCTGTATTTTCGTCAAAAACACAGCTAAAACCCTTTAAAACGCATATTTTCAATTTCATGAATTTCATCCACGAGTAGGGAATTTAGAACAAAAACAACAATACAATCCTGCGATTCATTAGTAGATATATTATACCTATGCAACCGATTTCAATTTACGTCCATTGGATAACATTATTTGTTCAACTGAAAGAATTACTTTTAGTGTGGGCAATTAAAAAAATTCCCTCACAGAGGTAACGCTAAGGCTTATTGGCGAAGTTTTTCTGATATTCGGATGGAAGCTGATCGAACTCTTCCTTAAAGCATTGCCTAAAATATATCGCACTATTTATCCCAACCATAAAAGAAACTTCTGTCACATTATAATTTCCAGATCGTAATAATTCGGCAGCTTTATGTATACGGACTTTACGTACCAGTTGGTTGATGTTCTTCCCCGTAATTCCTTTAAGTTTTCGGTACAATGTAGATTGACTCATATTCATTCTTTCTGCCAAAGTTGCGGCATCCAACACCTCGTCTTGAATATGTTCTTCAACAATAGTGACAAAATCTTGCACAAAAACATTCTCTCGCCACATGTCGTGATTTGAGTTCTTATGTTCTTCTTCTTTGACAGCTTCCTGTGAAGACAATTGCTGTAACAACTCCGTATATAAGATTTTACGTTTTAACAACAAGTTATCAATACGTCTAAACAGCAGTTGGGCAGTAACAGGCTTGGTCAGATAGGAATCGCTTCCTAACTCGTATCCACGCTCCCTATCCAATTCTGTATCTTTTGCTGTTAAGAATATAAAGGGAATATGGCTCGTTTCCCGCTCCTGTTTCAATTGAGTTAACAACTGAAATCCATCTATATCGGGCATCATCACATCACTGATGATAATATCAGGAATTCGCGCCTTAGCCGAAATAAAGCCTTCCGCTCCGTTACTGGCTTCAATCACCTCGTATTGCGTGCGTAGCGTTTCTGCTAGATAGTTCCTTAGGTCGGCATCATCTTCCACCAGCAAAATTATTCCATTTTGATTCTCTGTTAATTCTACTTCCTCTAGCTCCACTTGTTTCCGCTCACTCTCGTTTACCATTTTCGTGCTTTTGTTTGTCAACAAGCGTACAGTAAAGATTGTTCCTTCTCCCTCTTCGCTCTGCACCGAAATCTTACCATGATGTATCGCTACAAGTTCTTTAACCAAGGCTAACCCTATACCAGTTCCTTGTCCCGTGGATTGTGGCACTTGATAAAATTTATCAAAGACACGATTAAGATACGGAGCAGGGATACCAATTCCTGTGTCTGAAACAGTAATTATTGCCCAGTTGGTCAATCGATCTTCCTCATACTGCAACTTAACAGAGATGCAACCTTTTTCAGTATACTTGTACGCATTCGCAAGGAGGTTATCAAAAATAAGCTGTACAATTTCGCCATCAAAGACAGTATTATTGTTCTTTTCAGGTAAATCACAATCTATCACGATTTCTTTATTCGTGTTTGCTTCAGCATGCTTTTGCACAATATCTCGTAGCATCTCTTCTAATGAGCCTTCGCCTAATACTAAAGTCTTATACTGCGATTCAACCTTTCTAAACTCCAAAAGCTGATTCACAAGGCTAAAAAGGCGATTAGCGCTTTTTTGCACCGTATGCACAAGTTTTTTATTTCTGGTCGTCAACTTTGAGTCTCTTACTAAATCATCCAGCGGACCTAAAATAAGCGTCAATGGTGTACGGAGCTCATGGGTAATATTCGTATAGAAATTTAATCGTTCTGTATATAACTTCTGATCTTGTCCATGTTGATGTTCTTTTACTTGAAGTTCTGATTCCGCCTTTATCCTTTTCACATAAAGTAATACGAGGACGTATATGATCGCTAATCCAAGAACAATATAGAAAACGATAGCCATATTGCTCCAATAGAAAGGCGGCTTGATTTTGATGAGCAGACGTTTATATTCCCCTGACCATTCTCCATTTTTAAGACGTGTACGAATCCGTAGTTCATAATCTCCAAAGGGAATATTTCGAAAATCTAGATTCTTTTCATTTCCTATAAAGATCCAATCATCGTCAAGTCCCTGAAGTTTATAGCTAAATTCCATTAAGTCATCCATCGCATAATCCATAACAGCCAATTCAATACGAAAGCTGTTTTCATTGTATTGGAGTTGAATTTTTTCGAGATTCGAAGGATATTTATCGGATTGAATATTGGCCTCTCCTGCGTTAAAAACGACAAATCGGGCAAGGCGAACGGGCGATGCAGTTAGCTTCAAAGGAACGTCCACCGGATCAAAAAAACAGAGCCCTTCTTGCATACCAAAATACAGTCGACCTCGCGTATCCATGGCAACACTTCCATTTATAAATCCTCCTAACGGCAAACCAAAAGATTGATCATAACTTAAAAAACGTTTTTCCTCAGGTAAATAACGAAGTAATCCACATTTTGTCGAACACCAGATATTGCCATTCCTGTCTTGAGCAACAGCATCAATAATATGCCAAGCTCCTGTTGCTGGGGGCAGAATCTGCTCAAGCTCTCCCATTTCTTTATTTACACTTTGAAGTGCCAAACCTTCGTTTGTTGCAACCCAGATATTGTTGCTATTGTCCTTAAAGAGATGATTAATCGTATTACTCTTCAAACCTTCCTTAGTAGACATCTTGCGCAATAACTGGTAGTTCGAGTCATATACATACAATCCCTGACCATATGTTCCAACCCAAACATTTCCAATTCCGTCCTGCAACAACGCCCTTGGTGCATAATCACCCAACATAGACTTATTAATTAATATTTTATCTACGGTCTTCTTTTCAGGATCATAGACAAATACTCCTTGCTGTGCGGCAATCCAAATTTTTCCACCTGTATCTTGCATCATCGAACGCACTTCTGTCACACGTTCACCTAAATTCAGCTCGCGCCAATGATTTGTTTGCTTATCTAAAATAGCTACTCCTCCTTTCTGCAAACCGAACCATTTATTCTGTTTATGATCCGAGAAAGCCGAAAGCAAAAAATTATCTGGAATAGCACTATTATGAGTCGTATGTCGGGAAATATCGCCATTTGTGCCCATTTGCACTAAGCCATCTCCTTCGGTTGCTAACCAGGAGATTTGATCTGATTCAGTTAAAATTCCACTTACAGTTGCCAACCTAGTTGCTTGTTGATCTTTATCCCATCGCGGAAAAACATTAAAAAACGATTTTAAATGTCCTATAAATCCAATTCCCCCTCCATACAGCGCTAGCCAAACATTCCCAAATTGATCTGGAGATATGTGTTGTACAGAAGTATTGGTACCTCGTGCTAAGTCAAATACAGTTGGGGAGCCAACTGTTTGCACTTCCTTTTTGAAGTTGTAGCTTGGTTTTAAAATAAACAATTGGGAAGAGGCTGCGCCAATCCAAAGATCGTCTCCAACCTCTTTTATAGAATAAACAAAAGGTTCAACCTGATTTTTTGCTTGGCCGGCCAAAGGAATAAACTGAATACTCTTTGTATAGGGACTATACACTGCGATCCCTTTACGCGTCCCTATCCAAATATTACCTTTGCGGTCACAAAAAAGAGCTTTAACTTCATTATTAGGTAAAGCTGATTTGGTATTTTCTACATTGAGATTTTCGAGTCGATTTTGGGTTCTATTGAAAATAGACATACCTTCATTGACATGCCCGATATAGAGAAGTCCGCTTTCATCTTCCACCAAAGTCCAGCAACTATTCTCAGGTAACGTGGGGATTTTCTTTTTGTTAAAAGTTTCAAAACGCTTATTATCTGGATTAAAACGCTGAACACCTTGGTGGTATGTGGTTAACCATAAATGACCATCCTTACTTTTAATAATATCTGTGATATCATTTGTTGCAATCGAATTTTTATCTTCTGGATGATGTAAAAAGTAAGAAAAATGATTTGTTTGCAGGTCTAACACGTTCAAGCCATTCGATCGCGTGCCGACATATAGTTTATGATCGTCATAGAAAAGCGTGTTGATTTCACTGCTATTTACCGATGTCCCATCTTGCTTTTCCGACTCATAATAGGTTTTAAACGAATTGCTTGCAAAACGGTTCAACCCCAATTCGGTAGCTATCCATACAAAACCTTGATCATCGTGAACCACATCAAGGACCTGTTGATTGGAGAGCCCATCCTGCAGACCTAAATATTTTGCTTTAGGGGATTGTGCGACTGCAAACATCCCCTGTAGTAAAATAATAAAAAGAAATAATCGCCTCATATACATCCCAAATTCACAGCACTCTACACAAAAGGATTATTGTCCGACGATTATCGTCCCCCCACCCGATTGTAAAGTCAGTTTTATAGTTTTATTTTTCGATAACTTGATCTCCTCTTTTTTAGGATTTCGTGATTTATCGTCGGAATACACAACAATTGTATTTCCAGATAACATCGGCAAAGATACATGAATTGTCTTTTCTTTCTCTTCAGCATTTATTCCTGCGATATACCAAGTGTCACCATGACGACGGGCTAACACGGCGTATTTACCTGGATAGCCATCTATGAACAGAGTTTCATCCCATGTTGTAGGAACCTGTTTCATAAAATCGATGACATGTCCTGGCATCTCCGTTAAATTGTTGGGGGTAATTCCAAAATTTTGTACTGGAGTTTGGAACAAGACGGCAGTAGCCAACTGGAAAGTCTCTGTGGTTTTACGTATTGTGCCACCACTATTCTCACGATTGTGCTGTTTATTTAGCAGTACCGGGCCAAAATCCATTGAAGCAACAGCATTCCGAATGAAAGGATGTAAGCTTGCGTTAAAAGCTTCTGTATCGTTGGCGTGCTGTGTAAAGATCAGGTTCTCTGAAGCCAATACGGCCTCACTGCCGACGAAATTAGGATACATACGCTCCCACCCACGAGGCAATGTACAACCGTGAAAAATCACAACCAAACCATGGTCATTAGCATCCGATAAAATATCTTCATAGAGCTTTAAGGTTTCCTGTTTATCACCTCCAAAAAAGTCTACTTTAATTCCCTTAATACCTAAACGCTGCATCCAGGCCATTTCCTTTTTTCTTTCTGTGGCTGTATTCATACGGTTTTTAGGTCCTTGAGGTGCATCATTCCAAAAACCATTAGAATTGTACCATAAACAAATGCCGACATTTTTTTCTTTTCCATAAGCGACCAACTCTTCGATCTTTTGATGACCAATTCTAGTGTCCCACCAATTGTCTACGAGAACAAATTCATATCCCATAGCTGCCGACAGATCAACAAACTTTTTTTGGTCCTCAAAATTGATACTTCCATCTTGCCATTCTAACCAACTCCAAGTTGATCGTCCAAAACTGTAATTTTTCGAGGCTTTGTATTTAGGTTCTACTACATCAAAAGGCACTGTTGTCTCTACGATAGGCTTTAAGTTACTACCCACAGTCAGTGTACGCCATGGTGTATACCCCGGCAATCCGATCGTTGGATTTGCACGACCAATTCCATTATTTTCTCCCGACTCCGGAAACGCTATTTTGTATAGACCGTCTTTGCTACCTTCACTAAGTTTAGATCCGCAATACAAGGCATCAACGCCTGTTTCAGATAATAAAACCCATCCCTGATCACCTACGTGAAATAAGGCTGGAAATGTATAGCCAACACCATATTTAGAAGGCACTCCCATCGCTTGATCTGGGTTATACTCCTCTTCATAGCTGGGCTTTGTTTTCATCCAACCAATCATTGGTGTTGCCTGTGGGGTCAAAAATGTTGTAGTAAAGGATGGAAATTTGTACCCGCTCACTTCTTCTTCGATAATAAAATTGGCAGGCTCTCCGACTTGCGGCACATGATAACGAAATGCAATATCATTGTTACTTACACGAAAAATAACATCAAGCTTCTGTTTAGCCTCGTTTTCAAAGCGACCAATCAATTCGTTCGCTTGGTATTGCACCTTACTTTTTTTAATTTTTAGCTCCTCATAGGTCTCTTCGATTTTCCGAGATTCATTCCCTACTAAATGTAATTTTACAGAAAGATCGCCCTGCGGACCTTTAAGTCCTAACGGAGACTTTTCTAACATTTGCTTACCATCTAAAAATACTTGATAATAGAGCTTACCGGTGTCTAACGATACATCTACCCGAAGTTTTTTATCTGGACCAGAAATACTTAAATCTTGCGCAAAAGCGTTCGAAAAAATTGATAGTGCTAAGCATCCTAAAAGAATACGCTTCATCGTGTTCATATACATCTATTTGAAAAGAGGAACATGCTTTACAACATTGGCCTGTTCAACTATTGGTTATCCTTGGAAGTAAAGATAACATTTTTTATTAAATGTAAAATACACATTTAATAAAATCAAGAACATCTTCGAAGGGAACAAGGGCACAAAGTTTTTATAATAAGGTCTTTTACGCTATTCTTGTAACAATAAAAAAGGCTACCCTATTGGGTAACCTTTTTTTATTCTAGTTGACTGCCATTATTGAGCATCCCACCAAACGCGAGAAGTCATGCGATCTCCGTTACTTAAGCGAGCTACCGCTTCCTGGTAGTTCGCGCTGTTGATAGTCGCTTCTTCTGTCGGGTAGGTGAATCTTCGTGGTATAGTCCCATTCGTTACATTACCAATATAATTCACGGGTGTTAGCTCTGGATATCCAGACCGACGCCAGTTTGCAAAAGACTCGTATTCGTCTGTAAATGTGTTAATATAATACTGCGTGTTAATTTGTTTTAATGCTGTCGCCTCATTATAAGGATTATTCGCAAGATAATTCTGTATTGCGGCAGAACCGACACCTGTAATACCAAATTGTGAGAACTGTTGCATTGCAGCAGTTACCCCCGCATTATAATATTCTTCTGCAGAACCATTAATCCAGCCTCTGTAAGCCGCTTCAGCTAACAAAAGTTGATTTTCAGCATAAGTCACTAAAAATGTTGGTGCATCAATTCTACCGTAAGTATATCTATTCACCACCGAATATTTGTTCATCGAACCAGGATACAAAGAATAATTAGTAATGTTTGTCGCCCCAGTAGTTGTTTCATCATAGCCATTCGGCATCCCCAATTGATTCGCAGACGTCGTATCACCTCTCGACCAACCTTCTACGTCTACCTTCACTGACGGATCGGTTACAACAGTTGCTAAAAGAGATAATCTCGGGTCTTTGGTATCTTTCAATAAATTGATGAAAGACTCACTCATTCGGTACGCATTCGGATCTTCATGTACGTATACCTTTCCAAACGGTTCACAACTGTTGTTTGCAGTAGTTGCATCTGGATGTTCAATTAAAGCATTATCACTATTCGCTGTAAATAAACCGCCTTGGACAGCCGTATTCACCCATGTACGCGCTGTTGTAGCATCGACTTTAGATAAACGCATCGCCAAACGCAACATCAACGAATAGGAGAACTTCTGCCATTGCGCCACATCGCCACCGTAAATTAAATCTGCATCAGAAATAGAGGAAGTCTTACCCTCTAAGTTTGTTGCAGCCTCGTTCAACTCATTCAACATATCCAAATAGATAGATTCCTGCGTATCGTATTTCGGATAACCATTTGCCTGATAATAAGCTTGTCCAGCTTCAGAATACGGAACATCACCATATAAATCCGTCATACGATGAAACAACAACACTTTGAGAATCCGCGCCATTTCATATTCAGCAGCAAAAGACTCATCATCTTTCCAATTTTCCATGAGGTCAATGACATCGCGGATTCCATTAGGGTACATACGATCCCAAAACGCGGCATTATAGCCAGCACTATAGGTATATTTATCCCCATTCCAATAGCTTTGAACCGAAGCCGTGTGTTGGATCATCGTACTGATATAAATTAACCCATTACGCCAAGCTTCATATTCTGTACCATAAGCATATTGCTGTACATTAGTAAATACTAGCCGATAGTCCATCGTCTCTTGTCCTATTGCCTCTGGATCCACATTTAAGTCTCCAAAATCACTACAAGAGGACATACCAATTCCACAAGCAGCAAGTATATATAAAAGTTTCCTTTTCATGTTATTCTCTTTTTTTTAATCCTTAAAACTGTAAAAGTCCGATTTAAAGTAATTCTCTTTTAGAATTTCAGATTTAAGTTAAAACCTACATTACGTGTATATGGATAACCGTTTAATTCTAAACCTTGACCATTGGTATTATTGATGTTAGATTCAGGATCAATATTTGGGGTACTTTTATGAATGGTCCATAAATTCCTTCCTACCAATGAAAACGATGCTCCTTTAAATGGGCCATTTCCAAGTATAGATTTTGGCAAGGAATAACCGAACGAAATCTCACGTAATTTGACAAACCCTGCATCATAAACAAATTCTTCAGTAAATGATTGGTCAACTACATATTTCCAATACGTCTGCGCATCAACAGAGGTGGTGTTTACATCGCCTGACGCTGTAACGCCCTTACCTATAATTCCCCCTTCACGCCCTTCTAACGTATTTTTATGTAAGCCAGAGCTATACAAATTTAAATTTGTACCTGAAAATATTTTAGCCCCCAATTTAACATCTAACAAAACGCCTAAAGTGAAATTTTTATAGCTGAAATCATTTCGGAAACCTCCTGTAAAACGATATACACCGTTACCCAATATTTCTACATCATCAGAACGTATAGGAAGCCCATCCTCATCAAACATACGATTGCCAGCAGCATCAGTTTTATATTTGTAGCCTACAATTTGTCCATAGGACTGACCAACAATCTGCTGAACAGAGGCATTACCTGAACGAGATACAGCACCATCTACACTCAGACGGTCTTGATTTCCTAAATAGCCAATTTCACTATCATTAAATGCAAAGTTGACAGATGTCTTCCATTTAAAATTTTCCTTACGTATAACGTCACCGTAGATCAATGCTTCAATTCCCTTGTTTCGTACTTGACCAATATTTTGGATTGCCGAAGAGAAACCTGATGCCGAACTTGTCGTTACTTGGACGATATCATCTGTGGTTGTTTTCTTGTAAACCGCTAAATCCACTCCTAAGCGATTATTAAAAAATTCAAGATTTGTTCCCGCTTCCCATTCGGCAATGCGAACAGGTTTTAGGCTTGCATTAGGTACTGTAGTATTTGCAATCGTACCCAGAGACTGGCTTTGAAGTTCAAAAGACTTCGTCTCATAATAGAGTGCTGTTTGATAAGGAGTTGTACCATTGGAAGCTGCAGCTCTAGATAAGCGCAATTTACCCATATTGATCCAAGAAGGAAGATTCAAATGATCTGTAAACACGTAACTCAAACTGGCAGATGGATAGAAATAGCTATTATTTTCAGGATCTAACGTAGAGAACCAATCTTTTCGTCCAGTTAAATTCAAGAATAAGAAATCTCTAAAACTAAAATCAGCTATCCCATAAATTGATTTTACCTGATACTTTTCGTATCCCTTGGCAAAAGTCCGGGTGCCTGCCGCTACGTTTCCTGTATTGTACACCCCACTAATGATAAACGGGCGGATACCACCATCAGTTCCCCACTGTTGATACCCCGTTGTCTGCACATTTCCTCCTAACGTCCCAGAAAGTGAAAAATCACCTACCTGTTTTTTTGCGCCAATCAAATAGTTAAAGTTTGTTTCTTCGAATTCCTTTTGATATTCTTCAATATAACCATTAGGATCAGCAGATGCTCCTTTGGGCTGAACTTGCTTGAACGCCAACGTATAACCATCACGCGTAGCAGCACCTTGTATATACAACCAGTCCGTAATGTCATAACGTAAATTAAATCCTCCTGTCAAACGTTTACGTGTAGAACTATTCGATTTTCTATATTGTAGAAAATAAGGATTATTAAAGTATACATTATTACCTGGCTGAAGTTCTAATCCATTTTCATCAACAGCCGATTCTAACCAACGCACATCATAACCATTCGCCAAATAAAGCAAACTTGCATTCGTATTACCGTTCCCGTCTGAAAGATTTGCCCGGTTGTTTACGAACTCAAACATATAATTTAGGTTTAATCCTAATTGTACCTTTGGAGTTATTTTATAAGTTGTATTTAAATTTGCTCCGCGCTGATTTGACTTTGCATTAGGCAAAATATTA
Organism: Sphingobacterium sp. LRF_L2; assembly: GCF_965644235.1. Lineage (NCBI taxonomy): Bacteria > Pseudomonadati > Bacteroidota > Sphingobacteriia > Sphingobacteriales > Sphingobacteriaceae > Sphingobacterium > Sphingobacterium sp. LRF_L2. The sequence continues at coordinate 356,415 of NZ_CBFFRI010000005.1, read as the reverse complement.
CCTTCGTGAATATTGTTTAGACCTAGGCGAAATGTAGATTTTTCATCACTACCGCTAACAGCGACTGAAGTTTGATTCGTAAGACCTGTCTCATAGAAATTTTCCCAATTATCAATTGGAGAATAGGCATATTTATTACCTAATCTATTTATGGCCTCGCTACCGTCCATTAGCGCTCCCCAACTTTGATCATAAGTTTGATAAGCAGCTGCTTGCGTTGTTGGCTTGACACCTTGAGTACCTTGACCATAAGTCTTTTGAAAATCCCGGTAATCATAAATACTATTAACGGTTAGGTTATTATTCACTTCTATTCCCAAACCTTGCACACCTTTACCTGATTTCGTCGTAATCATAATGACACCATTACCACCACGGTAACCATATAAAGCGGAAGCAGATGCACCTTTCAATACCTGAATGCTTTCGATATCATCGGCATTGATACTATTCAACCCGTCCCCCATATCTAAACCGCCATACTGCCCTGCAGAACCTGAGTTCTGATTATCTAAAGGGACTCCATCAACGATATAAAGGGGTTGGTTATTCCCCGTAATAGACGCCGCTCCACGAATAACTACACGACTACTTCCTCCCATACCTGTCGAGTTTCCTGAGACACTCACACCAGCCACTTTTCCCGATAAAGCATTACCTAAATTGGGCTCACGGGCTTGGGTAAACTGATCACCTCCAACAGTTGTCGTCGAATACCCCAGTGATTTCTTTTCTCTTTTGATACCTAAAGCCGTAACCACAACTTCACCAATATTGGTATCTGAGGGAGACAAACTGATATCTAATACAGCACTTTCTCCAACAACAATCTCCTTACTCTCATAGCCTAGAAAATTGACTACCAAAGTTTGTCCAGAATTGACCGTAAGTGAATAACGACCATTTGCATCTGTAAAAGTCGCCGTACTGGTTCCTTTTACTGTCACCGTAGCCCCAGCTACAGGCTGTCCTGTACTGTTGTCTTTTACAGTTCCAGAAATTGTTTTTTGATTCTGTACTGTGCGTACCTCGATTACCGTCGAGGGGGTACGCGCTTGAACATGACCATAACTTGTTGCTAGAAGAACAAGAGGAATAACCCACATATTCCTACCCGCCACTTTCTTTTTGTCAGAGTGCCACATAAATTTGTTTTTGTTGTAATTAATTTGTTTCCAAATGATTGCAGAAACATTATCGTATCCTCTCTCAGACCACAATTAGTGCAATCGGTTGCTTTTTTGCCATACGAAGTAACACATTTATTTTGAAAGAAAAAACTTTTTATAAAAAATATGTTACATTTTTAAAACCTTTTAGCAAAAAGGCTAAATCGTTAATAATCTTTTAGCAAACACACTCTTTTGCTAAAAAAACACTCCGAAAAATGTTAAAAACAAACAGGAATAAGACTTCTTTAGTTTTAAAGAACATTGGATGATGTAAGGATAGCAAAACCGGCCCTTCTTCATTATTAGGCATTCTTTCTATCCGTTGAAAAATTGTTCCCATTTCTTTACTTCTTAACTATTAAAAATTCAATTATGACGGGATACTCATCCCTGTATTTTTTGTCTGACGAAACAAAAATAAAAAACAGGTCAACAAAAAAATAGTATCTGAAGCGACTTGTCGTATGGTTGGCGGACGTTCGCTTACATCTTGTCGGATGCTGTCGGATGGATAACCCTCCTTCGGAGCTTCTTATAACCAATTCCCTAGAATCTTCGCTAAATGTTCGTCCGTTGAAGTACATTTATGATACTCCCGTTATACTGTTTGGTTACTTCAGTAAAGAAAATATATAACGACAGTAAGAAAAAAGTAAAGCGGCGACCGAAGAAAGGGCGAAGTTGGTCCGAAGAAAGGTAGAACAAAGGCAGAACAACGACCGAAGAAAAGCTTAAACAAGCATGCACTTTCTTTGGCTTTAACATCAATTATCTGTCGATATTATGCTAATATTGCCAAATACACGTCCATGCAATATTTTTAAACTGTATCATATTTGGCAATTCGACAAACTCTACAAAGATTCAAGGATACACAATTCTTCCTTTGAGTAAAGTAAAAATTATATGCTTATCCTCCAAGAATTTGATACAGCCGCTACATTTTCTTCTATCAGTTTAGTTATACAGATCAAAACCTTTTCCATAAAAAAAAACTATTTATTTAGCTAAATAGCGTGGGGAATACGAGAAATTTAGCGAAAAACATAAACTAAAAAAAACACTTAAACCTCTCAAAAACAATATCCTTATAGAGGCATTTGATTGCTATAGTAAAAAATATTTTTGAGAAAAAGCAAACGACAAAAACAGAACTTGGTGAGTTAAAACCTCACCAAGCGTTCCAAAGATGTTTTAATCCGGCTCTGTGATTCGGCATCATTAAGATCCAGTCCGAAAAAAGGAATTTCTTCTGTTCTTAGGCGAACAGATAAAAACTGTATACCGGCCATTAATATTGCGAGTTCATCCAAAGTATCCTGGTTAGCACGTTTGTTATCCCGAAGAGCATTCAGAACCAACAGCCATTTTTCCTGCTGGTCTTCTATGGCTTTCCGAAGCACCTTATCTTTCGCAACAACACTCCAGTGTAGCATCCCTTGCCATTCTTTATCCGAAATAAGCTCCTCAAATTTCTTTTCTAGCAAAAAAACGACATCTTCAGATAAAATCTTCTTAGGTTTGTCCAACATCGCGGTTCCGATCTGATTGGACAAATCAAATGCGGTAATTTTCGTCTCCAAAAAAGTATGGACAAGCCCATCTAAGCCCCCGAAATAGAGATAAATCAACTTTGGATTTAAATTTGAAACTTCTGACACTTTGCTTATAGTTAGATCGGCATAACTGTATTCTGCAAATATTTTTCCAACCGTAGCAACAAGCTTCTCTTTCGTACGCTCTTTGTTTCGAATAGGTCCTTCAACAATTTTTCTTACTTTTTTTTCCATAATCTGATTGTTTATGTCTGCCGTTTTATCAACCTTTTATACAAAAGATTTTCTCCTTGACAAAAGGCCTATAATATTGGTTGCCGCAAATCTAAAAAAATTAAGCATAAAACCATATTATTTACCGATAAATAAGGTATATATTAAAAATAATTTTGGTGTATTCTTGCTGTCTTTCTTATTAAAAATGTGCGAGAACCGACGCCTATAAAAGTTCTCTAAGAGAACAACATGACGGAACTATCGGTAAAAAGTATCAAAAAAATTACAACAAGCTCGAAAATTAAGTTCCTAAAACATACTTCCTATTTAGCCTCAGTAAGATAAAAAGACATTAACGAACTTTTCTTCAAATTGTTCAAAAAAAACGATCGATGAGACAGATTTTTATTATTGTTGCCTTTCTCGTTATTTTAACACAGCGGATAAAGCCTTCGAGTTTCGAAAATTCTATTTCATGGAGAGGTCCAACTATCTACAAACACAGACTATTGTTACTCAAGACATTGAACGAACTACTTTAATCTCCATCGAACAAGCACAACGTCATAGGAGAAAAAGAAGAAACTCGAGCCTTTCAAGGCTTCTTATAAATTTCAAGACCTTCGAGCAAGCAATTAAGAACGATAAATTGCAATTTGATTCAACGACTGTGCATAAACTCATAGCCAACCTAAAGAATACAAAAATAAAGGGAACATATCATAAAATAAGGGAATACGAATCCGCATTCCCTTACTTGCAAAAACATTTACGTTTACAGCTCTTTTGCGAGAAACTCTTCCACTTTCTCCACCATATCTAAACTCCCCATAAAGCATGCAGACCGCTGATGTAGTGCTGTTGGTTCAATCTCTAAAATACGTTGTTTTCCATCGGACGCTTTTCCACCTGCTTGTTCAATAATAAATGCAATAGGATTACATTCATACATGAGCCGTAATTTTCCATTGGGATGACTTAATGTTGCTGGATAAATAAAAATTCCACCAAGTAATAAATTTCGATGAATATCAGCCACTAAAGAACCAATATAACGAGAAGTATAAGGGCGTTTTGTCTGTTTATCCTCGCCCTCACAATACTTTATATATTTCTTTACTCCATCAGAGAATTTAAGGTAATTACCTTCGTTAATCGAATAAATACACCCATCTTTTGGGATACGGATATCGGGATGAGACAAACAAAATTCGCCGATGCTCGGATCTAAGGTAAAACCATTGACCCCTTTTCCCGTAGTATAAACCAACATTGTTGAAGATCCATAGACAACATAGCCTGCAGCGACCTGCTTCAGACCTTTTTGCAAAATATCTTCAATGGTAGCAGGTCCACCCACAGAATCTCTTCTATATATCGAAAAGATAGTCCCAACCGATACGTTGACATCAATATTACTGGAACCGTCCAAAGGATCTATGCAAACAATATATTTTGCATTCTTCGAAATTTCAGAATCTATGAACACCGGAAGCTCATGCTCTTCAGATGCCACCACACAACACTCCCCGCCATTCTGGAGCGCTTTTATAAATTGTTGATCGGCATAGACATCCAACTTCTTTTGCCCTTCTCCTTGAACGTTTATCTGCCCTGCATCACCCAAGATATCTCCTAGCCCAGCTTTATTTACTTCCCGATTCACAACTTTTGCAGCGATCCCAATATCGCGTAGTAAGCGAGAGAGTTCACCTTTAGCAAAAGGAAAATCTGCCTGTTTCTCAATTATAAATTGTCCCAGCGTCTTAAATGTAGTCATCTTGGTTAAGTTATTTAGGTAAATTTTCGTAAAGGTAAAGATTCTCTACAATCAACCGTCCTGTACTATCTTTACAGTACCATCAAAATAAAAATAAGCCAAGGAAGTTGAGCATCTACTTCCTTGGCCTATCAAACCACAAAAACACTAATAACCAGAATTTTGAATAAGGTTAGGATTTACGGCCAGTTGTGAATTAGGAATAGGAAATAATTCTAAATGTTCACTTGCTGTAGGTTCATGATCCCACCAAGAACCTGTTAGAAATTTACCAAAACGAATAAGATCAATCCGACGCTTTCCTTCAAAAATAAATTCTCTACCTTTTTCCGCCAACAGCTCATTCATTGTCAGCGAATTTACCGTATAAGCATAGTTTCCTGTAGCCCAATCGCTTTCCGTAAATGCGCGCATGCGTATTGTATTCACCAATTCCACAGCTTCGCTCGTCGCAGAATTTCCATTTTGACGCATAAGAACTTCCGCCTTCATCAAATAAAACTCAGCGAGACGATATAACACATAATCGTTATTACAGAAATCGTCCGCTGTTGTTATTCCACCCCTATATTTATTAAAGCGAGCACCACTATTTTCCTCACCTGTATACATTGTAGATTCTGTTCCGCCAGATTTATTCAACCGTATCTCTTTCACAAAAACTAATGGTTCTCCGGCATATTCTACTGTGCCTTTTACCGTAGTTGCAGGATCACTTTGGTAATACTGTGTACCAATCAGCATCCACTCCTTCTTCCTAAGGTCCTTGTCATCAAAAGCATCATATGCAGAAGGCACGACAACAACCCCATTGTTCCCATTTCTATTCCCTCCATCTATATTTCGCTGTGCAAAGTGGTAAAAATCACTAGCCCAATTACAGCGGTCCCCGGAAGCTTGGTAATCATAGGATATGACCAATATATTCTCGTTAGAAGATTCTGTATTTTGTGTACCAAAAGGTGTCAAAATATTTTCATCGAGCGCTACAGCCCCATGTTGTCCTCCACCCTCACTCGCTAAAACCTTATTACAATATGTCAAACAATCGGTCAAACGTGCTGTCCCAGTCCAGGTCTCTGCATTTAAATACAGGTCTGCTAACATGGCATAGCCTGCTATCTGCGTAAATCGACCGGAATTACCGCTATTCATCTCTGGCAAATCATTGATAACGACTAACATCTCAGATTCAACAAAATCAAACACCTCCTGCTGCGTATTCGTCGCTGGATATTCGGGATCGCCCACTGTAGTCACAATTGGCACATTACCAAAGGTCCCCAAGGCCTGTAAATAATAGTACGCCCGGTTTGCACGTAACTCCGCAATAAATGCAGCTTTCTCCTCTTCTGTAATCCCCATATCCGTCGCCTCACGAGCTTCTAATCCTTCTATTCCACTGTTGCAATAACCAAGCCCTTGGAACAGGAGACTCCAGGCTCCTGAAATGGTCGCATGTAAATCATTCCATGTGTGATAATGGAACTGTATCCATTTTCCACTATCATAGCCGTGAATACCTTTTTGTGGCCAAGCAAGCTGGTCGGCAGAAAACTCGTTCATACGCCAAACATTTTCACGAGACTGAGCAGCAAAAACGGCTCTACTATGCGTGTAAGGTCTTAAAACAGCCGACATCACCTCATCTCTTGTTGTATAAAAATTCGTTGTATTAATCTCACTATACACAGTCTCCGACAAATCTGTACATGCAACATTAAAAACCAGCATGCACCCGGCTAAACATATATTTAATCTATTTTTTGCGTTCATAATCTGATCTTAAAAATCAACTAAGTTTTTTCAATTCGTCTACTATTAAAATTGCACTTGAAGTCCTAACATGAAATTTCGAGTCACTGGAGTGCTGTAATATTCGGCCATACCCGGATAAAGCCCCGTATCATCAACTTCTGGGGTTTCTCCACTATATTTAGTGAAGGTAGCCAGATCACGGACAGTAAAATACACTCTTCCTCTTGGAATTTTCACATTCTTTGGTTTAAAGCTATAACCCAACGTTACGTTATCCAATTTCATATAATCTCCCTTTTCAATAAAATAATCAGAATACTGATAAGACGCATTCAAGCCTGTTTCAAGTGCCTCTTGCAATACATTATAACCACTTGTCAAGGTCTTCATATTGCCATAAGCCATTTTTTGACGGTTCAAAATATCGAAGCCAAATTTTCCGCGTAGTAGAAAAGAAAAATCAAACTTTTTGTATTGCAGCGTATTTGTCAAAGACAGATAAAAACGAGGAACACCGTTTCCGATAATCGTCTTATCCGAATCAGAAGTACTACTTCCAGCTACTTTTTCACCTGCAGCGTTATAAAACAACCACTCACCATTCTCATCAAATCCGGCAAACCGTTTGCCGAAAAAATTACCTATAGCAGACCCTTCGTATATACGAACGGCATTACCTAAAGCACCAAAACCTCCTATACTGCCAAATTCCAAATAGGCAGCTGAGTTACTCGCAAATTTGTCCATCGTATTGGAAAGCGTGTAGCTACTTACCATATCTACCTTCCAAATAAAATCGCCTTTGCGATATGGCGTTGTATTTAAACTAAGCTCTAAACCTTTACTCGAAATCCTGCCTATGTTCATTGTAGAAGTCGAAATAACATTGGAAGGAATAGGCACCGTAACACTCCCTAGCAATAAATCGTCGGTTATCCGATTATAAAAATCAAAACTCCCCGATATACGATTTGATAAGAACCCAAAATCGAGTCCAAAGTTCCATTCTTTCTTGGTTTCCCAGCGCAAGTTGGGGTTCGGATTTTTGTTCGGCCCATAGGTCTGAATCCAAGTTCCATCGTCACTTAGGTAATATCCACCAGTTCCTATGGTCGAGACAGACTGATAGGGATCCATACCAGAATTACCGGTTTCACCATATCCGATTCTCAATTTCAGATTAGAAAGCAAATTTTGATCTTTCAAAAACGCTTCGTTGCTAATGTTCCAAGCCAAAGACACGGAAGGAAAATTCCCCCATTTATAATTACGCCCGAATTTGGAAGACCCCTCTCTACGTAGGGATGCCTGAACAATATACTTATCGTCAAAAACATAGTTTAACCTACCAAAAAAAGCGATCAGGGTCTCGTCGACTTTCTCACTCCCCATTCCGGCTAGGCCTTCAACAAGATAACTCCCTGCCCCGAGATCATTTTCCTCATTGGCATCGTTTAGAAAGCCGCTATTAGACGCATTGAAAGCCTCTTCTACTTGATAACGATAGCTATATCCTCCTAATGCAGTAAATTGGTGCTTGTTGTTTACATTAACGCTGTAATCGATCGTCGGTTCAAAAGCATAATTACTCTTAAAATAAGACCACTTGTAAGCATAACCCTCTCCATCATAACTGTTCACCGAAGTTCGCGAAGCTTTGTCATAATACTTATTATCCTTTTGATCATCCCGCTGTACGCTACCGAAAGCCGAAAACCGAAGATTCTTTATCGGCTCGAAAATCAGTTTTGCATCCGCCGAAGTTGTTTGCTGAATACGATCATATTTTTGCTGCGATAACCGCGCAAATTTATTTTCATCAGAGGCCATATCCTCATAAAATGTACCATCTTCGTTATACATTGGGTTTGTGGGATTTGCGCGAGCAGCGGCAGTCCAACCTTCATTCCCTAACATGTCCATATTATTATAGTTCGTCGCTAGATTGGACTGGAAAGTCAACATATCCTGATATCCCTTCGCTTGCAGAGACATCCGTCCGCCATATTGTTGCCTCGAATTCGCTAAGGCCACTCCTTCTAAATTACTGTAGTAAACAGATCCTCTATAGGATGTATTTTCGCTACCACCTGAAACCGCCAGATTATGACTATGGGAAATATTTTCTTTGTTAACAATAGCTGCATACATGTCCGTATTTCCTCCACGATCATAAGCTGCCGAATTATAACCTAAATCTGCCATCGCTGTGCGATATTGATCCGCGCTCAAGAATTTAGGCTTATTTGATTCGTAATATTTATTGACGAAAGTCGAATAATCGAATTGCGCAGGTCCAGCTTTTCCCTTTTTAGTGGTAATCAATATAACACCGGCATTTGCGCTAGAGCCATAAATAGATGCAGCAGCTCCATCCTTCAATACCTCAAACGACTCAACATCCTCTGCTCGAAGCAAATCTATATTTCCGCCAGGTATTCCATCGATAACAACCAAAGGAGATTGACTACCATTCACAGAAACAACTCCTCGCAACTGAATAGCAACATTAGAATTAGGAGAGCTTCCTCCCGTTCTTGTTACAGTAAGTCCTGCAACCTTTCCCTCTAACAAGGATTTCACATCACGCCCACCTCCCATATTAAACTGCTCAGGCTTCACCGAGGTGATCGCCGTGGCAACATCTGATCGTTTCATTGCTCCGTATCCTACGACTACCACTTCTTCCACACGTTGTAAATCCCGCGACAAAGAAACCTGCAAGGTAGTTTGTCCCTTAACCTCGACTTCCTGCAAAAGATATCCTATATAGAAAAACTCCAACATATCACCATCTTTTGCTGATATGAGAAACGTACCACTACCATCTGTCGCGGTAACATTTTTTGTTCCCTTTACCTTAACCGAGACACCAGCCAAAACCGAATTATCGATAGCGTCATAAACGACACCTCGCAGCTGTTTATCCTGTGCAAATAAATTTGTCGTGCAAAAAAAAGCGCAACAAAAGAATACGCCGCACAGCCCTATTTTTTTAAAAATTTGAAGATATTGCATAATTAATGAACTGTGGAAACACCTAAAACGACATTCAAAACCATCTACATAAGCATATGTCTTCTAAAGAAGACTGTCTTTTCAACGACAACAAATGAAATCTTAAAACATGTTTGATGAACACCTTTTAAACGGCTTAGATGCCACCTCTACTTGAAAAATTAATATTGTTTAGTTTAGGATATATAACAAAGCGTAAATCACCTAGTAATCTGCGCCAACCAACTATTTTGTTCGCGAACTTTAGCTCATTTAATCGTTTTAGTTAACACTCAGTTAATTTTCATCATTTTTCTACATATACATATATGGCGTGAAAGCACAGGACTAATATACCCCCATTCTAAAGGAAGAGATGTTAAAACATTCCCAATAAGTTGTTAATGAAATGCAAATGATTTGTTAATCAACGTAAAAATAAGTTAATTATTGTTGAAAAAATTAATTCAACAAGAAACACATAACAATCTCTTTTAAAATGTTTTAAACAAAATATTATTAAATTAATAAATATTTAATATATTGATTTATGCTTCATTTATATAAATTTGTGAGAGAAGGTAGAGATTCAGCCCCAATCTACTTAACTAAACAGAAACAAACATGACAACAAAAACAAGGAAAGCAGTAAACGGCGAAATCAGAAACAAAGAACGTACAAAAGAGAAATTGGTAGCTAGCATTGGAAAAATACTAGCAGAGGAAACCTACAGCAATCTTCAGATCAGCCGTATTCCAACAGCATCAGGTTTTAACCCTAAACTAATTTATTTATACTTTGGCGATCTAGAGAAGCTTATAAGTAGCTACCTGCAGCAAAAATCTACAAAAGAGACATTACCAGAAAAAATAAGTACACAAATACATCAAAATGCAACACAAACGCATGCTGAGGATATCGCATACCTATTTGAAGAGGAATACAAGACATTAATAGAAGATCGTGAGTTATCAGGCCTATTACATTGGGCACTCACATCCAAAAATAAAGAGTTAACTCCGTTTACAAAAAAGCAAAAAAGCATTTGGGAAAAAGCATTATCAAACCTATCCGATAGTAAGGACAACAAAATAAATCGGGAGGGGGCACAAGAGGAACTCCTATTGATACTGGCAGGGATTACCTACTTAGCTATACGTTCAAAAGTAAGTCTTTCGTCTCCTTTTATGGGATTAGACATGAGTGACGATAACACACAGGAACGTATCAAGAAAACCATCGATCGGCTAATCTGTGGTAATTTCTAAAGATGTCGGAACTATCTAAAAAACACAACTAATTTCTATTTCGAACTTTTCGAAACAAAAAGAAGAGTGTAAAGCTCCAAAAAAGAAGCATAGAAAATAACATCATAAAGAGAGTGGCAAGGGAAGGGTTATATAGATAATAGGCCATCAACACAACCAAGACCACTATAGAAATAAAAACAGTTCGTAATAACAATTGTCGCGATCGTCCAAAACGCCGATCATAGCGATCGCGGCATTGTTCAACTCCCATGGCAATATAGACATTCAAATTTCATCGGCCTCAAATATATCATTATCTTTTACTAATCGTGCAAAAATAAAACCTACCAAAAACACACCCACAAACATCCTTTTAGAAACGAAGGATGTAAGAGCCTATTTATCAAAAATTTAAAACAATAAAAGATTAATAAAAAGTTCCAGCACACTCACTTTGTAGTTGTAAAGTTACAAAAAAAACTTATGACGAAAGAAAACGAAGAAGTTAAAAAGTAATTTTTTTTCCAGTATGTTAACAATTAAACAACAAAATGCAATCAACTGCTGAGAGCTCAAGCTTCAACAAAGACCGGCAATTGCTATTTTTTGAATTGATTTTTAAATATTGCTATCCGAAACAGCAACCGACCATGTCCTCCTCCAACGTTCTGAAGCTTCAAGACGTTCAATCCCCTCTTTATTTTGTAAAACACCGTTATGTTGATTACTATCATTCACCCCACACCAGGGTTCGAGGCAAATAAAAGGAGCATCCAGAGGCGCCCAAAGCCCGAAATAAGAAAATCCTTTGAAGTCAAAATCCAGCCGATAGCTTCCATTACGATTACGCAAAGATACCTGTGCAGAACGCAAGTCTTTTAATACCCAAGCGTCTTGATAAAACATATTTTCTTTCAAAGGAAGTCTAACACCTTCCAATGGTTGCCATTCCGATTGCGGCAGAAGAAGACCTTTCTTTAAAAAGAATCGTGTCAAAGCATGATCTTTTGGAAATACAATATAGTAATCGGAAAAGTATTGCCGACTGGTCAAATCGAGTTGAAAAGCGGGATGACCACCAATAGAGAAAAACATTTCTTCTTCTCCTCTATTCCATACCTCATATGTACACGAAAGACGACCGAGATCAAGTTGATAACGTACCGTCAACGTAAATTCAAAAGGGTATATTTTTTTTGTATGTTCATCAGATTTTAAAACGAAAACCAAACTATCTTTTTGCTGATCAAGCAGCTCAAAAACACAGTCTCTAGCAAAACCATGCTTAGGCATCTCGTAAGATTTCCCCTGATATTTATACTGGCCATTTTTTAACTCACCCACAAACGGAAACAATATAGGAGACGACTTCGCCCAATACTTCGCATCTCTTTGCCAAAGACACTCCCTACCGATCCGTTTATCAAATAAACTACGAAGTTCTGCCCCCTCTGGAACAACCTCTACACGTAAATACTCATTTTCAATTATATGCATTTCCTATATGGTGAAAAGGTTAGAAGTAAGCAAGGTAAGCAAATCAGCCAACCTTCTCACCAGCTAGACACATCAATCGATCAACTTTGATTGATGTTTTTCCAATGTATTATATACTTTCTTCACATCCTGTGATTTTTCCTTCTGTAAGAAAAGTAATGCATCGTCAGTGTAGACGACAATAGCATTTTTTAGCCCTACAAAGGCGGTATACATATCGGAACCGATAATCATATTTCCATTTTCATCGACAGGATATCCCGTAGAAACCAAATAATCATATAATGATTCAAAAGATCCAAGATCAGACCATTGAAACTGTGTTGCCACAACACGGATTTTTTTGGAACGCTCCATCACAGCATAATCAACACTAATGGATGGAATTTTCTTCGATAAACTCTCGTCCAGGCGCCCATCTTTTTGATGCTGCCAAGCCGCAAACGCTGTAGCATAAACTTTAGGCTCAAATTGCTGCAATTCAGTTAAAAAAGTATCTGCCCGAAAACAGAACATCCCTGAATTCCACAGAAAATTACCTCGTTCAATAAAATCTTCTGCCGTATCCTGATTTGGTTTTTCGCGAAAAGATAAAACCTTATCATCTTCGTATTCAATATATCCATATCCTGTTTCAGGTCGCGTTGGCTTAATCCCAAAAGTCACAATATAACCTTGTTTAGCTTTCTCAATACCTGTTTGGATAGCCTTCTCGTAAGCATCCTCACCCACAATCACATGATCCGAAGGTGTAACAACCAAGACATCATCCGGAGAAGCAGCAAAAGCAGCAAAAGCAATCGCTGCAGCGGTATTACGAGGAGTAGCTTCAACGATATCCGTATACTCTACCCCTTGCCCATCTAACACTTCTTTACTCAACTGAAAATTATCACAGTTGCCAACTACAATCACTTTATTACAAAGTAATTTATTGCGGAGAACTGTCATACCAAAAAGAGAGCCCTCTTTAAACAGGTTTAAATATTGTTTCGGATTACTTTTCCGGGAAAGAGGCCAGAGCCTACTGCCCACACCACCAGATAAGATGACGTGTATATTATTACTCATTATTTTATTTTTTTATATACTATTTGATTACAAAAGCCACTTACTCGCTAACAAAGTTAACTAGATCCGATCTAGCTATGCTTTAAGTTCCTTTTCAGCCTCTTTATCAGCAACAACTTTACGCAAACCATGACTCGAAAAACGATGCGAACGCTTATTGTAATGAATTTCTATACCTTCTTCAATACAGTATTTTCTGCCAGTGAAGTCTTTATCCCGATACTCCTCTCCTAAAAAACGCACATTAACATGCAACGCCTGAATCATATCTGCCAAATCCTGTTCAGTTTCATAAGGAATAATTTCATCCACATAATGACAACCTTCCAACTGAATATAACGCTCTACAATAGACTGTGTAGGCTTATTTTTTTCGGGATCCACTTCAGACGGATCGGTATTTAACCCTACTATTAGATAATCGCAATGTCTTTTGGCTTCTTCTAACATCATAATATGACCCGCATGTAGCAAATCAAAAACACCAAATGTTATCCCTACTTTCATTTTTCTTTGTTTATAAAGTTCGGAGTGAATGCACTAAGAAAATCTTAAGATATATAATCGTTTTCTTAGTATTCAAACAAATATTAAGCTTTCTTTCTTTTTGTATCCGCTTTAGTTGCTCCATCTATCGTGACCACCATAGCTTCCTTTTCTCTTTCTTTTTCTGCCACAACCTTTCTTAGGCCTGAGCTCGAGAAACGATGATCCCGACTGTTAAAATAAAGAGCAATACCTTTTTCTTCACAATACTGACGACCAGTAAAGTTCTTCTCTTTATACTCATCACCTAAAATACGAACGTCTATCTTAAATGAACGAAGAATGTCTTCCAAATCCTGTTCTGTAGCATAGGGCACAATTTGATCAACAAACTTACAGCCTTTCAATTGTATATAACGTTCAACAACAGTTTGTGTAGGCTTATTCTTTTCCGGACGATCTAATGTTGGGTCTGTTTGCAATCCACAAATTAAAAAATCACACTGTTCCTTTGCATCTTCAAGCATTTTGATATGTCCTGCATGGAGGAGATCAAATGCGGAGAAAGTAATTCCAATTTTCATATTCTAAATTCAAAGTTAAATTTACGGAAAGGGAGAAGTTAAATAAAGTCTGGGTACCTCAATTCTTTCCAACTTTCACTACATGTTTTTCAAGGTTGATGAATTATGCTTCTAATATACGAACTTTGACATTTTTTTCTGTTAACGATTGATATTTTTTTATAATTTAATATAAAATTAACAAAAAAACCCTCTATTTTTCGCAGAAAATCGTCAATATTCCTGTACAGCAAAGATTTACACCAAGAAACCAGACAATTTCTGACTCCACCTAACTGTACAGCCGATTTTGCAAATACCATGCCCATTCTGACAAAACATCGTGTCATCAACATGAGAAGACAAAAAAATCACCTCCCAAACAGCCCCCTTACAATCACTATCTATACGCAGAAAGGGCAGTCTTTCGACTGCCCTAAACTCGATTTATGATGTTAAACAATTTTTAAAATGAAAAACTGGCTTTAATACCTGAAGTAATGGTAAGATCGCTCACGCGACTCCTACTGTAGAAATCTTCCGGATCATTATTAAATCCATAATGATAGTGCTCATAAATAGGTTGATCAAAGATATCCACAAAAACACTCAATCGAATCTGTTTATCACTTAGACCGCGAGCCAAACCAACACTTGAGTTCACAAAAAGCCCCCCATCATATCCACCGGCTACAGCAGGCAAATAGCCCATCGCTACATCCGTAAATGGACTAAATTTCATGTTGATGAAATTGGCTCGAAATTGCAGAAACAATGGAACATACACCCCATCAGCATCATATATTCGAACGCCTGTTCCAGCCCCTAGAGCTATATGAGGATTAAATTGAAAACTTCGCACAAAATGAGCTCCAAAAACGGTGTAATCATCGTCGGCAGCAACACCACCATACACCGAGGTTTCCAAGAAAAAGCCTCTAGACAATCCATTCTTTACCGACGACAGTTGTTTTTCCATCACCTCCTCTAGAGGTTCAACCTGCGATTGTGCCTTTGTCGAAAACGCTACAGCAATAAATAAGAACGTTAAAAATAGAGATTTCATAAAATATTAAGCGAATACACTGCCAAAGATATCATTTTTCAACAAAAAAAGAATTTGACACAGCGAAAACATCTTATTTATTCAAATGTTCGTTCTAATCGAGCTAACTCGGCATCCGTAATTTGAATAACAGATCCATGCCTCGGTGTAAAATTTCCCTTTGTATCTGTATTCTTCAAAAATTCAAAACTCTTTAAATCCGTGCTCGTACAAAATTGATAATAACCTTCAGCATAGCAGTCATACATCAAAATATATTCATCTGAATTAATTTTCTGGAAGACACTCGATCCCTCCACAATTGCAGAAGTTTTATGCAAATGTTTATATTCAGTCTGATAAGGTCCCGTCAACTTCGACGAGGTCGCACGCATAACACCATTCTTTGTTTTAAAACCATTATTGATTGTTGATAAGCCTTCATCCTTGAAGAATAGGACATAACTCTTATTCTTTTTATCATAGACAATATCTCCATCTATAGCAGCAGAGCCAAAATCAAACAAAAGTTTGGGTTCCGTTAAATCCGTAAAATCTTTATTTGCATACGAATAAAACAGTTTAAAATACGGCTGTGAACCATCCCCTACAGCATACTCCCAATCATGTCTGCCAATTGTATAATACACCATATACTTTTTCTTCTTTGCATCCCAAATCGTTTGAGGCGCCCATACAGCATGTAAATTATCTTTATCAAAACCTTTCAATTTTGGAAAACGTGTTGGAAAATCTATTGCCTTGTGCTTCCAATGAACCAAGTCCTGACTCGTTAACAAGATAATACCATCGTTACTTTGCCAACCTTCACTGGACCTCATATCGGTCAATACCATATAAAATGTCTTCCCATCTTCACCACGTAAAATATGTGGATCACGAATTCCTTTCTTTAAAGCAATACTATCCGATCCCAAAACTGCACCACCATTTTTCAATGCCCGGTAATTAACGCCATCTTTACTCACCGCATAGCGTACTTGCTCCCCATCGGGACTATTGTTCGAAAAATATACAAATAGATAATTTGTAAAATCGGCCTTTTTCTCTTGTGCCCGTCCCATTTGAAGAAAACCAAGCCCAAGCAAAGACATGTAAAAAAATTTAACTAATAATTTCATCCTCTTCGTGTTGATAAATGCAGTTATTTGATTTTTGAGAACTCTTCATCTCCAAACTCTTGGCCAAAATCTGGCATACCATCCTTTGTCCATTTCAACACACGAACACGCGTATGGCGATTCGGATCATACAGTGGCTCACCGTCGATATCCTTATACTCACGGGCGTGATAAACCATAATATCCGTCTTGCCATCTTTTGTTGTCGTAAAACTATTATGTCCAGGGCCGAACCGATTCAACTTTTCATTGGTAAAGAATACCGGTTCTGGTAATTTATGCCATGATTTAGGATCCAGCAGATCAGCATTTGTATCTGCCCACAATAGCCCCATACAATAAGATGCATCCGTTGCGCTTGCAGAAAACACTAAAAAAACCTTACCATTACGTACTAACACAGCAGGTCCTTCGTTCACGCGGTGTCCACGAATTTCCCAATCGTACTCAGGTTGGCTAATAACAACTTGCTTCTCGTCGAGCACCGTTGGACTGTTCATTTTCGCTATATACAAGCCCGTATTCGGAACCGTTGTCGAAGCTCGATCAACCCATACCATATAGCGTTGTGTCCCGTTCACAAACGTAGTCGCATCCAATGTAAACTCATTTCGAACGCTCAACATTTCCCCCTCTTCCTTCCAAGTTCCTTTGGTTGGGTTACTTGATTTATTCGACAGCACATACTTGCGAATCTTCCACTTATCTTCAGCAGAACCCGCAGCGAAATAAATATACCAAGTACCATCTATCTGATGCATTTCAGGAGCCCATATATGATTCCCCATAGCACCTTTATCATGCTTATGCCATACAACTACAGCCTTGGCCTTCTTTAATCCTTTTAATGTTTTGGATTGACGTATTTCAATACGATCATACTCAGGAACGGTCGCTATAAAATAATAATTCCCATCATCTCCTATTGTGATAAAAGGATCAGCCCGTTGTAAGATAAATGGCGCGACATCCTTTCGTTGTGAAACTTCCTGGCTCTTTGCTGTATGCATCAACAACAATCCGAACCCCAATAAAATCGTACTAAAAAGTTTACTCATTACTTCATTTTAGATTATTAAACTCAATTAAAAAGGCTATCAAAATAATACTTGTCCACAGATGGCTTATATATCGGTTTATAGCGCGTATAGCAAATATAATAAAACATATTAAATGTCAATAATACATTTTAAATTTATTACAGTAGAGCATCAATGGTAATTGCATGCATAACAGCCCTATAAATAGAACAAAACCATCACTTCACCAAACGTGGCAAAGCATCCTCAAAACCTACCCGGTTTTTCTCAATACTTTATTAGAGCATTCCCTATTGAGAGAAAATATTCAAAAATCTATTAAACCTATAGCTTTTCAGGAAAAACAACCTAACCCAAAGTATATCAACTATTAAATGATTTGAATATTTTTTCATTTTTCTTTTGAAATCTTCCACGATAACGATAGATTTGCACAGTTTAAAACAAGTCTAAATAAGAATATAATCGAACAGCACAATTCATTATGCGAAAACTTCTACTCTCTCTTTGGCTCCTACTGCCAATAATGCTATTAGCACAACAAAAAACAGAAATTTACGGCAGAGTCTTTTCATCGGATGGACAACCAGCCGAAGGAATTACCGTAAACCTCTCCCCACAAGGAATTACAGCTATAACAAACACAAAAGGAGCTTATATTTTTAGGAATGTAAAACCTGGAGAATATACGTTATCTATTTCTGCTGTCGGCGTACAACCCCAAAATAGAAATGTACATGCTACAGGAACAAAAACAGAGGTTACCACGGTTTATCTATCAGAAGATAGAGCCACATTGGAAGAAATTGTGGTCAATGGTGTAAAAAATAAATATACACGAAAAACGAGTGCTTATGTGGGAAAAATGCCACTAAAAAACTTGGAGAACCCACAATCGTACGCCGTAATCACCAAAGAATTATTACAAAGTCAAGTCAACACAAACTTTGATGATGCCTTAGCAAATGTTTCTGGCGTAGACAAACTATGGTCGGCAACGGGAAGACCTGGTGATGGCGTAACCTATTATACTTTACGGGGATTCTCTTCTCAGGCTGCAATGGTGAACGGCATCGTCAGTATCGCAAGCACAAGTCCTGACCCCGCAAATCTAGAGACCATTGAAGTTCTTAAAGGTCCATCTGGTTCATTGTATGGCGGAGCAGCTATTGGTTTCGGTGGACTGATTAACAACGTAACGAAGAAGCCTTTGGATACACTTGGCGGACGTTTTAACTATATTTTTGGCACATTTGGGCAACACCGCCTAACAGCAGACGTATACGGACCCTTGACCGCCAACAAAAAATTATTGGGAAGATTAAATGCAGCCGCAACACATACGGGTACTTTCCAAGATGCTGGCTTTAACAAATCTCTATTTATTGCACCATCTTTAGTATACAAACCAAATGACCGTCTTGACATTCAGCTCGATGCAGAAATTTACCAAAGTAAGGCTACTAATCCTTTAATGGTCTTCTTGAATAGATCACGCCAACTTTTCGCAAGAACACCAGACGAATTAGAATTTGATTTTAATAAGTCATATACGAATAATGATGTAACGTTCAAAAACCCGACTACAAACCTAAGAGGAAATGTCGTATATCGCATCAATGATCAATGGACATCCAACAGCGCTGTTGTATACAACAATAGAAAAGCAGATGGTTATTTCCAGTATGTAATGTACCTGCAGACAGACAATGATACGCTAATTAACCGTTACGCTGGTAATCAGGATTACGTCGCCAAGACCGTCAATGCTCAACAAAACTTTGTAGGTGACTACCATATTGGAAATTTGCGTAACCGGACATTGATTGGATTAGACTATCTTTTCCAACAAGCAGAGACACACAACTCACCGTATGTCCTAATCGATCAAATAAACACATCTTATGATGATCCAGATTATTATAAATTCAACGCTGCCAGTATAGATGCCGCAATCGCAGCCTCCACTTCAGCAGAAACCAACAACCGCAGTCGCACACAAGTATTTGGTGCTTATGTGTCCAATGTCTTAGACATCACATCACAAGTACATTTACACCTGGCGCTACGCATGGATTACTTTGACAACAAAGGAACTTACAATTTTGATAAAGACACCACTACAGGAACTTATAATCAAATGGCATTCTCTCCTCGCGTAGGATTGGTATATGAAGTTTTAAAAGATAGAGTCTCCCTATTCGGTAATTACCAAAACGGATTCAAAAATGTCGCCCCAGTAGTACAACCATTGCCTGATATTTCCGGCGATTTCAAACCGCAACAGGCAAAACAGTGGGAAGGTGGGATAAAAGTGAATCTATTGAACAATCGCTTAGGTTTTACGGCTAGTTATTACGACATCAAGGTCAGCAATACAACAAGAGGAGAATCCATCGAACGCGATGGACAGACATACAACATCACCGTTCAAGATGGAACTCGTCTAAGCCGTGGTATTGAGTTCGATGTGACAGCAGCACCTATCGATGGCCTTAACCTCATCGTTACCTATAGCAATAATTCCAGTAAAACCACCAAAGCTGCCGCAACAGTGAATAACCTTCGTCCTACAGAGGCAGGCCCAAAAAATCTTCTTAATGCTTGGGCGAACTACGTTATACCTCGTGGACTCGTAAAGGGCCTAGGTTTCGGTGCAGGAATAAACTATGCTAGTGAGAATTTGATAACAAACAGCACTCCTACTGGAACATTTAGTCTACCAGCTTACACCCTGCTCAATACCAGCATATCATACACCTTTAAAAACTATGAGTTCGCAGTCAAAGGAAATAACTTAACAGACAGAACCTATTACAGAGGTTGGACAACCGTCAACCCTCAAATGCCAAGAAATATACTCGGAAGTATAGCTTATCGCTTCTAAAAAGAAAAGGGAATTCGTTAAAAGCGAGTTCCCTTTTTTATTGCAAAACAAATTAAAATGACTTTAACTCCCAAAGCAACATTCAGATTATGCTTTTGGAGAAGACGAACTGGAGCTATTTACTTGTCTCAATCGTACCTTATGTGGAACAACTTTCTTGTCCGAGACGTCATTAGAACTTTCAGGCAGTGAAGCCCCCTTTTTCATACGCTTGGTTGAAGTCTTTTTCTTACCCCATTTCCGATTATACCAAATAATAAAACCCGTTACAGGAAGAGTCGCACCAATGAATGAGGCGAAAAAAGCTAATATCTTCGTGGGTAACCCCAGCACCGAGCCCACATGGATATCGTAGTTCATACGGTATATCTGCTCACCGACAGTATTCTCATGAAATTGCTTATTGTATAAGGATATATTATTAAGAATCCGTTTACCCGTATATTGATCAAATACGTACGATTGTCCTCCGTAATAACGATCTCTATATTTATCTGCATAAATCGCGTAAGCTGATTTTGCATTAGCCGTATCGGGCATATACAAAGAAAAACGGAAAAAATCTTGATGTTTCGACATAATGCCAGCCATTTCACGATCTAAAATAGGTCCAACCTCCCTTCCTAGTGTGCGCATTGTAGTATCCGAATCTTGCGGCTTCCAGTCTGGTAATGACTCACCCCAATTCGTCGTCCAGAATAATGCTTTGCTATACCAATTGATACCATACACCATCCCAGTTAGCGCTAGCGCAAGCACAACCAGCAACGAATAAAAGCCAAACACATTATGTAAATCTAAATTCACGCGCTTCCAATTCGCCCGCCATTTAACTTTAAAGCTCTTATCCCTTGTCGATCTATTCCATTTTTTCGGATACCACCACACAAGCCCCGTAATGAGGGTCACGGTAAAAACCAAAGTTCCATAATTAACAATCGGTCGCCCTATATCCCAAGGAAGCCAAATGGCGCGATGACCTCTGATGGCCCAACCAAAAAATGCAGAAACACCTTTTCGTAATTCCTCTTCCTCTTTATTCAATTCTTTTATAGTCCCCATATACATTCCAGAGTAGGGATTTACTAAACCTTGAATAGGCTTGTTTTTCTTTACGGTATCTACAATTGGCAAATCAAGATGAAAAACAACAGGACGCTCACGTTCATAAACGACACGTCTCACAAGACCTTTTGGAAACAACGAATCAGCAACAGCTACCACACGTGAAGGAGATACAACGGCTGCATTTCTTGCTATAATATATTCTTGCTCTTGCCGAGGTACGATCATATCCGTAATTTCTCGTTGAAACACCCAGAGACAAGCAGTAAAGCACACAATAAGCATGATAACACCCGAAATCAATCCTAACCATAAGTGAATCCAATTGTTAATATCCCGGAAAGACACCTGTTTCTTTCTAACTGCCGCCATAAGCTATTCATAAAAAAGGAAACACAGAAGGTGCTTCCAAGTAAAAAAGAGAAGTCTACTAAAAAGAGCTAAAGAACTTTTCAGTAGACAACCCCTCGATTAAAAATGTATAAGTTTAATATTTTACGATCCCGAAAGCACGAGTAATCCCTCCTTGAATCTGTATACCTCTCTTAAACTCATTAGTATCTGCATCATAAGCCGCTACGTACCATTTTGAGTCCGCAGATTTGACAAACATATAAGCCTTACTTCCCTCCACTAATACGCCATCTGCTGGCACGGACTGAACACTTCCAAATCCTGAATCATTTAAATTCTTAATTAGCGTTTTGTTGTGCACATCAAACACGTAAGCACCCAATAGAGCTTTACCATCTTTTAAATAAGCATATTGATCTGTCTGCTGCCCCATAAATCCTTCTGAATACAGACTATAATTCGACAAATCAAACGCATAATCTGGGTCGATTTCGGTTGATCCAGCCTTTACACGTAAAAGGGTATAATACGTATTTTCGCGGATAGTTGTAAAATAATAGTTTCCGTCTTCGTCAAAGAAACTGGATTTGGTCTGATACCAAGTACCTGTAGTATGCCCATATTGGTCATTCGATGCAATCTTTTGATTTGTCAAACTAGGGTAGTCAGCGGTTAAAACATAGGCAACTTGTTTTTCAGGTGCTGCCCAAGACGGTTTCAAGTACAAAAAGCCCACATAAATCTTTCCATTTGCAATTCCTAGACTGGTTGGAGAAATCGGAATATCGGCTTTGTTAAAATATTCACCTACGTTCTCTGGATCTTCAATTAATGGAACAGGAAAACTCAAAGCAGTTTCACCCTTCACCACCATCGTTGCTGTATCAATAATAAATAGGCGTTTCTCACTAGCTTCTGTAGTTGCATTGTAAGTCGACGCCCAGTTGATAAAATTAAGTCTTCCATCGATAAAAGCAGACTTCATCATACCCAAATAATTTCCGGGATTTGAAAGTACCGCGTTCCCTTTTTCAACCACAGCACCTGTTGCCACCGAATATCTTTTCACGGCAGCACCTTCCGTAAAAAATAAATTAGCTCCTTCTCTTACACCGTAAGATGCATCAACTTTACCAGATACATCGATACCATAACCAACAGGAGAGATGGAGCCATCTGTCATTAGATCCTCTACAGGTAAAATGTACTCGTATCTTTCTCCTGCTGCCTCCACACGTACGGTTATTCCATATTTACCTCCCGCCAAACTACTATCAGGTTCCGTATCGTCAGAATCCTTACAAGCAACGGTACTCAAAGCCAAAGCTGCGATCCAGCAAGACTTTTTAAAAAAAACATTAAAAAAATTCATATTGATTAAATGTATAATATTTATAAAATTTATTACAAAATAGAGACTCGAAACTTGGTATAAAATGAACGACCAGCCTTTTGAAGTCCAAAGTTATCGTATAAGCGGGAGTCGGTTAAATTCCTGGCTTCTGCAGAGATCCCATAACGGTTATGTTTCCAAGAAAAACTTAAGAGCACAGAGTGTACATATTGTGAGGGAACTGAACTTTTCGTCGATGGAGAACCATAAATTGAAGGTGATAAATAAAACTGCTTCGTATATTGATTCATGGCCGTTAATTCTATACGCGTACCACTTCCTAACCAATCATTTTTCCCGAACGAAACATCAAAATTTCCATACAGCCAAGGCCTATTACCAATTTGCTGGCCCAGAAGAGCTTGAGCCCCCTCTCCTTGCTCTTCCGTACCTAGCTCATCAAAAATAGCTCTATCATAACTGCCGTTAAAGGTCACACGAATTAGATCTTTATAGCCGTACCTTGCATCCAGTTCCAGTCCATAAAGTCTAGCTCCTTCAATATTATCTGCTATAAAATAGTTACCTTCTTGTGTTGTTTGTATATAATTTCCCGTATTACGAAGAAATGCTGTAATATCCAGGTTAACAAAGTGTACTCCCGAGATATAGCTATTAAAAAATACTCCTGCATTTAGATTGTTTGATTCCGCAGGCTTTAAATCCGGATTTCCGAGTACATTAACCCCATCACCAAAAAGCTGACTTACTTCAGGCAACGTATAAGACTTCTCTGCAGAGGCCTTCAGTCCAATATCATTCTTCAAAAGATAACGTAAAGTAAATCCCATCGCTTTGTAGCTTTTATAACTATGCTCTTCATATATAGATCCGCTTAAGTAAGTTCCATCACTCGAATAAGTCCGATCATTCTTTGTATTAAGTACATCCATTCCATAATATTTCACAAAAGCAACAGAAGTAAGCTTATCATTTAGCCATTGTCCCTGCCAGGCAATATTGATAAGATGTTTCTTTAAGCTTTTGGGTAACCCCGATTGATCCCTATCGGCTTCCCGCTCTGCCAACATATTATAGGTCTTCTGTTGGTTTGTCGTGAGATTATAGCTTAGATTTAATATTTGCGTTTTTTTCGAATTCAAATTGTACGAAAAATCGGCCTTTGCAATGTAGCTTTTGTTTATTAGCTTGTCATAAGTCTGTTCACGGATCGTGTCCACAGCTTGTGGAATTCCAGCCCAGTAATAAACATGTTGTGCGGTGTCCCGTACATCCTTGCGGTTATTCCCGTAGCTGGCATATATGTCAACAAATAAGTTAGGTAACAAAAAGCTGTTTTTACGGTATTGAATACTTGGTGTAAAAAAATTCTCTTCAGACCATCGTCCGCCATATAGGCTGTTGATGCTGGATCCTTGTAGCAATTGGTTGTGATTTTTTGAGTACGTTAGCCCTACGAAGAACCGATCTGCCCACTTTACATTTTCAAATCCAGTTTCAATCTTTCCCATACCCGAACTATAAGCATCGTTAAAACGTCTTGCTTTACCGATCTTAACCAACTGCCTTTGAACGATACCGCTCTCTTCATCGACAGATTCATCGAAATACCCCTCTAAATCAATCCCATACTTCGGATTACTATACATCATGTAGTCATTATCCGAATGATTGTAAAAAGCGTCCGCCTTCACCATGAGTCCTGTCTTCGGATTTCTAACCGAAGCAATCAGCGAGGCTTGGTGCGTATTGAAGGATCCATAGCCGTAACTAAAATCGAAAAACTGTCTATTTTTTCGTTTGGTAATAATATTCACCGCACCGCCCAGTACATCCGTGGGAAGGTAAGCTGGCACTACGCCCTTATATACCTCCACACGATCCACAAGGCTAACCGGAATATTATTTAAAGTCATTGAACTGCCAAAGTTCTCCATCGGAACCCCATCAATAAAAATCTTCGCATCAAGGCCATTAATCTTGAATGCAAAATCAGAGCCCATACCTCCATCTTCACGTATCGTAACACCTGGAGAACGGCGTAGCAATTGGTTCAAATCCGCAACTTTGTCCACGTGTTCATTCATATCAATCACGTTTACCGCATATCCCGATTGCTTTATTTCCTGAACTTTTCGTTGATTTTCACTTTTTCCGAACACAGCAACTTCACCGATTGATTTCTCATCGCGTTTCAATTGAAAATCATGTGCGGTTTCTTTAGTTGCGGAAAGGACAATTTGCAACTCTTCAGGAATAAACCCCACACTGCTTATCCGAATATTTACCAAAGATGTTGAGATTTTAGAGAGACGATAGAAACCATCGGATTCTGTGGTAACGCCGATATCAGTTCCACTGATAGATACGGTTGCGCCAGAAACAGGCTTTCCAAAAACATCTTTTACATAACCATAGAGGCTATGTTGTGTCGATTCTTGCGCGTAGAGAGTTAAGGATAGGAAAAAGAGTATCCCTACTACAAAATATTGTTTATATTGCATTACTTTTTATTATCAAGTTAAAAGTTACCGATTTAGTCGGTAGGCTGTATTGTTGGTAGCAATACAGCCATTTTATATATCTTATATATTGATTCTACATATCCGATTACCCTTTCTCCATTTTATAGCTTTGCTCCAGTCTATCCTTTGTCCATCGGATCGCTTCATGTGGTGGAAAATCTGCAAGTTGATCAACAGGTAATACGACAAGATTTTTCGCTCTACGAAGAAGCTCATCCTCTCCCGTATATACTATGACGTACGTTTCACCTTGCCTTGCAACAAACTCCGTAAAATCTGTATCACTTGTCGCAAACTTGATCCGTGCATCTTTTTTCTGTCCATTGCGAAACACAATGTTTCCATTTTTAGTAAACAGTTCAATATGGCTATCAGGATCTACTTCATAGTAAACCTTTTTCCGCACATTTGGAAAACCTACCAAATAAAGACTCTTCGCATGGTCTAACCAAGTATCTATCTTTTGCGGCGTAGATACAACTTCCAATTTTGGGAATGTATCCTTATCCGAATAATAATAAGCCTTCCCAATAAAAAATACGAGAGCGACAGCTGCTACTGCTGTATAAAAAGGTCTAGCAATAGAACGAATAGTTCTAGCTGTAATTTGAGATTTGTCTTTTTTGTCAATTTGTAAGGCCAACCGTCGCCACAATTGTGCTTTCCTATCCGTATCAATTTCTCGTTCACTATGCACATCCCATACCGCGTCCTCTTTAAGCCATTGTTCTATACGATTAGATTCTTCCTTTGAAGATTTTCCAAGCAGGTATTTTTCTAAAGATTCTCGTTCTATTTTTCTCATCACCTAAATACAAGTGTATCGTAGAGAAAGATTGTCCCGAATTATTTATACTTATTTTAAACAATAGAAAGAGGTAAAAAAGGAGCTATCAAAATCCAGCTTTTTTCAACTTAACACGAACCGTTTTAAGGCAAAGAGAAAGTTGGTTACGAATCGTTTTTTCAGACATCTGCAACTTCTCTGCAATAGCTCTATTATCTAATCCTTCTTGAAATTTTAACTGGAATATCCGTTGACTATTGGAGGGGAATGACCTCAATAATTGATTGATCACAAGTTGTAGATCTTTATACAAAATTTCGTTATCGGAATCCTGGTAAGCGGACAAGGTAACATCTTGCAAATCCACTTCAGAATCCATTTTTAATCGTCTTTTGATCTCATGAATAGCAGAAAATTTTACAGCGCGTTTTAAATATGCTTCCACATTGGTAATACTTAAATAGGATCGCCTATCCCAAAGAGAAATAAACACATGCTGCAAAATATCTTCCGCTAAAGATTCATCACCAACGATATTTTGCGCATATTGTAAGACCTTATCCCAATATAATTCGTAAATAACTTTAAAAGACTCTTGATCTATTATTTGGCAGGAAAATGGCTCTAGTTGCTCATTCACGTCTGTAACATTTATGCAGGCAAATTTACACTTATTTAGACGAAATCCAAATAATAAGAAAAATCGACTGATACAGTCGCCTAACAAGTTGTTTTAGTAAAATCTAGATTAACGTGAATTAATCCATCCCTGGCAACACAGGTCTATTTACCGGGTAAGGGAGCGTACTAATAGACTCTAAAAAGGCCAATAACGCATCAATTTCCTTCGGTGTCAAATCAAGTGGTTTGAGATGAATAGAAGTTTCCGGAAACAAAGGATCATTCTCCTGACTAGGCTTTCTTTTCGGGCGTGGCATCCCCCTATTATAGGTATTCAACAAGCCTCGTAAATCTTGGAACATCCCATTATGCAACCAAGGTCCTGTGCGCGTTGTGTTACGCAAAGAAGGCGTCTTAAATTTTCCAACATCTTCGGTCACCTTCGTCACTGCATACCTTCCTAAATCTGCTTTATCTTCCCCATAAAGGCTAAAGCCGATATTATGGAAATCTTGATCCGTAAATAAAGCCCCATTATGGCAATTTATACAACGTGCTTTCGTCCGGAACAGGTGCAAGCCCAAAACCTGTTCATCAGATAAAGCAGTACTATCTCCAGTTAAAAAACGATCAAAAGGACTGCGTGCCGATCTAATACTACGCATAAACGTCGCCATAGCATATGCAAGTTCATCCAACGAAGGATTTATCTTTCCAAACGCATCTGTAAAGAGAGGTTTATAAGCTGCAATAGCCCATAATAATGGAGCTACAGTTTCTAAATCGGCATTCATCTCTTTCGGATTAGACAACGAGCCCTTCAACTGTTCCTCCAATGACAGTGCCCGTCCATCCCAAAACAATTTTTCATTCGCCCAAGCAAAAGAGATGCTTGGACTATTTCGCATACCTGCTCGATGGTTATGCCCGATAGCCCGCACGCGACCATCTGTCCAATGCATATCCGGATCATGGCAAGAAGAGCAAGAAATTTGTTTACTCGCACTAAGACGAGGGTCGAAAAACAACGTTTTACCGAGCTCAATCAAGCCCCTGTACTTCAAATCTTTTACCGACACAGGAGAACTGGGCAAGGGACCCAGTTCTCTGAAAACTATTCCGGAGTCAATTGTTGCTTTTGGCCAATCGGTCGTCTGCTTTTGATACAGTTTACGAAGAGCTAAAATGTCCATAGGTACAGCTTCCTGAAAAAAGCCGCAACATAAAGGAAAAGCTAAGATCAGCAGTATCCTACTTAGATATTTTATCTTCCTACCAAGCACGATTAGCAATCACCTCCGTTTGAATACCCCATTCATCCTCCAGATACGCCTTCACAATAGCAAACTTCTTAGCCACTTTACCACTCGTATCAAAACTCGATGTTAGATATAGCGAAGCAAACTCCTCTTCATTGTAGCGTAAAGCTGCATATACATACATTAAGAAATCCAATGATACGGTATAAGAGCGTTGATATTCCAAAAAGCCCAAACCTTTATAAGCCGTAGTCGAATTACCCGTTACATCAAACAACGCTGTAAATGCAGCAGGAATTGTCACTTTCCCTCTGTTCAATGCATAGGTGTAAAAAGCCTTCTGTACATTAGCTTGTAGATCCCTCTTTTGCGTTACCGAAAAGCTCTCTAAACTACTATTCGCAAATCCAAAAGTTACATGATTAACCCCAGTATACACACCTAGATTCGTAGCGACAGTATCATAACCTGTAGGCTGCGCTGCATTTACTGTCAACTGGTGCACACCCGCCGAAAGCAAAATCTTATACGGCAAAAGCTGCTGTAGCTTTTCGGCTTCGTAATCATCTAAAAAAGCCTTCCTTAAAAAAGCATAGGCTGAAGATATATACATTTCATCGGCATTTTTAGCCATATATAAAAGTCGTGTTGTACCGTTCCAT
This sequence comes from Sphingobacterium sp. LRF_L2, assembly GCF_965644235.1. Taxonomy (NCBI): domain Bacteria; kingdom Pseudomonadati; phylum Bacteroidota; class Sphingobacteriia; order Sphingobacteriales; family Sphingobacteriaceae; genus Sphingobacterium; species Sphingobacterium sp. LRF_L2. The sequence continues at coordinate 327,327 of NZ_CBFFRI010000005.1, read as the reverse complement.
CGAAAATCATTATCCGTAAAATTATATAATATATAAGTCCCATAAGCTTCATAAAAAGCCAAGAACTCTGAGTCAAAAGCAGCATTGCCTTGTGGCAGCTGATAAAACTCCTGTGCAGCGGAGGCCGTTAACGATTCTTCTCGTTCGCAGGCACTAAACAAGCTAACAAAACATCCCAATAGAAGGATTTTAACTATATTTTTCATCTGTATTCATTAAAACATAAAATATTGAGCACATAAATGCACACGAGTACTAAACTTATTTTGTAAAAAGCTAAGCAGATGACACTTCCCAGTCACGCTCTCCAACAGTCCTGCAATCACTCCTAACTATGAGTCATTTTTTCTGCAACTACAAGGCAGTACCCTGCCGCTGTGGTGCCAATACATTCTGCTGTAGTCTATTATTATTAAGAAGCACGTTATCTGGAATTGGCAAAACATATGCTGGATCCCGTTCCGACAGAACGTAAATTGTAGGCTCCGATTCATACCAGACATGCTGTATTTCGGGCATACCATAGCGCCGAAGATCGAACCAACGCTGGTCTTCAAAACAAAGTTCGCGTCGGCGCTCTGCCTTATAGAAAGCAAAGGCATTGTCCGCATCTGTAAATGTTACTGATTGAAAAGTCGCCGTACCGAAACGATTCTGCCGCAATGTATTCAGATCCTCTACTGCTGCAGCAAGGCTTGCCGATTGTCCCTCTTTAGCCTGCATAATATACGCTTCGGCCCGATTAAGATAGGCTTCCGCCACCCTCCAAGACTTTCCAGGAGCCGAACGGCTTGCCCATTTCATTGCACTGTATAGGTAGCGTCCAGTTGTTTTCTTCAAATAGGTATTCCATCTCAAATCAGCGGTTTCATAGCTACCTGCCAGTGACTCTGAAAGTGTAAACATGGTTGTATTCGTTGCCAAATCTCCGCTTTGCACTTCCGTCGTGATACCAAATATCCAAAGCGTCTCTGGGTTATTCACACTCACAATAACCTGATTAGCCGTTGCATCTGCCGTAAACGTAGACAAGTTCAACAAAGTCGAATTTTCAGCAAAAACGGCATTAGCATGTTTAATCACGGATGTCCAATCCTCCATGTAAAGGAAAACACGCGAAGCCAACAAGTGTGCCGCAGCAGAGTTGATACGGAAAGCGCCCCCATCTGTCCCACTACGCTCCAATAAATCAATTCCTTGCTGCAAATCCGTCACGATCTGTGCGTATACCTCGGCTACTGTGTTACGTGCAATAGATTCATCCTGTAAATCCGGACTAAGAATCAGTGGCACACCCAAAGCAGATTCTTTAGGATGTGTCTCATCGTTATAAGGCCATCCGTAGATATTGACCAATTGGAAATAATAATAAGCCCGAAGAATATAAGCTTGTCCCTTCAAATATTGCTTATCTTGTTCGGTGCCAATAGAACCATCTGCATATTTTAATGCAATATTACAACCTAAAATACGATTATAAAAAGAAGCCCATGGATTCGCTCCAGAAGTATTTGCTGCATTAATGTATATTGGATAATAATCTGGTTGCCAAGTAAAAGCCCATCGATAAGACGCTGTACGTGCAGAAGTAGAAGACCGAGGCGCAATACCGTCTACATCATCGTCCATCAACGTAGTTAATGTATTCAGTGGTGGATCCCCCACACTCGCCCCTGAAAGCAGTGGATAACCACTTCCCATCAGCAATTCGTTAAACTCTTTGGTTGTTGTAGGAACCAATTCATCCTGCGAAGTTTCTTCCAAGAATTTTTCGCAAGATGTAAGCCCTATCCCCAAACACAAGCATATAATAATATAAATTCGCTTCATCTTTTCTTATTTAAATACCAATTTTAATAGTCATGTTATAGCTCGGTGTTATAGGCTGCGCCATACTCCCTGTATTCGCTTGTTCCGGATCCTGTGTTCCCCAAATTCTATCTTTTATAATAAGCGGATTATATACCTGAAAACCTATCTGTAAGTGTTCCAATCGCCATTTCTGAGTAACAGCAGTAGGCACCATATAACTAGCCCCAATATGACGAACGCGCCAAAAGCTAGCATTAGCCACCCGTATATTGGACAGATTATACATGTCATACAAACTCACATATGTATTTGATTCAATAGGCAATGGAACACTACTCACTGCAAAATCATTCACCCGAATAAAGGCAGGTATATTCGTCAAAGCTTCATCGCCAGGCTGCCTCCAACGCCCTAATACAGACTGGTCAAGGTTCTGATCGGGAGCCGGAACATATTGTGTTGCTTTATAAAGATTATTTAACCGTTTATATTGCCCAATATTAAATGCCGAAGAGCCGTCAATCACAAAATTCTTATAACGTAGAGACATACTAAGTCCTCCTGTAAACAAAGGATCCTTTCGTCCAGATTTTACCAAAAATTGAGAAGGATCTAGATCTTCATCAGTAGTATTCGTATTCACTTTATCTATAAGCGGCAGACCTTGTACGCCGTCCAATCCTGCAAAGGCATAGGAGTAGAAAGCTCCAACAGATTCGCCATCTACAAATGTATTCCCACTGAGATAATCTGCATACGTATTTAACGCTCCTGCATTGTACACCTTATTTACATTTCGAGCCACATTTGCCATAACTGTCCACGTCCAGTCCTTTTTTTGAATAGGCGTTCCACGTAAAGACAACTCTAAGCCCGCATTCTTCAAACGTGCACCATTTTTATACGCATATTCTACACCGTATTCTAAAGCTGTAGGAATCTGAAAGATAATATCCTTACCATTCTTTCGGTAATAATCCACAGCCAGCGCAAAACGTCCTTTCCATAGTGCAACATCCAACCCAAGGTTGCTCGTCGCCGTCTTCTCCCAACGCAAATCCGGATAGGGCAAACTACTGATATTCAAAACATATTGACCCGAAACCGGATCTACAATATTATCACCATAAGCAGCAATAAGCTCCGGTCCGACTTGCTGTACGACGTTCCCTTGTAAACCAAAAGAGCCACGGATACTTAAATCCGCCAACCAATCCAATCCTTCGAGAAAACTCTCTTCATGAAGTGCCCAACGTCCAGCGATGCTCCAAACAGGCAAAAAGCGATTATTTGTATATTGACCGAAGCGATTAGAAGCATCCGTACGCAAATTTGCATTAATAATATACCGCCGATCATAGCTATAAGCAAACGTAGCAAAAGCCGAAAGATTATTGGATAAATTATCTTGCAATGCAGCCGTATGTTTCCCTAAAGAAGAACCATACGCAGATGAGGTCGTAGTTGTCGACGAAGCATTGTACTCGTATGAAATGCTTTTTCCTCTTCGCGGGAAATAACCCCATTCTTTTGCCGAAAACCCATCATACTTATTCGATCGTAATTCAAACCCGACCATCGCATTCAATGCATGTGCTCCGTTAATTCCTAGATTCTTTTTGTACTGTAGAATATTCCGCAATGTATAGTTCAGATTATTCACATCATTGTAATACAAAATCCCCCCATAAGGCAATTTGGAAGCCAGTTCTGCTGCGCTTCCTGCAGTTACAGAACCATAATCATAGCCTCGAATCAGCGAGATCGTATACGTTTCTTCTCCCGCATAGCGTGCCGACTTCGTATTGGCAAAACCTACGGCTGCCAAAGCTGAATAACGAAGATCCGGTGTAAAATCCCAGTTCAATTCCAACTGCGCATTCACTTGTCTCACGTTAGCTTCATTACCACTATTCTCCAACTCATTCAGTATATTGTAACTTAATAAGGTTAAGCCCTGATACTCACTCGCCGGAGAATATCGTGTCGGATAGAATTCATTCGGATCCAGTGTCCTACTGGTATTGAGCGCATAATCAAAAGGATTTACACCATAAAAGCCCAAGGTTTTACGACTCGAAAAATTAAATCTACTATTCAGTTGTATATTATTCCGCAACTGATTTTTCATTCGAAGTCCAATGGCATATTTTTCAGCTTCATCCCCTTTAGCACTGCCCTTATTCTTATCATAACCAATCGACAAAAAATAGTTGTCTTTTTCGCTTCCCCCAGATACACTCAAATAATGATTTTGATTGAAAGCAGGTTCAAACAACATATCAAACCAATCTGTATTTTGCGTTTCATATTTCGCCACGCGTTGATCAAATGTCGCCTGATCAATTTTATGGTCAAACAGATCGAACATAGCTCCCTCATAAGAATAGCTGAATGGCATATTTTGATACAATAACCCATCTTCGTATACTTCCTTCGAAAAAGCGACACGTTGTTTGGAGTTCATCGCATTAAAATCACTATAATTCGGCCTGCGAGAAAATCCCATAGTCGAGCTATAACTGACAATCGCTTTTCCCTGTTTCCCCGATTTTGTACTAATAACGATAACACCATTAGCAGCTCTCGTTCCATATATCGCCGTTGCAGAAGCATCTTTTAACACCGTGATGGAAGCGATATCTTGCGGATTAAGGCCTGCGATAGCACCGCCTAAAATGCTAAATTGCGACTCGCTGCCTAATTGCTCCAATCGATCCAGTTGCGTCGTTTCTATCAAATTATTAACTTCCTGATTACTTATATTAACCGGATCTTCCCAAATTACGCCATCAACCACCCACAGCGGAGTACCCGCCCCCAATAATGTAGAAACCCCTCTTAATCGAATACGGGGGGTCGCACTAGGACTTCCCGAGGTATTCATCAGCATAAGTCCGGGAATCTGTCCCTGCAACATTTTGTCAAGGCTTTGGTAACCACCTAACACAACATCCTCCCCTTTTACCGTAGTGGTAGAACTTGCTAATATACGTGCATCCCGTTGTTGATAACCATCGACCACCACATTCGTCAGCTCATTCAACTGCGGTAATAAAGAAACTTTTATTTGCTCGCCAGCCCTCAACTTTGTGGCAACCTTATTAAATCCGATATGCGAAACCTCAATAGCAAGAACAGTTGTAGCCTGACTTTCCGGAAGAATGAGCTCAGCTCGTCCGTCGCGAGCCGTCGTCAAATAACGGTTTAGCGAAGGTATATAAATAGAGCTTCCTTCTAATAGGCCTAAATCAGCCCCCTCCACCTCCACGTTATACGTGATTTGCTTGGACGAAGTTCGTTCCTGTCGTTGCCTTTTGATGAGAATATCTTTGGAGTTATCTAGCATTTTCCAAGTATAATCAGGAAGAAGCAACCGATCCAAAAGTTCTTGTAAGTTTGTTGTCTTCATCCGAATAGACACCAGTTTATTTAGATCTATCTCTTCGTGGCTATAAAAGAACTTTAACCCCTCTTTAGCTGAAAGCTTATTTAATACGGTTCCTAGCGATTCTTTCGATGCTTGAACTTCATATTGTTTTTGTTGAGCATGCACGGTTATTTGTGGCCCCCCGAGGAAGAGCATCCCTGCACAAAAAAGGGCAAAGAGTGGCCTGCCAGGCTTCTTCGGAAACCTGATTTTAGTATTCAAAATGGTCATATGATACCGGGTTAGGAAATTAAATTACTTGTTAAATAATATATATGTGTTGTTCGTTTTTTTAAGATTAATATTTGATGTCCAGCAAATCTTTTCCAGATTAGTTGTGAACGAATCTTCAGGAGACAACGCTCCAGAGAAATGAATAGCTGCCAAATCAGGTTGATCCAACTTTACAGAAACATCATACCAAGCATGCAATTGTTCCAAAAGATCAGAAAGAGGCACATTTTCAACCTGAATAGCCTTCCGCAACCATAAATAACTCGTAGCTGGATTTAAAGGGACTTTCTCTAGCGTATGAGGTCCATCTCCTTTCCACAGCAATCGTTCTTGCGGGCTCAGATGTATAGACTCTGTGTAAAAACCATAAGGTTGATAAGCCACTTTTCCCTCTTTAAGATCCACGTACAACAAGTCCGTATCTCTACGATATCCCGTAAAGAAATGTGTTCCAGTAACGGTAATCGCTCCTTTTTCTAGGAAAACTTGAAATGGTTTTTCTACGCTACTTTTCACTTCAAAATACGCTTCACCATCCAATTTGACTCGCCTTAGGTTAAGCCCATCATCTTGTAAGTAGGAAAGCGTAGTGTGCTTATTCAACCAAACCTGTGTCCCATCAGGTAGGGTAATCTGCCTACTACTATGATCGTCCGACTTCCAAACCCTTGTATATAGCAATTTTTCTCGGTAATGATCTTTCTCATAATTTTTCACCAGAAAAATAAATGCAAAACCAATCAAAAATAAAGAAGCTGCAATGGCGAACACGGTCATAGATAATTGACGATGTTTTCTACTTTCTCCATGCACCAAATTCGGATGCAACTTCAACCAAGCAGCCTCCTTCCTTTGCTCAAAATACGGCACCTCAAGATTGCTTTCTTCAACATACCTTATCAGCATGGGCTTCACGTCCCTCCACCGCGCATCACGTTCCACGAGAATCTCTACAAATTGATTGAGCTCTTTTTTGTCTTTACCCCATAAATTCCGATACTCTTCCTCCACTAATCCCGACAATAGTTTAAGAAGCAGATCTTCACCTTTCAACATATCATATTACGATCTAATTATTATTCATTTAATCCAATTTTGCACTATCGCAGATAATGACCAAATACTATTTCACCACTAACTCAATAGGTTCTCCTGCACCTTCATCTATATAGACACCAATAAATAAAATGGTATTACAATTATTTAAAAAAAATCTAAATAAGCTAAAAAAGGAATAACAAGCCTAAGGTCCTATTGAAAATACATCTATTCAGGAAAAGAGGCTAAAAAAATGTCGGATAAAACAGGATAATAAAGTAAGGAATATGTTTTGTCTTTAACTTTTTCCGTATTTCACGATAAGCCCTTGACATCTGTACCTTAACCGTATTCACCGATATACCAAGCTGGTCAGCGATGGCCATATGTTTCATTTTCTCATGGTGAGCCATCCTAAATATCTGTTGACATTTGTCTGGTAATGCCGAAATAGCACGTTCAACCTCATCCAATATATCCAAGTATTCCTTTTCCTCCTCTGTAGTAGAAATAGATTCGGTAGCAGGATCTATGACAGAATTTATAGACTCGAGCTCCACCATTCTTAACGCTCTTGCCTGCTGCCTATTATGGTTGAGAGCCATCAAATACACTGCTTTATGACTATATGTTGCAAAACTATATTCGATATGTATTTGCGTACGATTGTTCCAGACTTTAAGGAAAAAATTTTGAACCAAATCCTCAGCCTCTTCGTAATTCCGAATTATACTGAAAGCTGTAGAACAAAGCTTGGCATAGTGTTGATCGAACAAAAGTTTGAAATCCTGTTCATTATCGAGAGATTCATGCATTTTATTTAAAATCATTCTAAATAATATACAATATTATTAGTTTATTTCAGGAAAAGCAAATTTCTATAAAATTGAACCATAAAAACCGATCGGCTTGTATCAGTACATCTAACAGAAAGATCTCTTGTAACAGTATCCTTGCTATGAAAAATAGAACACAAGAATCTATCACAAAACAATTCAATGAATATAAATATTTCGTTTAATACGAGTAGTTTTTTTTGTATATTGATAAAGTCGAAACAGAATATACCACGAGATCAATTCAACACTCGACAATAAACTTATAATATGATTACATAAATTTTCGTTCATTAAAAAAGGCGTATAAATAACCATACAAAGCCTACAAAAAAAATAGAAAATTTAAAAAAAATTGTCAAAAAAAAAATAAAAAACAACAACACATCACATAAATAAAAACATTTAAGAGAAATTTTAAACAGTTTTATGTATGTTTAACCAAAAGACTACCCATGCGGTCATCAATTTTAAAATATATCACCCTAACCCTGTATTTATTATTTTTTTTAACAACAAAATCACAATGGAACAACCTTAAATTCTCCACACTATCAACAAAAGATGGCCTATCCCAAAATAACATCCAATGTATTTTGGAGGATAAGCTTGGTTTCATCTGGTTTGGCACAAAAGATGGACTTAACAGATACGATAGTTACAAATTTTCGGTATTTAACAAACAAAACAGATCTTCATCAGACCTTTTATCCAACGATATAAAAGCTCTTGCACAAGATCCACAGCAAATGATCTGGGTAGCTAGTGACGAAGGAAAAACTTTAAACATCATCGACCCAGAATCTGGAAAAATAACAGATGCCAACACTTACCTAAAAGATCAAATCAATTTATCAAATATTGTCGGTATACATGCACAGCAAAATGGAAATCTACTGTTAGCCAGTAGAAGTACAGGACTACTCATCTACGACCATCAAGCCAGAAAAATAAAGAAAACAACTGTTAATGTTCCTATCAAACAAGCCATCGACGATGCAAAAGGAAACATTTGGGCTGTGACCGTAAGCAACAAAATAATCTGCATAGATATTAGCAGGCAATTAACAAAAGATTACCTTATAAAGAAAGGAAACACAAATGTACCTATCACTACTGCCTACGCTGATCAATCTGGAAATATCTGGGCAGGAACCTATGGATCAGGTCTCTACCTATTAAATAAGGAGCAAGATGAATTTATTCCAATCGTAATAGGCACAGAAAACAATAATACGTCGCCATCCTATGTGCTTACGATCTCGGAAGACATCGCTCAGCAAATCTGGATCGGAACAGAAGGTGAAGGGCTCTCCATTTATAATCCAAAGACAAAAAAAACATACAGCTATAAAAACGAAAATCAAGACCAATACTCCATTGCCAACAACACAATCACCTCCATACAGCGCGATAAAAAAGGAAACATGTGGATTGGAACCGCAAATGCAGGTCTATCCTTTGTAAATATCGATCAAATTCACTTATTACATTACCGTCATACGAAACAACCCTTCAGCCTGAGTAATAACATTGTGAACTGTATTTTACAGGATAGTAGAGGTAGAATCTGGATCGGAACAGATGGGGCTGGTATCAACCTGTTTGATAAAACGACAGAGCGCTTCTATCATTCCGGAAATTCAAAAGATTTTCAATTTCTGGGGCAAGGCACGGCCATACTTGCTATTGAAGAAGATAAAATCGGTAACCTGTGGATTGGAACCTGGAACAAAGGTTTATATATCTATAACCCAAACACGCGACAGGTAACAAACTATAACACATCCAATCTTTCTCTACTTAAAACAAACAATGTAACTGCGATTTTGCGTATAGAAGGACAAATGTTGATTGGAACCTATGGTGGCGGATGCTTACTATATGACAGCACACAACAAAAATGGACGAAATTCGACAATAAAAATGAAGACGCTAAACTTAGCAGTAATTTCATACTAAGCTTAGCGCGATATCAAACACAAGAAATACTCATAGGTACCGAAAGTGGCTCCCTGAATATATTGGATATTATCAAAAACCAGACAAGAATCCTCACAACATCTAGCACATTGAAGGGAGATCATTTATCCAGTAATACGATCTACAGCATAGCTGTTGACAAAAACAATACGATTTGGTTGGGTACAAAAGACGGACTTAACAGGCTGAATATAGAAAAGATGAGCAATAAAGTATATCGCTCCACGAACTCTAATTTACCAAATGACGTTATTCAGAGTGTCATAAATGACCGAAATAACAACATTTGGATGGCTACAAATCGAGGCATTTCAAAATTGAACCCTGAAAATAACATCGTCCAAAGCTACAACATGTACCTCGGTTTACAAGATGAAGAATTCCGACGTGCCAAACTACAGGATCGGGATGGAAATCTCCTTTTTGGAGGCAACCACGGGCTCAACATCTTTAATCCACAGAAGTTCGTAGCGCAAAACTATATCCCCGCACTCGTATTCACTAATTTTCAGTTAAACAACAAAGACATCCCTGTTTTTGCTCAAAAAAATGGCAATCCGCAATCCATCAACTACACAAAATCCATTACATTACCCTACGATTACAATGTTTTTGTTCTAGAATTCGCTTCCCTAAATTATACCGATCAAAAAACAAAACAATATGCCTATAAGATATCCGGAGCCGACAAAGAATGGCACACCTTAGGAAACAAGAACTATATATCCTTTGTACGGATGCCTCCCGGTGATTATGACCTAACAATACGAGCTACAGACAATCAGGGAAACTGGTCTTCCAATGTGCGCTCCATTAATATCCACATCATTCCCCCTTTTTGGGAAACTTGGTGGTTTCGTAGCATTATATTCCTATTGTCTATCGCATTAGCTATACTTTTCTATTTTATACGATTACGTCAAATTCGTAAACAAAACAAGATCCTTACGCAAAAGGTCGCATTCAAGACAAAAGAGTTATCGGAACGTAATGCTGAAATCATAGCAAAAAGTGAAATTGTACAAAGCAAAAGCGATGAAATAAAAAAAATAAACAAGAAAATCTTTCACCAGCAATCACAGATTCTACAACAGAATAAGGAACTGGCCCATGTTAACATGGCCCTCGAGGCAAGTAATAAAATGAAAGACAAACTGTTTTCCATTCTAGCGCACGACCTACGAAATCCAATAACCGCAATAGCAGGACATACAGACTTCATCAAGACAAGCTTACCAAACCTTTCAAAAGAAGAAATAGACATCTATCTCGACGATTTCACACACTCCACCAATGCTATCAATGGTTTTTTGAACAATCTGCTCGCTTGGGGAAAATCGAGAACAAACCAACTCATTTTTGAGCCCACAATGTTTAACTTATATGAACTCGTTCGCAAAGTTATTCACTTATTCAAACTAGCCGTTCAAGATAAAAAACTAACTATACAAGTTGACATTCCAAGCGATTTCTGTATAACAGCTGATTACCACATGCTCTACACCATCTTACGGAATATCATCAACAACTCTATCAAATTCACACCTAGTGATGGCTATATCACAATCCATTGTGAAACAACAGCGTTTATTAAACTTTCCATAACAGACAGCGGTGTAGGGATGGATACCAAACAATTGGAAGCCATTTTCAACAAAAACATACAACCTACAGAAGGTACAGAAGGAGAGAAAGGCACTGGTCTGGGCTTTCAACTTTGTCAAGATCTTATCCACGCCCATGGCGGAACATTCGAAATCCATAGCGAACCAGATCGAGGATCCACATTTGTCGTCACACTTCCCATATTAAATGGAGAATCACCAGAAAAGCAACATATATTGAGCTCTTTAGAGGAAAAACAACATTCCTCTCTGCTTGATTATTCTGGTCGACGGGTATTAATCATTGACGACAATATAACGATCAGGAATGTCTTAAGAAAACTATTAGATCCGGTCTTCGAAATCATAGAAGCCGAAGACGGAAAAATAGGCTTAGAGAAAGCAAAAGAAACGCAGCCCGACCTCATCATTACCGATCTCATCATGCCGGAAATGGATGGACTCACTTTCTGTAAACGCATACGGGCAAATATTAACACCTCGCATATTCCGATTCTGATGCTAACAGGCGAGCATGATCAAGAAAACGAAATATTAAGTTATCAAGCAGGGGTAGATATCTATTTACAAAAGCCTTTCAACCGAAAATTACTGTTTACAGTAATTGATAAATTTTTAGGACAGCAAAGTCAACGACAACTTGTCCTATCGAATGCTCCTTCGACGATAGCAGAAAAAATCGCTCCGCTAGACAAAGAGTTCTTAGATAAAATAAGAGAATATGTATTAGCAAATATTAGCGATTTCGATCTAAACTATAAAATGATCTGTAGCAACTTCGGCATCAGTCGATCCATCCTGTATGCAAAATTTAAGACCCTTACAGGACAGGGTGTACATGATTATATTAAGAATATTCGTCTCGACGAATCCCTTAAATTATTGGAAGAAGGACGCATGAATATTAGCGAAATTGCCTACGCGGTAGGATTCAATTCCGTATCTTATTATTCCAAATCGTTCACAAAACGTATGAAAAAATCCCCCAAAGTATACCAAAGCACCAATGATCGATAAAAGTAAAGTTATCTGGTTATACGGCCTTTCGGGAGCCGGCAAGACAACCATCGCCACGGCCTTAAAAATAGACCTTGAAAAGCTCGGTATCAAGGTTGTCATGTTAGATGGAGACCTATTAAGAGCAGGCCTAAATAAAGACTTAGGTTTTACAGCGAACGACCGGGAAGAAAATATCAGACGAGTAGCTGAAATTGCAAAATTATTAGCTGAAAACGCTATTCTTTGCATATGCTCATTAATTACCCCATTGGAAACACACCGTACTATAGCACAAGACATCCTCGGAGATCTACTCATTCAAGTATTTGTAGATTGCCCCTTAGCGGAGTGTGAGAAACGCGACGTAAAAGGACTTTACGCACGCGCCCGTACCAATGAGATTAAAAATTTTACTGGAATTACAGCGCCCTTTGAACCTCCAAAAAATCCAGATCTAACGGTCGATACGCAACGATTGACAGAAAAAGAAACAATCGATAGCATCCGATTATTTTTAAAAAAACACAACATCGCCTAAACAAAAAAACTTGTATAGGTGATGTTGAGTACTATGTTAGGCTAGCGGTAAACAAACGAAACTCGGATTTACAAGTTCGGGTTTGTTGTAAACCATGGGGCTTCCGTCAATCTGTGTAATATCGCCCCCACTATATTTTACGATGGCATGCCCCGCCGCGATATCCCATTCCATGGTAGGTCCATGTCGATAATACAAAGTCGCTTCCCCCGCGGCTATACAACAAAATTTAAGCGAGCTCCCCACACTCCGAACGTCCTTTATACCGTATTTTTGCAAAAATAAATCTTCTTCAGGCGAACGATGTGAACGACTACCTACCGCCACCGCAGGTACCCTATCGGGATTAACGGCGATAGCGATACGACTTCCTCCCTCCTGCTTAAAACTTCCTAATTGTGCTCCTCCGAAATACAAGACATCAAGTACAGGTGCGTAAATCACACCAAAAATAGGAACACCCGCTACCATCAATGCGATATTAACAGTAAATTCGCCATTTCGCGCAAGGAATTCTTTCGTTCCATCCAGAGGATCAACACACCAATATACGGACCAGTCTTTCCTATCCTCATAAGGGATGGTCCGCCCCTCTTCCGAAAGAATAGGAATATCAGGAAACAAATTAGTTAAGCCCTTAGCGATAACTTCATGGGCTAAACAGTCTGCTTTCGTCAACGGAGACTGATCTGATTTCCATTCCACCTTCCAATCTTCTTCGTCTTTTTGATAAACATCTAGAATCACATGCCCAGCGCGAATGGCAACATCCAAAATCTCATCAAGATGTAACAACAAGGATTCCAATATCGTACTATTCTGTTTCATCGATCTCATTATCTAAGAAAGGTGTAAATTTAAACCAATCAACGTACATTTCCGCGGTATCAAAATCAGGCGCCTTATAATTTCCACTATCCGCTCCTGCCCACCATGCAAACCAGTTACCCACATAAAAATACGAAGATAGATAGGGTACGTAAGCGGTAGACGTGTGCAGCAAAACACCATCTATATAAAAATCCACATGCGGATCCACCACATCGTTCCCCGTGTACCAATCCCAACGATACACATGATATTTTCCATCACTCAACCCTCCTTCAACTGTCTTACGATCATTATAATGTTCCTGATCACGTTCTCCAATCCAAGTCGTAAACATCGATGTTTTTAAATTTGCTCCCAATACCTCGATATCGATTTCATGGTTTAAAACCAAGGTACCGTCGGCTGCGGCAATATTACCTTTTCCTAACGCTTTTTGATAAGCAGCCGCCTGTATATCTTTCAGTTCCTTATAATAAAATGTCCAGGCCGACGACAAAACTCCCACATCAGGTTTTTGCAATATCCGCATCTTTACTTCATATCTTCCCGCTCCAAATCGCTCTTTCGTAGAAACTACACCTCCAAGACGTTTTGCAAATCCGTTGACGCCACGCAAGGTTCCCGTATATTGATCTCCCAACGCCCTTAGCACAAGATTACCTTCCTTCAGGTAAACGTTCTCCCGAATCACCCCTCCATGCTGATGGTTAACATCAGCGGGCTGTCCCCAAACACGATGCTCTTTCGTCCACTTCGTCTCATCCAAAGCTGCCCCCTCAAACTTATCGTAAAAAATCCCTGTGGCAGTCAAATCTCCGATATCAGGATCTCCATCGTTCCCCTCCAAAAATTCTTCACCAAAGACAACCTCCTGTTCAATAGCTTGCTCAGGAACTTTTTTGGAACAAGCAATTGGTGCTACAAAGCACAACGCTGTATAAAAAACTATCGCTTTTTTCATTTTCAAATTATTTTTAAAAAACAGGTCGAGCCCTATTTAAAGAACCTGTACCCCAGTTTTAATCCCATTGATAATTTCCAACTGTCCCTCTCGCTTTTTAAGATCATCATCTCCAACGTCCATCTTAATGGCGATTTTCCCCTTTTTATTTAACACATCAAATTCACTAATTTCCTCTTTAGAAAACTGGCGCAATTCTTTCTGCTCAAACAGTAATTTATATCCTAAGGCCTTCAAGCTTTCACCAGCAACACTTTCAAAGATTAAGATATCCTCCATAGACATTTCAGTCAAAAATTTATTACTATTTTCCTGCATAATAGGGCGTGTCAAGTTATGCCACATCTTCCCTCCAGCAGCTGTTCTCTTCGATTCGTCCGACGTATGAAAATCCAACATATTCTCGGAAAAAACTAACCCTAGAAAATCACATAAACCACGCACAGTATATTCAGGATCACGGATAAGATTCTCATAATTCAATTCATAAAATCGCTCTTTAGGAAATCTCGCTTGCAAGGCAAGACAGGCCTGCTGATCTTCATGCCATTGTTTTGCAATATGGTAGATGTGTTTTTCCCCGACGATAGCTTTCTGAAAAGAAAGTGCTACATCACGTCCATCCCGATACAAGTAAATGTATTTTAGTGATGGATAATTTTTCTCCAAAGCAGATGCATAGTACACATTCGCCATACTTTTACAACACCATACGCTCGCATGCTTAGCTGCTGCCAGATACCTATAAATATTCTTATTGAGTTCGAAAAGTGAAAATTCAGCCGACATTGAAAACAGCTTGTCGACATCCAACGCCACATCCCATTGTACGGGATTAACCGCGATATAACTGATCACATCTTCCACTAACCGGCGATAATTATTCGCATCAAGCGGTTCATAATAAGGAAGTAAAGGCATAAAATTAACAAGCAAATGTGCTGGATGAGGAGAAACCACAGCCGTAGATTGATTAAGAATAATCCTTAGCAAATTTGACCCCGATCGTTGGGTACCAATCATTTGAACACCTGAAATATTCATCTTTTAAAAATTAAAGTAACTAATAAAACCTACGAGTAACGAAAACGACAAAATATAGATAGGATTAACACGAAATCTAAAAAGCAACACAAAGAGTAACAGTCCATAGGCCAACAACCACCAGTGAAGCTGACCAACAGAGGCAATTAGCTGGAAACCAGAAGCAATGATGAGACCAATCACGACGGGCTTTATACCATTTAAAACTGCTTTAACCCTAGTCGTATGCCGCACACTCTTGATCGCGCACACGGTCAATAGCGCAGGAGGCAAGAAAATAGCTACGGTAGCTAAAAGTGCTCCGCCAATTCCCGCCATTTTGTAGCCTACAAATGCAACATTCACCAATATAGGTCCCGGTGTTATTTGACCTAATGTAATCGCATATACAAATTCTTTCGCAGAAAGCCAATGTAAGCTATCGACCAACAGACTTTGCATATAAGGAATAACCACAAACCCTCCTCCAAATAATGTAAGCCCCATTCCAGAAAAAACAGATAACAGTTTGATCTTCGTATTATCCGTCCAATAATAACCTCCTATAAGGTAAAACACCAGAACCCCAGCCAAGCCTACTAAACAAAAAAAAGTTGTTCTACTTAGGCTAAAATTACGGCCATTCTCCCTCCTTTTTCTATCTTCCAGTGGCAATGCCAACAAAGTAACCAAACCACCAACCGTCATCAGCAAAAAATTGAACCACAAACCTTTAAACAATAAGTTCACCGCAATCGTCAGACTACACAATAAGATTCCTAGAAGATTTCCCTTCACCTGTTTATTAAAAAGATCAACCCCCGTAGACAAAATCAACGCAGACACAGCAATCAGTAATAAATCAACACCAAGGGTAAAGTCAAACAAAAAAGCATAATTGAAGTAGAAAACAGACAACAGGATCATCAGCAAAACAGCAGGCAACAAAATGCCTACAAAACTGACCAATGCACCTTTCCAACCGCTTAGTAAATAACCGAAATACGTCACAATATTTACCGCCAATGGTCCAGGCATAAGACTCGCCATACTCACCGTATATAAAACATCATCTGTCGTCAACACTTTTTTCTCTTTTACAAGATAGCTTTCAACAATAGCCACCAACGACATATGTCCACCAAAAGACAAGGCTCCAATTTTGAAAAAAATCCAAAACAACTGAAGCAAACTAATCTCCCCAGCAGAGATTTCTGCTCTATTTCTTACAATCTCCATCAGTTTATAAAATTTATTTCCTCGATGCGATAAGGATCACCTCCAACTTCCATTTTCCATAATACCCGACCATTCTTATCTGTGATGAAAAAAGCGCGAGGGTCCGTCAGGCAGGTAAGCACTAAACCATTATCCAATAAACAGCTGTTTCCCTTCACAGACGAAAAATACAACGCAGGGTATTTGATCTCTAAACTTTTTACCGCCGTTTTATGCTGTTCATCCAAAACAAAAGAAAGCGCACGGGATTGTTTGGTCTTCACACCATTGTCCAACAACATCAATTCACCCAGCGCATTCATATGCGCCATATGCTGGCTATAAAATTGGTCTTCCTGTAGCATAGGAAAATCGCCATGCAAGCCAAATTTCCACAATACTTTACCCGATTTACGATCAATTTTCCAAATTTGATTAAGGTCGCGGAACGACATCAGAAAATTACCCTTGCCATCATCAAAAAGAGAGTTCGCGTGCGAAATATCCTTCTTTGCTTTTAAAATGTTAGGAAAATGCAATACATCCAAATGATCCAACACACTCCATTCCCATACCTTATTTCCTTTCTTATCAAAAACAACAATCCCATCCCCATTTACCGTATCCTGCTTCGTACCTCCCGCCAACGAAAGGTCGAACACCTTCTTATCAAATGTAATCGCATAGATATTTCCATCGGCATCTTTTCGAACCTCATGATGCACCATCTTATCCATCTGTTTTTCACCCAATTTAAAGTGCGTCACATGGTTTCCCTTGCGATCTACCTCTACAATTTCATCTCCACCCGACGAAGGAATATCTTCCGATCCCAAAATACAAAGCACCGTATTGTCCTTCGTCCACGACGTAACCTTCACGCCTTTTGTAAAAGGTTCATACCAGACAATGTCCCCATTCATATCCAACACGACTGCTGCACCAGGTTCCGTCAAAATTTGCGTTAAGAAAAACTTCTTCTCCAACAGGGGCTTTGCCTCTTCCTCCAATACATCCAATAAAAAATAAGGCGTCGTTTGGTAAATAGGCTTAATTTCAAACGGATAAATCTTACTGCTCCTTTGCTCTTCACCCTTACTTGCAATCACTTGGTATTTATAATGTGCCCGCTCATGCAAATTATAGAGGATGATCTCGTGTGTTGACCCGTCAAGAGAAGGCTCTGCGTATAACGTATCCTTACCTCCAATACGCCAGTATTTTAGTTTTACATCCGCACTTTTAGAAAGTTGCACAACAATTTTCAATCGTAACCTGTTCTCTGGCAAGTAATGCAGTTCCATGTGCTCTATTTGCAAGGGCCCCATCTCTACATACAACAGCCGCCCTAGAAATCCCAGACCTACTAAAACAGCCAATCCCCACCATACGGTTCTTTTTTTCAATACAGTATATTTTTAGATTTTAACGTCGCACCCGTCCATCATTAATAGACAAATCCAAAGAGGTATTACTTTGTATCTCCGTCAACGGATAAGGATAGTACAAATAGTTTACCGCATCTGAATAGGTATTCTGATCTCTCAATCGTGGTTGCACTTTTTCTTTAAACTTGCTCAACGGACTGGCACCTGCAGTAGCATTCGTTCCCCAACGGAATAAATCTTCACGTCGACGTCCCTCCATAAAAAATTCACGACCTCGCTCATCAAAAATAAAATCCCTTAATGCCGCTTTTGTTGCGAAATCGCCCAAAGCTATTGCAGGGACGCTACTCCGTTCCAAAACCTGATTCAAGAGCGTTATCGATTCCGTATTCGGGCCATTAAGCTCGTTTAAGGCCTCTGCCCGCATCATCAACACATCTGCATAGCGAATAATACTCACATTGTTATAGCCTGCATAATTATAATTATTGACATGCGGATATTTCAGATTATAGGTGTAGCTCGCCAACACAGCCCCTTCGATACTCGTTCCATCGCCGCCATATTCCGATGGGATAGTGTATATCTGTCCATACAATGTCTTGTATGTACCTAACAACAGTTTTTTACGGTCATCTGTAGCTGAGAATTCGCCATAAAAGGCAAGATGTATCGGCAGATTTCCCCAACCGCGATTATAATCCCAAGGAACCGATTGAATCCCAAAAGCATTTGATAAAATACCATAAGAACCACTTTCACTAGACGATTTCAACACAAACATAAATTCGTTATCCGACCTGTTCTTATTGTCGAACATTTCCGGAAGTCCACCTTCCGCTTTCGAGCGAAGATCAAAAACGGTATTCATCACCTCGGCACACTTATCCGCTGCTTCTTGAAACTGTCCTCGCCGCAAATAGAGTCTAGCCATCAATCCCTTCGCCGCGCCGCGGGTCGCACGTCCTGCTTCAGCAGCACTATACGTTTCTGGCAGATTTTCTTCTGCATACCGCAGATCCGTCAATATTTGTTCTTCAATTACGGACTGTGCCACCAACGACGGGTTTTCATCAGCTTCGGTAAATTCGGAAGAAGATTTCAAATTCAACGGCACATCACCCCACAAAGCCGTCGCATCATAATAAGCTAAAGCTCTTAGAAAACGAATCTCACCAAGATATTGCTTTTGCGTCTGCTGAGTCGTTGCATTGGCAGAAAAATCAATGTTAGACACCAAATGCTCCGATTCATTAGCCCGCGCAATGAGACGATATATACTTACCCATACATCGTTGATCACCGAGTTGCTAGCGTCGTAAGTCAACTGATCCAATTGTATGCCCTGTCGAGAAGTAGGCGTCGTGGTTAAAATATCCGCTGGATATTCATACAGCTGGTAAATATACCCCGCATAATAGCCGTTTCCACCATTATCCCGAAGTGCCGAATAAACACCGATTACCGCTTGCAATGCATTTTCTGGTTTAGTAAGCGTCGTTTCGTCAAAAACAGAGTAAGACTCCTCTTGTAAACCACGTTCACAAGACGTCAGCAAGGCAAAGCCCAACGTACTAATATATAATGATTTTTTTATCGTGCGTATCATAACTAATTTCTTAAGGATTAAAAGGTCAACTGAAGCCCAAACACATACATTTTTGCTAGCGGATAGGCATTGAAATCTATGCTACGAGCTACGTTACGATTTTGCTGCGTTTCCGTAGCGAGATTCCCGATTTCTGGATCCAAACCGCTATAGTTCGTCCAAGTAAAAAGATTCTGTGCATTCACGTAAACATAAAGCTTTTGCATCCGCGCTCTTTTGATGAACTTTTCAGGGATACTATATCCCAAAGTGACATTTTTAACGCGCAAATAATCTGAACTCTCCACAAACCTAGAGTTGACCCAGCCTCCATGGCTTGTCCCATAAAAACCATTCTGAGGTAATGTACCACTTGTATTTTCGGGTGTCCAAGTCTCCGTTAACGTCTCCGCCAATACATTTCCCGTGGAAATTGGATTCAACATATCTAAACGTTGCACATTCACCAGCTTTCCACCGGCCTGTCCCTGCAGCACCACCTCAAGACTGAAACCCTTATATCCAAAATTATTTGTCATCCCAAAAGTTGACGTTGGTACACCTGTCCCCAAAATCTCGCGGTCCGAAGCATCCAAAATACCATCACCATTCAGATCTACATATTTTGGATCTCCCACCGATGCGTTAGGGTGCGTCGTTGTCAATGCCTCATCTCCCGGCTCCAGAATTCCATCAAAGCGATAACCATAAATTGCACCAATAGGTTCTCCAACTCGAATGATAAATGGATCTTCAAAATTAGCGGCTCCATCCGGTTTAAAAGAACCAACATAGATATCCGCGTTATTACTACCCAACGAGTTCACCCTATTTTTGTTCACCCCATAATTTAACGATGTTGACCATTCCATCTCATTGTTTCTAATATTCACGGTCTGTAAAGAAATTTCGAAACCTTGATTAGAAACCGAACCTGCATTTCCCGTACGGTATACAAAACCCGTTGACGGCGAAATATTTCGATCCAATAACAGATCATCTGTACGCTTATTATAGTAATCAGTCTCCAGTGTAATCCTATTATTCAAAAATCCCAATTCCAAACCCAAGTCGACCGATTTTGTACTCTCCCATTTTAAATCTGGATTCGACAGGCGTGTTACAGCAATCCCGTTAACAGAAGATTCGCCATCGAATGTATATTTTGTCCCATTATTACTTGCAAAAGTCGCCAAAGAAATACCCGAACTAATTCGATCATTTCCCGTAATACCGTAGCTTGCCTTTAATTTACCATTAGACAATAGACCATTGTCTTTTAGCCACTCTTCATTCTTAAAGTTCCAAGCGGCAGCAACAGAAGGAAAATATCCCAACTTATTCGAAGCACCGAATACCGACGATCCGTCGATACGGTATGTCGCTGTCAAGCTGTAGCGTTGATCGTAGTCATAATCGATACGTCCGAACCAGCTGGCTCTATTTACTCTCGATTTACCCGAATAACTCGTGAACGTCTTCGCTGTACCTAAATTATTATAACCTAGATCATCACTAGAAAATTCCGTCGCATTCGTACCAAATTCAAAGTATTTATACGTCTGAAAATTATACCCCAATAAATAGTTTAAATTACTTTTCCCCAAAGTATGTCCATAGCGAGCTGTAGGGTTAAAAATCAATTCCTTGGTATCAATAGAAGTTATACTTCCTGCACCATTTGTAGCAGAGGCTGTAGGAACAGTCGAAGGTGCGAAATAAAAATCCTCCGCCTTATTCATATCAGCACCAAAATCAGCTTGAAAAAGTAAACGCTTAATAGGCTCATATTTCAACGAAAAGTAGCCATTCGTGCGATAACCGGTGTTATTTCGATCCTGCGCCTCCAAAAAATGCAAGGGGTTTTGAGCATCAAAGCGCGCTGAAATCCCAGAATCGAAAGTTGAGGCAGGGTTCGCCTTTAGCACTTGTTTCAGAAAACCATTAATGGTTGATGGTGCCAACGGAAGATCATTCTGGATACCATAATTACCAAACACTCGAGCCGACAATTTAAAAACATCACTTACCGCATGATCAACATTGATACGTGCCCCAATTCGTTGATATTTCGAATGAATAACCACCCCATCTTGATTCAGATAATCAAAACTCGAATAGACCCCCGTTTTACTTGAGCCACCAATAAAATTTATGGAATGGTTTTGAACCCGTCCTGTCCTAAACACTTGTTCCTGCCAATCCGTACCCAAATAACCGGCCTGCAAAGAATCCAAGCGAGAAGCCGAATAAGGCGCCGAATTTCCATTCTCCACGGATAAGCGATTTAATCGAACAGCGTAATCGTACGGACCTAATAAATCGTATCGACTCACAACATCTTGATAACCCAACGAGCTGTTGATCGACAAATTACTTTTCTTTTCCGTTCCTTTCTTTGTTGTCACCAAAACAACGCCATTCGCACCACGCGCACCATATATAGATGCCGATGCCGCATCTTTTAATATCGTAATTGACTCGATATCATCTGGATTAATGGTAAGACCAATTCCCTCGGAAGCAGGAAAACCATCAATTACATACAAAGGCTCACTATCGGCATTAATAGAGTTTGTACCACGAATCCGAATAGACAAAGGCGCTCCCGGAGATCCATTATTTTGACTCACCTGTACCCCCGCGGCCCTTCCCTGCAACATATTCGCCACAGAAATAGAGGACTTATTAAGATCCTCCGGAGTCAATGTTACCGCAGAACCTGCGAAAAGATCTTTACGACGTGTACCATACCCTACAACTACAACCTCATCTATCAGGCCCTCGTCACTACGTAATATCATGTTGATTTGCTGTTCCTCACCGCCAGTAACAGTGTAGGAATCCTGTTTATAACCTACGCTGGTAAATACCAGCTTAGCTTGTGCAGGCACTTGTATACGAAATGCACCTTGTGCATCTGTTGAAGTGCTGGTTGCGCTGAGCGAGTCCACGACTGTAACACCAGGAAGTGCCACGCCATCCGCTGATCTTACCGTGCCTCTCACTGTCTTTTTTGTTTGTGCGATCCCGGTAGACACACAAGAAATAAGAACAAGAAAAGTAATCACCGATAAGAAAGTCCACTTTTTTTCTTTTTTGTTAGGTAATTGCATTATTCATTTGGTTTTAGTTAGTGTTAGAGACTGATTGGAACTGTAACAACACAAACATATCCCTAAAATGGGCAGAAAAAATTCCTATAATCTTATTTTTTTTCCTCTGTTCCTGTTTTTCTAAAATAATAAAATCATATCAACTTTATCAAGACATCCGATTGTTTTACGCCCTCCCTCTACAAAAAAAGAGCGCTACAAATAGCTATTTTAAGACTTTATAAGCCTTAAATAGGTATAGGAACAGAGGAAATCTTTTTCGGAACCAAGGAAAAAATGCTATTCCGAGAGCTTTTACCTTAGCAAACATGAATATAGGCCTGTCTAGTACAAAAAACAGGGCACATTCTCGCTAACAATTGAAATCAGATTATTTACATATGAAAAACATCAGCATTTTATTTTTAATACTCGCCTTCTGTGCCTGTCAAACTAGACCACTATTGACAGAAAAACTTTCATACCATATACACAGTGAAATCGATAGCGCAGGCAAAATAAGCACAACATCATTCGTTAGGATTGCTATTAAAGATCAAGAAAAGCTTTTCAGCGGTAGCTGGAAACTTTATTTCAACTCCTACAAGCATCCGGAAATCGGCAGCACAGATAGCGCCAGATTTGGCATCACACACGTTAATGGAGATTTCTATTACGTTTATCCGAAGAACGACCTACACCTCGATACTAAAAGCACAACATTAGAGATTCCAATAAAGCAAGCCTATCTCAAAAATATCTCAGACTACCCCGTCGGCTTCTTTCTCGTGCAAGATACCGAGCCGGATAAATATTACACACTGGAAAATAGTGATCCGATGTATGAGCAAATCGTTGTCAGCGAAAACAAACTCGCCGCACAACTATACGATCAGAACATTAAAACAGCAGACATAGATTCGAAAGACATCTTCCCTTTACTACCAACCCCCCAACATGTAGAAAAATTAACGGGAAATTTCACATTCAACAAAGATGTCATTCTAATTGCAGACGCATCCTATACAAAATTAGCATCCCAGTTTGCAAAACAACTCAAAACATTACTCGGTATGGAACTCGCTGTCTCCAACGACACACAAAAAAAAGGCATTCGATTCATCCAAGCCGATATGCCTAACGAAGCCTATATTTTAAACATCCAACCTGAAGAAGTAAGTCTACAAGCAGGAGGTGAAGCCGGATTTTTCTATGCCTTGCAAAGCCTACAAAATCTTATCCTATCTTCCTTCAACGACCAAATAGCCACTATTCCTGCGGTAAAAATTAGCGATGCACCGCGCTTTGCACACCGTGCCTTAATGCTTGACGTGGCCCGTAATTTCCAATCTAAAGAAAGAGTTCTTGAGCTATTGGACATCATGGCTAACTATAAAATCAATATCTTGCATTTCCATTTCAACGACGACGAAGGATGGCGTATCGCTATTAAAGGACTAGAAGAACTTACAGATTATGGCGCAAAACGCGGATATAGCGCACGCTTTGAAGACCATCTTTATCCGGCACATGGCTCAGGTCCGGATCTTACCAACAACTTTGGAAGCGGTTATTACACCCGAGAAGATTTTATTGAGATCTTACAGTATGCAGCAGCACGTCATATACAGGTTATTCCCGAGATTGAAACACCAGGACATGCGCGCGCAGCTATTAAGTCAATGGACTACCGCTACAAAAAATATAGCACAACAGATTCTACCAAAGCAAAAGCTTTCTTACTTCACGACCCTGCCGACGCATCGCAATATAAAACAGTACAAGGTTGGAACGACGACGCAATCAACGTTGCTATGCCTTCTGTTTACACCTTTCTCGATCACGTTATCGCCGACCTAGCCTCTATTTATAAAGAAGCGGGGCTAGATTTAAAAACCGTGCACATGGGAGGCGACGAAGTGCCTGCAGGCGTATGGGAAAAATCTCCCGCCGTAAACGATCTTTTACGAGCGAAGAACTTCCGAAGTGCAGATGATCTATGGGTCTACTACTTTGCAGAGGCACATAAAATTCTAAATAAATACAACATCCGTATGCACGGTTGGGAAGAAATCGGCATGAAGCGCGTCGACCTTAACGGGAAGAAAAAAATGGAGATCGTTCCAAGCCTACAGGCCAACAACTACCTGATGGATGTATGGAACAACGTATACGGCACAGGAAGCGAGGACCTAGCTTATAGACTAGCAAACGAAGGTTTTAAAATCGTCTTATCCAATGTAACCAACATGTATATGGATCTAGCCGCTAATCGCAGTTTCTATGAGTCAGGTATGTTCTGGGGAGGCTATATAGACGAAGAGAAGCTATTTAACTTTATTCCACAAAATTACTTTAAAACGTTCTATTACGACGATACCGATAGCCCCATCAATCCTGCTGCATTCAACGATAAAGTTAAGCTCAGCGAACAAGGTTTAGCAAACATTCAAGGACTACAAACAGCCATTTGGGGAGAAACATTAATCCATGAAGAAAGCCTTTATCACATGATTTTCCCGAAACTCATAGCTTTTGCCGAACGCGCATGGGCACCTTCACCATCCTGGAGTGAAATAAACGACAATACTGCTTTTAAACAATCATACGAAACCTCTTGGCGTACCTTTAGCAATCAACTCTATAAAGAGGAACTGCCCAAACTCAATCGCTATCATCCTCATATCGCTTACCGCATCCCTACACCGGGTGTTAAAATTGAAAACGATAAACTATGGGCAAACACCCGAAACGGACAACTCGAAATATATTACCATACGGAACATCCGCCAACAACAAAAGATCATAAATACACGGGACCTATACAAGGAAAAGGGAAACATTACTTCAAAGCTTATGATCCCCAATCCAAACGATACAGCCGTTTAATTGT
Organism: Sphingobacterium sp. LRF_L2; assembly: GCF_965644235.1. Taxonomy (NCBI): domain Bacteria; kingdom Pseudomonadati; phylum Bacteroidota; class Sphingobacteriia; order Sphingobacteriales; family Sphingobacteriaceae; genus Sphingobacterium; species Sphingobacterium sp. LRF_L2. The sequence goes on along the minus strand of NZ_CBFFRI010000005.1, from coordinate 301,835 downwards.
CGTAGAGCTATAATCACCTATACCAAGCACTATATGGGCCATAATGATTGAAGAGCATTATGGCCCCATATAGTACTTTACTTCCTTTCGCAGAAATTTCTCAAAAATAGAAAACCTCAAAAAAATACTATAAAAAAGGTAGACTTTACTAACAAAATGCCGTACTTTTGGATGAAACTGCCATTGTAGCCTATCAAGCTCAGGTTATTCTATCCTAATCAACTATTGATTGTATGACATTGAACAGAAGAGATTTCATTAAAAACACAACATTACTCGGATTAGCGGCCAGTCCGGTTTCCACGTTTGGATGGTATACAAATAGGGCGTTCAATACTGACTCTCCTCGTCTTCCATTGAGATGGATCAATGGAACAACATCATTACCTATAGGTGTTACCTTTGGTGTTCCCTGGTCGCCAGGAGAAGTAAAGACAACAGACAACTTTGCCCTACAAAACCAAGAAGGAAAACAAGCGCAGCTTCAAACATGGCCGTTAGCTTTTTGGAATGATGGTTCGGTAAAATGGTCTGCTTTTGCATCCGCAGGAACTCCCCTATTGCAAGAAGAAGACATTTCACTGGTCAAAACACGGACCACCGCAAACTCGATGCAGGTTGAAGAAAACGAGACTGCTATCCTCATCGACAATGGAATATTACGCATACAATTTCCAAAAAAAGGTAAACACCCTATCGATCGGGTATGGATCGCCAACCGTCTAATAGGAAAAGATATGCTCTTACAGGTTCTCCTGCAAGAACATCCAGATACAGACTATGAAACTACAGGTGAAATTAAACCATGGCATTCCACTATTGATCAGGTACAGATTGAAAATCAAGGAAGTGAACGCATCCTCGTTCAGGTAAGCGGGAACCATCAGGAGGAAGAAGGCAAAAAAAAGTTCCCATTTATCCTTCGGTTTTACATCTATAAAAATTCGCCCTGCATCAAAACATTACATACATTCATTTACAACGCAGACGAGCAACACGATTTTATTAAAGGTATCGGTCTTTCCTTGCAAGTACCGCTAGAAGGCAGCCCTACGTACAACCGTTTCGTTCGTTTTGTGGGCGAAGACCAATCGGTATTTGCAGAAGCCGTCAAAGGATTAACCGGTCTTCGGCGTGATCCAGGCGAAGCCGCTCGAAGTGCACAACTAGCAGGTAGAACAGTTCAACTCGAAGATATCGACGAACGAGCGCAACGCGGATTACCTTATATACCGGAGTTTGGAGATTACACCCTTACACAGCTAAGCCCCTCCGCTTGTAGCATCGAAAAACGTACAGGCAAAGGACACGCGTGGATACACGCCGTAGATGGAGGGCGCTCCAAAGGAACAACCTATTTAGGAACAGGCATGGGCGGTGTTGCAGTGGGGGTACGCAACTTCTGGCAAAGCTATCCTGCACAATTGGATATTCGAGGAGCCGCAGGTTCCGAAGCAAGCATAACCGCCTGGTTATGGTCGCCACGAGCCCCGGCAATGGATCTCCGATTTTACCACGATGGCATGGGGCAGGACAGCTATGAAGAGCAATGGGAAGGCTTAGAGATCACCTACGAAGATTACGAAAAAGGATATGGTACACCCTACGGCGTTGGTCGAACAAGCGAACTATACCTCACATTTTTCAAAGAAACTCCTTCCAATATCCAATTAAACGAATACGCCAGCGCCTATCAGGAACCGCCACAACTTACAGTTTCCCCCGAGTATCTATACAAAAAAAATGTATTTGGAGGTAATTGGGGACTTCCCGATCGTAGCTCGCCAGAAAAATCAGCCATTGAGAATCAATTGGATGCTCTTTTCGACTTCTACCAAGGAGAAGTTGATCGAAGAGGTTGGTATGGGTTCTGGAACTACGGTGACGTTATGCACGCATACGACGAAGATCGGCATCTTTGGCGATATGATGTGGGCGGATTTGCTTGGGATAACTCCGAACTATCGACGGATCTGTGGCTCTGGTATTACTACCTGCGAACAGGGCGACACGAAGCCTTCCGTTTTGCCGAAGCCATGTGCCGACATACCGGCGAGGTCGATGTCTACCATCTCGGTCCCTATGCTCCTTTAGGAAGCCGTCATAATGTGATGCATTGGGGCTGTAGTGCCAAACAGCTCCGCATTAGCACCGCAATCAATAGAAGATTCTATTATTATTTAACAGCAGACGAACGCACAGGAGATCTCCTTCGGGAGCAGGTAGAAGCAGCGGCCCGACTCGAAGACGTTGTCGCACTTAGAAAGCGCTTAGACGGCCCGCTAACTATAGAGAAAGGAAAAGTGTTGGTTAGCTTTGGTACAGATTGGGGCGCAATAGCCGCCGCTTGGTTTACGGAATGGGAACGAACAGGTAATCCAGCCATGCTCAACCGATTAAAAGAAAGCATGCGCACCATCAGCCATCAGCCACAGGGATTTTTCACCGGCATTGGGCAACTTGATTTAACAACGGGAAGATTTGTCCTGAAGAAAGAAAAAAATATCAGTGTATCCCACCTGAATGCCGTCTTTGGTCTAGTAGAAATCTGTCAAGAAATTATTGCAACCATCCCCGACAAAGACTTTGAAAAAGCTTGGCTCAACTACTGTACCTTATATAATGCGACAGGAGAAGAACGCGAGAAGATACTCGGCACCAAAGAAGGAAAATTCAACTTACGCAATGCTCACGCTCGGCTCACCGCATATGCAGCAGCAAAATCCAGCAACAAACAACTTGCTGCACGCGCCTGGCAAGAATTTTCAGAAGGAAAAGAGCCCCTCTCGCTCCAAACCAGTAGACCAGCAGCCGGTACAGCTTGGGGTACACAGCAAGAATGGAAAGGAATTTCCACCAACTGGGCTGCACAATGGGGCTTAACAGCCATTCAATGTCTTCATTATGTCGGAAAATATCGTTAATTGTATAAAATGACCTCTAAATTCTATAGTACACAGCTCTTACTCCTTCTCGGTGTTTTTACCATCCGACAAGCTACAGCACAACAACAGGATTCATCTTTGATCGCACTTGCCGATCCAGCACACTGGCGAGTAGAATTCGAATACCCACAGCAGTCAAAACTAGAACTAACCGATAGCGTCATCAGTATCGCGTCTTTTGGTGGTGCTACCCTCTGGCTAGACAGTCTCTTACAGGAAGACTACGTGATCGAGTACGAACGCATGGTCGTTCTCGACGGCGAACCTTACGATAGGCTATCTGATTTCAATCAGTTCTGGTTGGCCCATGAACCAACAGCACATCACGAGCTTAAGTCCCGCGACGGTAAGCTTGCTTCTTACGACAGTCTGGATCTTTTTTATGTCGGGATGGGCGGAAATTACAACAGTACAACACGCTTTCGAAAATACGATGGAAAGGGAGAGCGTCTGTTACTTGCAGAAAAAAATGAAACACCTTACCTATTGCAACCGAATGTATATTATCAAATAAAAACAGTCGTCGCGCCCAAAAAAGGTTACACCGCTTTTTATGTAAACAACAAATTACTATTTAAGTATAAGGGGACTATTGGAAAAGAAGGATTCTTTGGCTTTCGCCAAACCGCTAGCCGACAAAAGATCAAAGCGCTTCGCATCTACCCCTTGAGTTCCTCCAAGTAAAACACTTCACATTAAACTCGTATAAAAATGACTCCTTATAGTTACACGCATTGCATCATCTTTCTACTCGCCCTACTCACTGGATTATCGCCTAGCTATGCACAACAGCAGCGCCCAAACATCATCCTGATTGTAGCGGACGATCTCGGTTATGGTGACGTGGGATTCAATGGACAACAGCTGATCCAAACCCCACATATCGATCAACTGGCTAGAGAAGGCTTAAAATTCAATCAGTTTTACGCCGGGACAGCTGTTTGTGCACCTTCGCGTTCCGCACTGATGACAGGTCAACATACAGGACATACCTTTATCCGAGGAAACCTTGGTGTTAAGCCCGAAGGACAATACCCTATTGCCGACTCCGTATTGACCATCGCTGAAGTGCTGAAACAAGCCGGTTATACAACAGGAGCCTTTGGCAAATGGGGGCTTGGTCCTGTACTTTCCGAAGGCGATCCCAACAAACAAGGATTCGATCATTTTTTTGGCTACAATTGCCAATCCCTTGCACATCGCTATTATCCTACACACCTTTGGAACAACAGCACAAAAGTGCTTCTAGAAGAAAATGGCGATCTCCTCTACCAAAAGCAATATGCACCAGATATTACACAAAGAGAAGCGCTCGCCTTCATCGAAGAAAACAAGGACAAACCCTTCTTTTTGTTTCTTCCCCATATCCTTCCTCACGCAGAGCTACTCGTACCTGAAGATAGTTTGATACAGTATTACCGCGGCAAATTTCCCGAAGAACGTTACGAAGGCGAAGATTATGGTGCTGGTACCCGACCTGCCGGCTATGCTTCGCAAGATTATCCACATGCAACTTTTGCAGCCATGGTCGCTCGTCTCGATCTTTATGTAGGACAAGTAGTTGAAAAACTTCAACAATTGGGATTAGATCAGAACACAATTATCCTTTTTAGTAGTGATAATGGTCCCCATCGCGAAGGTGGGGCTGATCCTCAATTTTTTAATAGCAATGGAGGGCTCCGCGGATTCAAACGAGATCTATACGAAGGCGGGATACGTGTTCCTTTCGTTGTCCGTTGGCCAGACGTCATAAAACCCAACAGCACAACGAATCACGTCGCGGCCTTTTGGGACCTCTTTCCTACCTTTACAGAGATTGCTGCTGTGAAAAACAACAGCAACATCGATGGCATTTCCATATTGAATACCTGGAAAGGAAAACACCAAAAAGAACATCCCTATCTTTATTGGGAGTTCCACGAGCAAGGCGGTAAACAAGCCATACGCTCTGGTAAGTGGAAAGGCATACGCTTAAATGCGATGTCAGCCCACCCCGCCCCGTTAGAACTATATGATCTCCAAAAAGATCCCGCCGAACAGCATAACATCGCAAGCGAACATCCAAAAATCGTTCAAAAACTCGAAAAATGGATCAAAGAAGCACATACCGAAAATACACTCTTCCCTTTTACGAATAACTAAGCCCTTAAAATCTTGGTTTATTTAAAAGGCGGCCTCTCAAAAAATAGGCCGCCTTTTCATGGGCATCAACTACCTTTCAATAACCGTGGTATAAAGCACCTTACCATCAGGATCGATACACTGCATTTGCAAAACATCCTTGTTCATGGCAAAATACATAAATCCATATTGATCCGCTTCGAATCGACTGTAATCGATCCCACGCTTGACCGAAGTCACTTCAGAGCCCGCTCCCGAAATAAGCTGATGCGTTACTTTATCGTTCCTTTTCAGGTGTTGCAAAGAATGTTCGTGCCCGGAAAGATAAAGCGGAATACTGTATTTGTCCAATATAGGCTCCAATACCTTCCGAACCGCCAACGTATCGTAGTTTTCCGTACGAGGCCCTGCCGTATAAATAGGATGATGGCCAACCACAATCTTCCAGTTTGCTTTTGATTGTTCCAATAAATTATCGAGCCAAGCCAATTGCTTTTCCGGTTGTTGTCCAGCCACATGTGGCCCGTACTCACTATTCTTATAAAACTCCGGGATCAGCGGATTGGTATCTATAAATGCTATCAATACCTCACTACCATCCTTAAGTCGGAAGGTTTTGCTATAATAGCGGGAAGGCATTTTCCAACGTCGGCTAACATTCGTATAACGCACTTGAGCATCAGGATCCGACTTATAGTCATGATTTCCTAAAATAGGATACCAATCCCATTGTAAAGCGAAATCAGTATATATATTTTCAAAAGAATAATACCACAGTGGATCATGCTCACTCACAACACCCGATGGATAAAAATTATCCCCGGTCGATATGATGAAATCGTTTGGATGATCGGTCGCCCATTTTCCCATCTGTTGCGCAACTTGTACCTGATGATCAGCTCCATTTCGCCCCCAATCCCCCACAGCGATAAAATGCAGATCAAACGCGTCCTTTAATCCCGCACGACTATTGATATCTTCACTTTCAATCTGCGTAGGTAGAGCGGCATTTACCCTCACAAAAGGCACAGCAGTAAGGCCAGCACCTAGGGCTGTACCCAAGGTGCTTTTCATAAAATCTCTTCGTTTCATACGGCCTATTAATACCCGTTATTTTGTATCCAATGCGTATTTACATTAAGCACCGTCGTTGGTATCGGAAATATACGGCGAAACTTCTCCGTCATCCCCGCAGGATACAAAGAACGGAAACCCCAATTATCCTCAAATTTACCGTAGCGAATCAAATCATTTCGACGCCAAGACTCATCAGCAAACTCACGAGCGCGTTCGTCCAACAGATCCTGCAAAGTCGGTGTTGTCGTTAATGCCGGAGCGCTCACATAAGCACGAATTTGGTTCACCAATGATTGCGGAGTCTCACCATTTGTTGCTGCAGCACCGCGAAGTATCGCCTCTGCCTTCATCAATAAGATATCCGCATACCGGAAAATCGGCACATCGTTACTTTGATTCCGTTGGTTCGCAGCAGTCACAGCCACATCCATATAAAATTTAATCGAACGGTATCCCATCGAACGACCTTTCTGGTCGTTCCCTACGTTCAATGTAGCAGCACCATCCGCACGCAGTGTAATATCGCGGGTCGTTTCCAACTGCCATGAAAACTGTGTATCAGCGTCCGTACCCGAATAATCCTGATCTATACCCCGTTTTGAAGTCGTTATCAAAAATGGACGCGTTTTATCCTCCGTATAATTCGACCAATAATATTGTTTACCTCCAATATAAGACGCATTCCGTTCGTCGCCCTCCAAATTAAATTTGTCCAAATACGTAGGCAAAACGCGGAAAGTTCCCCCCACACTCTGTGGCAATGTTGCAAACTGGCTTTGTGCACTACGGTGTATCCAGAAACGAGAATAGGTCATTCCCTGTTGTGCCTCCCTGTCATAAGGCATAGCAAAAATAAAATCCTTCACTTGATAGCCGTTATCTGGACGGAATTTCGCCATAAACTTATGGCTTGTCAAATTAAATTGACCAGACGCAATAATAGCATCACACATCGCAACCACTTCATTTAATTTTTCATTAGACATCGCTGGCGTATAGTTCGCGACATCATCAGCCATATAAACGGCCCAATTCAGATACAGTTTTGCTAACAAGGCTTCTGCCATATATTTCGTAGCCTTACCGTAGGTCGCTATCGACACTGTTGTAGGCAACAGATCCTTGACGTCTAACAATTCCGATTCGATAAAACGGCATATTTCCGCACGGCTCGTACGCGCCGGAACCTCATCCACGGGCCCCGTAATCAATGGAACTGCACCAAAATTATCCATTAACAAAAAATAATAATATGCACGAATAGCACGTGCGGGAGCCGTAAGATTCTCTTTCTCCTCTCCAAAAAGAATGATTGCATTATTTGCCAAAGTGATTCCAGTCGAAGCATCGTTCCACATGCTAGGAAGCAAGCCATTATCTGCGGTCCAGTTGTGCACGTGAAACTCACGGTATCGCCCCCCATCATACCAGTCCGTACCCATCGATACACTGACTGCTTCATCGCCCGAAAGCGTCTGCGCCATCCAATGGTCACGCCCCAATGCCCCCCTGTATGCTGCATACACATCTGCTAAAATAGCCTCTGCTGCGCGTTCCGAATTCGGAAATTCTGTGTACTGTGATTTTATGTCTACATCCAAGTCGCTACAAGAAGCCAAAGTTAATGCTAAAGCCGACATGGAAATTAAGCGACCAAAAAGTGTTGATTTCATCTGTTTATTTTTTATTGTCAGATGGAACCTTCTTGGATTAAAAAATACATATCCAAAGTGCTGAATACATCGTTTCAATCCTGTCAGATTCATCTTATATTTCCCTTCTATTATAAATTAAAATTAAGCCCAAACATGATCGTGCGTGTACGCGGATACGTCTGACGGTTATCAATTCCAGGCGTCAATCCGCCCAATCCAACTTCAGGATCTATCCCCTTGTATTTGGTCAATACAAAGACATTATTCATGGTGGTATATATCCTTAGATTTTTGATTGGCATTTTTTTGACTGGTACGTTATACGCCAACGTCAGATAAGCCAAACGCAAGAAACTGCCATTCTCTAAATATCTATCCGAAAGATAATGCGCATTCACATCGGTCATCAACTCCGTATCCAACACACTGGCCAAAAGATTTTTCTGCCCAGCATTTCCCACGACATTCGAATGGCGGGCACGTGTTGCATTCATAATCTTCTGTCCAAAAGCACCTTGAAACATCCCCGTTAACGAGAGATTTTTATACGACAAACTGTTATTCCATCCCAAAACCAATTTAGGCTGCGGACTTCCTGTCACAGTCTGATCTTTCTTCATCGGCGTAGCAGTCGTTTCTCCTGTGCGTTCACCTGTCTTCTCATCACGCTCGTAAAAAACAGAAACCCCTTCTTCATTGTAGCCAGCCCATTCCCATGTGTAGAATTGGCCAATAGGCGCTCCCGGCGTTAACCGTTGCTGGAGAATATTCGTTTGTCCTGCACCTCCAAGGTCAGAAAGTTCAATATATTCGTTTGTAAATTGCTCATTTGCGATACTGACAACCTTATTGGTATTATGCGACATGACAATACCAGTATTCCATTTGAAGCTTTCCTTATCAATCGCCTTTACATTTAAGCTAAGCTCTATACCTCTGTTTTCAATTTCGCCCACATTTGCTGTTAATATCGGCCAAATATATTTTGATTGACTCACCTGATAATCATAGATCAAATCGCTAGTTTTCTTCTTATAGACTTCTAACGACCCCGTTAAACGATTTTTAAGAAATCCGAAATCCAAACCAAGATTGATCATACTTGTTGTTTCCCATCTCAAATCAGGATTACTATTACGCAGCATCCCCAATGTACGTAGAGAACTTACCAAACCTGTTTCGTCAACATAATCAAAAAACCTTTCTTTTGCCCCTTGTACACTTTGCGCGGTAAAAGCATCAAAACCAAGAGAATTTCCACTTTGACCATACCCTATACGCAGCTTTAAGTCGTCAAAAATCCCAGTTTCATGGATAAAGGACTCCTCCGATAAACGCCAGGCTCCAGAAACCGAAGGAAATGTCGCCCAACGATTGTTCACTCCGAATGCAGACGATCCATCACGACGAACGGTAGCTTGTAAAATATATTTACTATTGTACGAATAGTTTAACCGTCCATACACGGAGATCATACGAAGTGTAGAAAGGTAATAATTACCAAACCCAAGCCGGTCCACAACATTAGCCATTCCCGAATTATAATAACCCAATGCATCATTATAATAGTCAGAAGCTGTCAACTGAAAACCATCGTTGTTGTTATTTTCTTCCCAAGAATAACCCGCTAACGCTGAGAGTTTATGTTTCATCCCAAAAGTTTTATCATAGCTTAAGTTCATCTCCATTACCTTTCTTTCATCTTCTACCGCAGCGCGGATAGACTTCCCATTTTGGTTACGGGCCGCCATAGAAAAAGTAGAGTAGTATTGCGCATTATTGAATTGTTTATTCTGCAAAGAGAGATCGATATTATAGGTCAGATTCGGCAAAATTTCGTAGCCCAATTTCGCATGTGCTTGGATGACCTTCGTTTTGGAGAAATTCGTATTTTCCTCAATCAAAGAAACAGGATTTGCATATTGAGACCGATCGGGTTTCTCAAACCAAGATCCATCTGTATTCTTCACAGGCGATACTGGCAAATAATAATACATCGCGTCGTATACGCTCAATCCCTGATCCAACGCCAACACATCATTTTGTTTAGTTATGCTTGTATTCACATTAAAAGAAGCGGTCAGGCGGTCATTTAAGGCCTTCGTCTGTAGAAAAGCACGCCCAATTTGGCGCCCCATATCTGTCCCTTTTATCACGCCATTATTCTTAATCGTATTGAGACTAACACTGTATTGTGTTTTCTCTGCGCCCCCTAGAATCGATATATTATGATTATTCGATATACCAGTACGTTCCACTTCACGCTGCCAATCGGTATCCGCGCCAAGATCGTCGGTAGGTTCCATAGAAAAACTGTTTGTTTTCACAAAATCCCGATATTGTGCCGCATTCATCATTTCATAGTGTTTAGCAACGTTATCAATCGCTAAATACCCATTATAATTGATACTGGTCTGTCCGGATTTCCCACGTTTTGTCGTAACGATGATCACCCCATTTGCAGCTTTCGAACCATAGATTGCAGTCGCAGAAGCATCGCGCAAAACATCAATAGATTCGATATCATCCGGAGCAATCAAGGTCAGCGAAGCACCAGGAACTCCGTCAATCACATAGTAAGGTTCCATAGCCTCTCCATCGCGCAGCGTCGAAGCTCCCCGTAAGCTCACCGAAGGTGTCGCATTTGGATTACTGTTGTTTGCAGAAATAGTCAATCCGGGTACCTTTCCTTGCAGCATCTGTGCAGGCGAAGTAAATACCCCAACATTCATATCTTCCGCTTTAATTGTGGTGATTGAACTGGTCACATCCTTTCTAGAAACACGGCCGTAACCAATCACGACCTCTTCCAATGCTGTACTAATCGGGAGCAATTTCACACTAAGGGCTAATGGCTTTCCTGCCTGAATCGTATACCCCGATAAGGTATCTGGCTCGAAACCTACATAACTAAAAATAAATTGGTAAGGACCTCCTTCCGGGAGACCGTTAAAGCTAAACAATCCCTTTTCTGCAGAACTGGTGGTGAAGCTTTTACCCGAGCTCTGATGGACAGCCTTGATACTCACGCCAGAGAGAAATTCTCCAACATCATTTTGTGTAGCCCCTTTTACCTGCTCCTGTTGCGCCTGTGCTTGAGTAACGGCCGCGACAAGCAATGAAAAGAACAATACGCTCTTTTTTCTCAGTTGATACGTTTTGTTAAACATGGTGGTTTTACTTATAGATTATCTTTTTCGTTTGGTTCTTGTTGTTGATAAATGCTGAACGAGCCATCCTGTTCTGCCACATAACGGAGGTCGTTAATCAGACAAATTACCGTAAGCACATCAGTTAATTGTTCCCGTCCGGGATCAATTATACCCGTATACAATATTTTAGCGATTTCCGAATCTTTAACCCGGATAGAAACATGATAAGCATCTTGCAAAGCCCTAAAGACATCAGGCAAAGGGATATTTTCCAGACGCAATAAAGCCGATCCATTAGTGGTTGGTTTTTCTCTTTGCGCAACAAACGGTTTTGATTCAACAGCTTTATTGTGTTTCACGATCCGCATATCCGCATTGAATAATAGATTTTCGCCCTGTCGATCCAGAAAAACACTTTCGAACAAGGGTATATCTGCAGTCGAAGCAACCCGTACTTTACCTGTATGCAACTCCACAGAAGTATGTTGTTTTTCGGCCCGGGTATTAATCGTGAAGGAGGTACCTAAAGCCGTCGTTTTTGTTCCTCCTGCATACACACTAAAAGGACGAGCGCTATCTTTTTTTACGGAGAAATAAGCCTTACCGTCCAAGTATATATCGCGCGCCTCTGCAGAAAAATCGGACAAATAACGCATACTACTAAAGGCAAATAACCGTACCGTTGTTCCATCAGGCAGTACAACGGTGTCTATTACATTAGAATTATTGGCAACCGAAATCCAGTTCTCTCGGACAGATGATAGGGAATCTGTTGCTATACTAGCCAGACTTGGCTGCTCATCCGCTGGTTCTTTCCATTGCCAAATGTTAAATGCTATGAATAAAAGCAATGCCGCAGCAATCCCCACTTGGATGATTCTGTTAGTACGATACGATAGGAAATCCAAACGACGTACCCTTCCCTGCTCCTTCTTTATTTCCTCATCAACACGTTGCTCGATCCGCTTTGATGGGACCTCATTGCGATTTGCCCCATCGAACGAATGCCAATCTTCATCTTTAAACAACTCTTCAATAATTGCAGGATCTTCCCAAATTTTCTGACGAATCAGATTTTTATTTTCTTGATCACTATCGTGCTTTCCTTGCTTCTTTTTTCCGAACTTCATACTTATATTACGTCGCTCAAAGAAGTACCCCTACCTCCTTAACAATTATTTAATACAGCGTATGATTTTATAAAAAAACAGAAGAGATCAGCGTGACAGCCAATATCAATTTTTAGTTTTGTTGAGGACAGATAGGTTGAGCAAAAATTACAGCATAATGGAGTAAAGATGCTGTTTAAGCTGAAGCAGTGCTTTGCCAATATGTTGCTCGACAGCCTTAGGTGTAATGGAAAATAATTGCGCAATTTCTTTGTGCGATAACCCTTGTTTTCTACTGAGTTCAAAAACCAAACGACGCATCTTCGGCATATTTTGGATATCCCTTTCCATCAGTTGCAAGAGGTCTTTGCTTTCGATAGCATCAATCAAACTGTCGGTAAAAGGCGTTTCTGCAGAATCACCTTCATACTTAAAACGTGTAGCTTCTTTTCGGAGTACATCAATCATCACCTGACGAGCCATACCGAAAAGCTGTACATTTACCCCCAAGCGATCACTCAATATCTCGCGTTGCTTCCAAAACTTGATAAAAGTGAGCTGCGTAACCTCCTCTGCTACGTACGTTGATTTCGTACGCTGCAATATAAAACCATAAATCTGCACATGATACTCTTCATAAACCTGTTGAAAAGCTTTATGATCATCTTCTTTTATCGCTTTAATATGCTCCATGAGAGTCGCAAAGTTAGTTTGTTCTGTCGATGTAACTTGTTAACGCTATGTTATGCTTTTGTGAAATCAATTCAAAAAAAATAGGCAGCTCTTTTACGAGACTGCCTATTTTTAAACACTATTCAATACAAACGTTATGGAATATCATATTTAAACACAGCGACATTCCCATCGATGACCGTTGTGATATAAGGAATTCCCGTATTCGAGATACGCAGATCCAGCTTATCAGCAACCGTAGTTGTCAATGATTTTGCAGCTGTCCAATTTTGTGTATTTTCATCAAAAGTAGTTACCTTCAACCCATTCGCATCACTATGTGCAAAATACAACGTACCATTCGGATGCAACGCTAACGCAATGTTATCCCGTTGGGCACTTGAATTGGCTGTATGACTAATCTCTGCACCAATTTGACGCCAACTGCCGCCACTGTACTTCATCACATAGGACTTCTTATCTGTATTGGCCTGCGATTGGAATACCACATACACTTCTCCCGTTTCTGAGGCCTCTACATCAGCATAGATTGCACCGTAAATTGAAGCACTAGGCGAAATCAAAGCTGTGCCCACAAGCTCCCAGTTTAACGTAGTATCATTAAATCGATATACTGTTGGCCTACGCAACGCTGTTCCCGGCGTCATGTCCATCCCCACATAATACAACTTATTATCACGTCCCTTTTTAATGCGCGAAAAATAATTGGTAGCAATTCCATCAATAGAACGTAAAGTCCAAGTATCGTTACTATAAAACATAGTTTGACTCGAACGATTGACAGCCCCAGCTTCCGCACGTGCAGCAGTATAACCAATCACTGGCATTTTATTGGCAGTAGTTTCTAGATGTAGGTAATTAACACGATGTGTAGAACTCTGTGCAGGACCTACATAAGACCAGGCTCCATTGACATAACGTTGTACAGAAGCATATTGTACAAGATCACCAGATGTAAAATAATCTTTATAAGCAGCATAAACCACTCCATCATCGTCAACAGCAATTGCCGATGCGTCTACACGATCGCCAGATATACCATTGGCATCTCCCAAATAATTCCACGCGGTTCCGTCAAAAGCAGAAACAACCGCTTTACGCGTACCATCACCATCAGATGACCCCCTACTAAAAATAATAACGGGATAGTCTGTCGTAGGATCAATGGTCATTCTCGCCTCCGTTACCGAATAATTGGCAATCGACCCGATATTCATTTGCATCCATTCCGGCGCGGTCAGACGTCCAATGAGCACATGAAATGTTTCAGGCTCTACAGTCTCCTCATCCGTAATTTCATATACCAAACCTTCCGTAAAATCATTCTCCGTCGAGGCCGAAGTTTGTTGAACACCATTTACACGTACTGTTGCACCCGCCGTTGTTGTAAAACGAGCGACAAGTTTCGTAATATCAGCATCAACAGGTAAATCTACAGCGATATCTGCCGCATTAAGCTTTCCGAGATAATCTTTAAATAATATCCCTTCGTTGTCTGCGGCATAAAACCCAAAAGCAATAATAGCTGCACTACGCACACCGATGACATTCATAAATCCCATATCATTTTCCGTCGCAATACGATATTGTACGGTGTCCGATAAATTGACCGCCGTAACTCCACTCTGTTGTACAACATTGTTTACATAAGCAATCCCCTTTTCCCCTTCTACTTCAAAGGAAGGCACGACTTGATTAACATTAAGCACGTTTGGAATGCGTATATAGATATTCTCTCCTTCAATAACAGCAGCTATCGTTTCTGTTAAATTAGGATTAGCACTAGGCTCGAACACGAAGCTACTAAACCTCGCCTTCCCTTCGTAACCAAATTCATATTTCTTACACGCGGCAAACAAGCCAATGCACAGTAAGAGAACCAGTCGAAAATAATTTTTACCGTTCATATTTCCTTTATTTTTTATCTTCAGGCGTTAACACGGCCTGAACCTTTTTTCCTTTTGTTACTATATTTTTTATTGTTTGGCTAATATCTTCCACCGTCAGATTCTCCAAAAGCTGAGCATAGTCTGTGAAATATGACCAGTCCGCAAAATTGTAATAGAGATGATTCCGCAATTCTGCACTCCAAAAAGTCTCTTTCTCCTTCTGTTTATTGTAGCTGACAAGCAATTGCTTTTTACAATTTTCTAGATCTTTTGTCATGTAATCTGGCTGTGCAATAAGAAGATCAATCTCCTGTTGCACCTGTTCCATCAAAAATTCCCGACGCTCAGGCGCACAAGTAAAACCTATACGTAAGCGGAGTAGAGAGGAAGGTATTGAAGTCGAACTCACATTTACAGAAACGCCATACACCCCTGAATTTCTTTCCCGAAGATTTTCCCTTAACTTAATCTTGAGAATCTCCTGCAGCAATTCATATTTGATGATATCTGGATAATCGTGCTTAGCCTGCGTGTCCTGATAAATAATATTTACTGTAGCCTTATCTGTTTCTCCCGCCTTCATAAGAATATCGCCATCCTCGCCAGAACTAAGTGTTTTAAGTGTTTCATTTTTCACGGGTATTTCATCAGCAGGAAGGCCGCCAATGTACTGTTCAATTAAGTTTTCCATACTATCAAGCTGAAAATCGCCAATGACGACAAATTCGAAACCTCGTGCTGAAGAAAAACGCTTATTAAAGACAGGCACGATGCTATCATACTGCAGCTCATCAACAATCCGCTCCTCATCGATCTGTGCATCCCCCTCCTCAGCACCAATCTTCTCCAGAATAAGTTGGTTGTATTTACTACTGATCGTATGTTCCCGCTTCCGTACATTGTCAATGGCATTTTTCTTCTGCAATTCAAATACATCACGATCAATACGAGGCCGCGTCCATTTGAGATGAAGTAATTCGAACATCGTATGCACATCCTTCATATCTGCATTTGCAGCAACCCCTTCCCTATATTTTGATAAGACAAGCATCGCCGAGGCACTGTTCCCCAATAGATATTTAGATAAAGCTCGTCTCGAAAAATCTCCCGTCCCACTCGCTGCTATGATAGGTTGCGAAAAAGTAGCATTGATATATTCCTTAGGATCCAAAGCATTTGTTCCACCGCGTCTAAAACCCGTCAATTGTATATGATCTTTGCGCCCATCACTTTGCTTCAAATACACCGTCGTATGATTTGAAAGCACCCATTTATGCAAATCGACTTCCTTGATGTACTCTTTACGCAGTATTTTACCTGCAACAGGTTTATCCTTTAATAGTTCAGTAGGCACAATCTCTTCATCCACCCAAGGCCGCATCTCCAATCGTGCAATGCTATCAAACCAATCTTGAATCCTCTCCTTTGTCGGCAAGAATGATTTAACCCGATCCGGCCCCGTTAGCATGATCACCGTATTTCCCTGAATTTTGAGATCAGCAATATACTTCATCAACGAAGCAGAATCTATGGAAGCCTGCAACTTCAACAACAACTGATTTCTATCCGTTTTTGTTGTCATGGTATTCCCCTCATAGAAATCATCTTTCATTGCCGCGAGAACAGTCACTGCAGTTCCATCCGTTTTCAGCTGAGCCGATCGTTCCAGTTGCGCAAGATAGCCCTGCCTGTAATCTTCGATCTCAGTCTTCGT
This sequence comes from Sphingobacterium sp. LRF_L2, assembly GCF_965644235.1. Taxonomy (NCBI): domain Bacteria; kingdom Pseudomonadati; phylum Bacteroidota; class Sphingobacteriia; order Sphingobacteriales; family Sphingobacteriaceae; genus Sphingobacterium; species Sphingobacterium sp. LRF_L2. Next base: position 285,480 of record NZ_CBFFRI010000005.1, on the reverse strand, counting down.
AAAACCATACGTCCTTATGCGTTGCTGTTCATATAGATATTTTTGTATCCCTTTTTGGATATCATCCTCATACAGCGATGCACCTCCAACCGATATACCGATATTGCCCATAAGATTTGACACCGACATAGAACCTGATTTATAGGCCGTATTCATTTGCCGTAAACGGTCAAAACGCGCTTTGGTCAAACCATTGAAAAAACTACGTAGCAATTGTTTTGCTACAGTTTGCTCGTCAGCGATATGTGTAATCGCTGGTAACTTCGTGATATAGGAAAAATCAACATTCGCTTCTTCCCGATCGGTAGCAATAGAAAACAGGGTGTCCTTATGCATAGGTAAACTATACAACTCATGCTTCGGTGCCTTCTTTGGATTTTTTGCTTTGCCAAATTGCTGTTTGATATACCGCTCAGTCTGTTTGATATCCTGATTAGATACCACAGCAATCGCCAACAATTCTGGTCTATACCAATCCCGATAGAACTGTTTAATGGTCGCATGTTGAAAATGGTTCAAAATATCCAATGTACCGATTGGTTTACGCAGCGCATATTTGGAATTGTAGAAAATCATTGGCAGATACTGTTCGCTTAAACGAGCAGAAGCTCCTTGCTTCGTACGCCATTCTTCAATGATAACCCCACGCTCTCGCTCGATTTCCAAACTGTCAAAAGACAATTCAAACGCCCAGTCTGCAACAATATCAATCGCTTTCTCCAGCTGTGCCGCATTTTCAGTCGTCACGTCAATTCGATACACCGTTTGATCATAGCTGGTATATGCATTCAGATCAGCGCCGAACTTTACTCCCAGTGATTCCAGATAAGTAATCACTTCGTTTTTCGGATAATTTTTACTCCCATTGAAAGCCATATGCTCCACGAAGTGAGCCAACCCCAATTGTCTTTCATTTTCCTGCAAGGAACCCGCACGCACGAACAATTGTATAGCACTTTGTTTAGCCTCCTTTTGTGCCGGATAGATATAATAAGTGAATCCATTCTTTAATTTCCCTTTTAACAAAAGAGGATCCTGTATCAGCGGTTGAGCCGACAACATCGTTCCTTTTGCCCCCAGTAAAAAGAAAAACAGATATATTATCTTTTTCAGCATGCAATTAGAATTTAATAAACTTCAAAGCCGACTGTAGTGCATCCGGCCCCGGTAAACCCACCGTATAATTTTTGCTATTGCCCGTAATTTGAATGGTCAGACTATTATCTTTTGCCTCATCAATAGCATGAGGTAACCAACGGATAGCGATCGGCATTTCTATAACTCCGGGATTAAAAGTCAACGACCGCGCTGTGCTGACCACTTCATAGTCAACCCCCTCTATCAACCCATCACCTGCTACAACCTGATAATCAACAGTAATTGCTTCAAATTGACGTTTACCACTGAAGTAAATTTTGTAGTCAACCGTTTCATTTCTATTCGCTGCAACGCGGACTTCACTCGCATTTTGGACATGGGTATAGAAGAAAGGATTGTCGTATGCTGTCATCTCATCTTTATTGCAAGCAACAAGCAATAGTGCCAGCAACAAACAGTATATTATTTTATTTTTTTTCATTATAGTTTCATCTAGTTGTTGACTCCTGGATTAGGTTGAATCGTCGGATTAGCATCTATTTCCAGTTGAGGAATAGGAAGCACAAACTTCTCATTTGGATAAGTTAAGTTACAAGTGACAGACGCACAGTCGACACCTGTACGTACTAGGTTTTCTTTGTAACGCATAATATCAAAAACACGCTGATTTTCGAACGCCAATTCCTTTCTTCGCTCCAATTTAATTTGTTGAAGCAGTTCTGCAGGTGTACTGTAAACAATTTCCAATTCTGCAGGTGAGCTTCCATAGGCACGCGCGCGTACAATTTTCAAATTTTGTACAGCTAGATCGTATTGTGCTTTATGAAAATATGCCTCAGCAAGGTTAAGATAAAGCTCCGCTGAACGAATCATTTTAAAGTTTACAGGCCACATTTCTGATGCTGTTGCTGCAGTCCTACCATACTTTAATGTGATATATTGTCCTGGCAACCGGGAAATTTCTCCAAATAGAGATCTTCTAGCATCTTCTGCCTCAAACAATGCCATAAAATCTACAGAAGGATTCAGCACGTAGTTATTTCCATCTGAAAGTCTATACGTCAAATAAGTTGACGAGTTTGATGACAAATTCAATTGCCAAATGACTTCACTACTTATGCTGCTAAAGTTTGTCCGTTGATCTGGGTTCACAAACATATCAAAATATTCACTTGAAGATACCAATGCATACTTATTAATGTTAACCAGTGGCAAAGCCTTTTCAATGACATTATCCCACTGTTCCATATACAAATACACACGAGATAAAAGCGCATCTGCAGCATCCGCTGACGCATAAATTTTAGATTGTGCGGAGGTTGTGTTAAGAATATCTTTAGCTTCTGTTAAATCCACTATAATTTGTTGATAAGTGTCTTTTATTGTTGCCCTTGAGACACTCGTTCCTGGAAAAGGTGTTTTTTGCAATACAACAATCCCAAGATGACTTCCATCTGCGGTATAGGTATAATGCTGACTATAAATATTAGCCAAATCAAAATGGCAAATCGCACGAAGTACTAAAGCCTCCCCATATAACGTATTGATAAGTTCACGCTGTGTCGAAAATTGTTCAAGTAAGCTTTCTCTCGCTTCAATAACATTATTTACATTGTTAAGAGTTTCGTAAATGTCACTCCAAATAGTCGTCACCGCTCCTGTTTGATTATCAGCAGTACTCTCGTAATTATATTCAGCTACGAGTGTCCCTCCAAGCGTTTGGTTTAAAACGACATTATCTGCCCGTAGCTCGCCATACAAACCATAATTGCCCAAATGATATTTAGCAAATAAACTATATGCTCCAGTCATCGCCGCACTATAACCATCAACATCTTTGAAAATTTTATCTCCTGTCAAACTACCGATAGGATCTATTTCTAAAAATGAAGTACTACAACTTGCAAAAGAAAGCGCCACTGTTATTATATATATGTATATTCTTTTTTTCATTTTATTTTTCAGTTAAAACCTTATATTCAACCCTAACGATAATGAAGTCTGATAAGGCACACCTGCAAATGAATTTGCATAGTTATTAATCTTAATCGTTTCGGTCCCCCCATTACTTAGATTCCTCTTTTTTGAGGTCTTATACGGGGTCCACATGCCTAAATTGTCTCCTTGAACATATACAGATGCTTTTTTGATATGCAGTCTTTGGAGAAAATCACTTGAAAGATTGTATTCCAAACTGACATTTTTCAATTGAACATTCGTTTTTTCTTGAAGATAACGCGTTGAATTTCTATTGGATCCATTAGATGTAGAGGTCAATCTCGGATTAACGGCTAGATCACCTGGATACATCCAATGATCAAGAATATTAGTTGAAAGATTAGAACTCAAAAGATTTAAACCATCATGTTCAGCCTCACGACGTAACGCAGAGAAACTTAAACCTCCCTGGGTGTAGGTTAACAAGAAAGAAAGATTGAAGTTCTTATAAGATAATATGTTGGTCATTCCTCCATAAAAATCCGGATTAGGACTGCCAATATTAACGCGATTGTTTGCATCGTAGACCTTTGTTATATTACCATTCACGTCATACCACATAGGATCTCCTGTACTCGGGTCGACACCAGCCCATCTTACTAAATAGTATGATCTAGAATCTGCTCCAACCTCCATGATAGTGGTCGTTGAAGAAATACTTTCATTATTTGCCAATTCTAAAACCTTATTTCTATTTAGCGACAAATTAAATGATGTATTCCATTTTAAATCTTTGGAATTTATATTCTGAGAATTTACAGTCAGTTCTACACCTTGATTTTGTAATTTACCGATATTTTGATAGACGGTCTTTTGTCCAGATGTTAGTGAGACAGGCGAATCATTAATCAAATCATGTGTAACATCCTTATAATATTCAATCCCAACGGTTACCCGATCCAAGATCCCGAAATCGATCCCCGTATTAAATTTATAAGTTGTCTCCCATTTCACACTGTTATTCCTGCCCCTATACATTGTCGCACCAATATTATTCCCATAAGATTGAGTGTCTTCAAATCTATAAACACCTTTCGCGTAATTACTATTAAACCGACCATTTCCAGTTGTTCCATAGGTAGCCTTTAATTTAAAAAAATTGATGGCCTCGCTTTTCCAAAAAGCTTCATTAGATATTGTCCATGCCCCACCTATCGCATAAAATGTTGCCCATTTCACATCACTACCGAAGTCAGAATCTCCATCTCTTCTGTAATTTACATTTACATTGTATCGATTCTTCCAAAGATACCCTATACGTCCCAGATACGATAAGGATGAATTTTCATCTGCTGAGCCCGAACTTCTTCGGTTATCTGATGGTGCCATATTGATCTCCCGTACATTATCGTTCGGAAAATTATATGCGCTCGCACCGACAAAAGTATTGTAACTTCTATTAGCCTCCATACCGAGCATTGCAGAAAACTGCCCATCAAATAATGATCGATTATAATTTAACGTATTTGTAGAAACCCAGTTATGCATTCTTGCTTGATTTTTGTACAAGTACCCATTATCATCTTTCCCTGTCAGATTTAACATTGAAGAATAGCGTTTTTCATTTAGTGCAGAAAAATCAATTCCGTTTCTAGATACAAACTCCAATCCATCTAAAATTCTAAAGTTTGCCTGCATTTGTGCAAAAGACTGTAAACCCGTTTGGTCATTATCATTTTGGTAGGCCTCAGCAATAGAAGGATATAAAATTGTACCTGCATAATCATAAAGCGCATAGTCACCATTGCGATCATAAGGGGAGATAACGGGTAAGTTGCTATAATAGGTATCTCCAAAGGAAAACATATCATTGGCATTGTAAGATCCCCCAAAAACAAAATTTAGCGAAAGACGCGAACTTATATCTGTGCCAACTTGTGATCTTAAGGAATACCTCTTAGTTCCATTACCTAAGCTCATTAATTTCTCATCATAGACACTTCCCGATATATAATAGTTTGTGTTTTCGTTAGACCCTGATACAGATAAATTATGAATATTTATCCGGCCATTTCTATAAAAAACATCTAGCCAGTCTGTAGAAACATCTTCGTAAGCCGCTATATCTTGAGAAAGCCCCATCTCAGCTGCTATCTCCCGATATTGATTTCCATTAAGAACATGAAAGCGATTATGTTCTGCTATACGATTAAACGTTGTTCTAAACGAATAATTTACATTTGGCGCTCCTTTACCCTTTTTTGTTGTAATCAAGATTACACCATTTGATCCACTTGCTCCATAAATAGCTGTGGCATTCGCATCTTTTAGTACAGTTAGCGATTCAATATCCTCAGTATTTAGGTAAGTCAATGGGCTTATTGTTGTTTCAACGCCCGATATACTATTGGTCGTTCCCCCTGTATTGAGAGGCACCCCATCGATTACCCATAAGGGCTCATTTGACATTACGCCATAAGGGCTTGAAGATTCCCCCCGCACACGCGTGGAATAACGTGGACGAGCCGAACCGTTATTATCGTCCTGAGACGAAAACTGTACTCCGGGCACCACCCCTTCCAATAAAGCATCGATACGCAAAGCAGGTCTCTTTTCAATATCTTTAGCTGTAATCGTAAAAGCGCTCCCAATCTGATTTTCTCGTGTTTCTTTCGTACCATACGCCATTACAACTACTTCTCCCAGCTCTCCTTCGATTTGGTTTAGTATAAGATTAATATCGAAAGGAGATTTATCCTCCAACTTTACCTCACGTTTCTCATACCCTAAAAATGAAATAACGAGTGTAGAATTCTTTGGAGCCTTCAAGTCGAACTCTCCCCTAAAATTCGTCGTTACCCCTCTACTGGTACCTTTGACCACGATAGAAACACCACTGGCCGTATAGGGTACCTCATTGTCCCTATCCTTAATTTTGATGATACCTTTGATGAGCAATTCATCTTGGATAATTGCAGAAGATCCTGGCTTTTCAATCAAAGTAACGGTCTTATCGGTAATTTTATAGTCTACCTTTACTTTTTTCGACAATGAAGCCAATGCATCTCGAAATGCCAAATTATCAAAATCAATATTGACACGAGGATTCTTGGTAAGCACCTCATTATCATAAAGAAAATAATAGCCTGACTGTTTTTCTAATTCATTTAAAATTGTTTTTAACGATTTGTTCTGGGCTTTGAACTCAATCCGTTGGTTCCCTGCAGCCTGTGCCTTAATCGGCAGCGACGTGTAGACCAACAAAACGAGTGAAACAAAGACCTTCACGGTTTGGTTACTCATTGCTCTGGTTAATTATAGTTTAAAAAATATATTATTTCTGGGGTTCTACATGAATCAAGTTATCCGCGAAGGTGATTTTCCGACCAGCAACTAAGCTCAACATTGCAAGCACTTCTTGGATCGTTGCTTTTGCGTGAATTTTACCTGTAAAACGATGATCTAAACCTTTAAAATTAGAACCATCTATATTTACATTGTACCAACGCGATACTTTTATTAAAATTTCAGGAAGCGTTTCTTCTTCAAAGGCAAATACCTGTTCTTTCCACAGCATATTATTTTCCAATAGCGGTTGTAGTGTAATACCGCCGCGTTCCACCTCGATAGCCTCACCTGGAAGTAGCTCTCTATTTTGGTCACCAATCTGCGTACGCACTTTTCCCTCAACTAAAGACAACACTTCTTTCTGATTTGGATAAGATTTCAGGTTAAATTGTGTACCAAGCACCGTTACTGTCTGCTGTGGCGTCTCAATCACAAAGGGACGCGAACTATCTTTTGCGACATGGAAAAAAGCCTCTCCCGTTAGCTTAATCTTCCTGATCGTGCCATCAAACACAAGCTTCTCTATCGTCGACCCCGCATTAAGCCAAATTTCCGTTCCATCTTCCAGTTCAACAGCATATTGTTGCGCATTTTCAACCTGTATTGATTGGATTTCGTCTTTTCCACGAACAGGCCGCAATGTATTTTCCTCCATTTTTAGCGTACCTGCATTTTTATACGCTATGGTCGCCGATAGTAAAGGACCTTGCTGTTCAGTGACTGTATTTCGATCCGAATTAAACAACCAATACCCTAATGAAAAAGCCAGAACAACCGAAGCAGCCACAGCGTAGCGTGCGAAAGGTATTTGACGCTTTTGCTCTTTTCTCGCGCATATTTTATCAAATAAACGATGTTTGATTTCTCCCCTTTCAGCATCCACTTCCAAAGGTTCCTCGGGTATTTCTTTATACCAACGGTTGATCAGGTCGGTATCTTCTTTGTTCACTTTACTCAAAAAAAGACTTTCAATTGCCTTTTTGAGCCGGTTTGGTATATTCATAACGTGTTCCTGTATACATATAGTACCAGAAGTCGAACGCTACGCACGGTCAATTTTTAAAAAAATAAAAAAATTTGAATTTTACGCATGTATTTCCGCAGAATACCCATGGCTTTAGAGAGCTGGTTTTCAACAGTACGTTGAGATATCTGCAGTTTCTCCGCTATTTCTTGATTGCTGAGGTGATCTTGTCTCGAGGATTTAAAAATTAATCTACACTGCGGGGGGAGTTCTTCTACTTTATCAAAAAGATACGCTTTCAATAATTTTTCTTCCAACGCCTCTTCCAATGAAAGTTGGTCTATAGCCGATTCCTCGACATACTCGTCCACATATTCTGTCCGAATATAGCGGTAAATCGAACGAACAATAGAAAATTTGATTGCCTTCGCCAAATAAGCCTGTAAATTCAATATCTCTTGTGGGTGTTTGTGGTTTAACAAGCTCACGAAGACATCCTGAACGCAATCTTCAGCCATTTCCCGATCACGACATTTCGCAAAAGCAATGGAGAAAAGCTGTTCCCAATAGCGTTCATAAAGCATAACAAAAGCCCTATCATCACTCTTCAAGCGTGATAAAAGTTCCTTATCTTCATGCCATATTTTGATCGCCACAACCTCCTATCTACAACAAACCTAAATAAACTTGCTTTTATTTACAAATTTATTAAATTCTGTAAGCCACGTTGTTAAGGAGAAAGTACAAATTCCTGCTCCACATCCAAGCCGTAAGAATCCGAGGCTTTAACGCGAATCACGCCCATCTTTCCCCGAAAATTTTGAGGAATATCCATCTCCCAAATATGCGATGAGGCCCTTTTTCCCAATGGATTTTTTGAATTACCCTCCGTCGGGTAAATATCTCCATTATTTTTAGCAATAATCTGCTGAACCAGCGGATCAATTCGGCGGACATGTGTTAGTTTCACCCAATCCATTTGATCTACCCGCATCCATACATCGGTACTATCACTACCTGCATACACATTCACAACGAACTTATTACTATCTGTATAAAGAGCCATCTGCTCGCGATCGTCCTTTCCAACTCCCTTGAAGTTAATCGCGTAGTCCCCTTTATTGAAATCTACCACAAAGTATCCACGCGGCGTTCCACACTGCATCAGCGCATCCGGTACTCCTTTCGCATCTTTCTCTCCGCGCCACCAATTTCCACAAGTCGCCCCAGCACCCAACTCGTGGATATGAGACGCCGAAAAATGATAGCGGTTAACGGTATGCGTATGACCAGACAAGACAAGCACTTTTTTATACCCCGCCAATAACTTCATAATATCATCTCTTCCCCGTGTAAATGCCAGTGGTATATGTTGACTGAAAACAATCGTACGTTCTTTAGGCACAAACTGCAAATCATTTTTGAGAAAAAGAAGCTGTTCGTCCGACAACCTACCTTCATAAGCCCGTTTTCCGGTGGAGAATACATTATTCAAGACAATAAAATGAACATCACCATAATTAAAAGCATAGTGATCCGCACCAAAATTCTCATTAAACGCATCATTCATAAACTCCGGATTATCCGTATTCCGATCATGATTTCCAACCAGTGTCCACGACTTGACAGGTAGTTGCGCCATTACCTGCTTCACGTCCGGAAGAATACGGACATCATCATTTATTAAGTCGCCCAACATCATATGAAACGCAATATCTCTTCGTTGCATTAATTCAGAAAAAATACTTTTAGCTGCATAATTTAGTTCTTCCGAATTTTCAACCTGTATATCCCCAATAGCGCCAATAGAAAACGTGTTTACTTTCGTTATCCGCTGCAAAGGAATCTGAATCGTTACGGTATCAGCCAACGCGTGATGGGGATTCAAATAGCGGAAATTAGCATTGCCCACTTTGGATGAGCTATTAATAAAAGTGTATTCAGAAGGTAGAATCGGGAAAATAGACTGACCTTTTTTTACTTCCATCAAAAATTTTCCTTTTTTATCCGTTTTGATAACATCAACACCATTGGAAACCAATATTCCATTTAAGCCCTTCTCAGAACCGTCTAGTATTCCATTTTGATTTTTGTCTTGAAAAACCTGTCCTGATACAACATGAGTCACCACCTTATCCTGTGCCATCAGTCTCACACAGACTGTACATAGTACAAAAAAAATATATGTAAATCGTTTCATTCGTCGTTTATCCGTTAATCCTAGCCCTGTTAATTGCGAGGCGAAGTTGACAAAACTTTTGGAAAATCACAAACAAGCTATACACATTGAAACAACCTGAAACACCTAATTAACAGATCTACAAATCCATTCAAATCCAACAAAAGCCGTATTTTTACATTCATTAACATTATTTTTTTTATTATTTTTACTACTAATTAATTATTAACAGGTCGTTACGCTTATTAACCGACAAAAATGAGTAAAGAGGAGCATTTACTTTCCGAATTATGGAAGAGTTATCCGGAAGCTATATCGCAACAAAGCGCAAAACTCAAGCACTTTGACATGGTTGAATATCTTCGTGAAATTTTAACTTTCGGCCCATTCTATTCCTATATCATTCAAGTGTCTGACTACAGTTTACACCATGTACACGAGAATATTTTTAAGATTCACAATATCGCTTCCACGCCAAAAAATGTAAAAGAAATTATTCACCTTATCCATCCGGACGATCTTGATTTTGTGTTAGAAGCAGAACGGGCCACTTTGGAAATCATGCAGGACATTGGTTTTGAACATCAACTAAAACTTAAAAGTTCCTATTGCTTCCGTATGAAAGTAGCTGATCATACGTACCACCTCTTTCACCACCAGGCCGCACATCTTTCCAAAGATGATGATCAACGTGTCGACTTTACCTTAAATATCCATACAGACATCCAACATATCACCGCGGTAAACAATAAAATCGTACTCGTTTCTGGCATTGGTGGTCGTACCGATTACTGTCAAATCGACCTTTCCAAACATGTTGTTGCACCAGAAAAAACCATATTATCGAAACGTGAAATGGATGTGTTAGCCTTACTTGCCAAGGGCTTATCCAGCAAACAAATCGGCGAAAAACTATTTATTTCAGAGCTTACCGTACGGGTACATCGAAAAAAACTATTAAAGAAAACGAACACAAACAACAGCAGCAATTTGGTAAAACGCTGCATCGAACTGGGCTTGCTTTAATTTTTTTAAATATTTTTAAGCTGTGTTTCCTTGTACTTCTGTGGAGATAAATCATAATATTTTTTAAATACACGACTAAAGTAATTAGCGTCCCTGTAGCCACAGTGAAACGCAATATCACTAATCGACATATCCTTTTCCAACATCACAAGTGCCTTTTTTAATCGATATTCATTCAATAGTTCTGTCGCATTTTTTTGCAACAACGTTTTGAGATTCAAGTGCAATGACGTCCGGCTAACGCACATTTCAGCAGCAATATCTTCAATAGATGTCGAAGCCTCCGGATACAACCGTTCAAGCGTAAGATTCAATTTTACCAAAAAATCCTGACTGCGGTTATTAGCCGTTACACTATGTTCCGCCAATGTTCCCAATCCAATAACATGTTCTTTTAGATTCGTACGAGATTTCACCATATTGCTAACTTGACGTTCCAATTCCATCAAGTTAAACGGCTTACCGACATAAGCATCTGCCCCCAAATCTAGACCATTCGTCCGTAATCGATCATCTTGGCTGTCAGATAATAGAATAAAAGGTATATGATAGAACTGTTTATTCTGTTTCAATTTCAAACACAACTCCAGACCATTTATCTTGGGCATTTTAAGGTCACTGACAATCACATCGGGAGGTCTTTTTTGAATCTTCTTCCAGGCACTTTCTCCATCCATAGCAGTTACCACTCGGTAAGTTTCTTTAAAATGTTGCGATAAGAATTCCAATAATTCTTTGTCATCTTCCACCAACAGCAAGGTATGCTGCTCCGAGTCAGATTCCTCCTCAGCCGGAATAACCAATGGTTCTGGCATACGAATATCGTCTTGCCCCTGTACCAAAGTGTCCTCCCATTTTTCTGTCGGAAGATCATAGATTGGTAAACGGACAAAAATCGTCGTCCCCTTCCCCACTGCACTACTCGCGCTGATCTCCCCGTTCAAACTCTTCACAAGACTATGCACAAGGGCCAATCCTAAGCCAGTACCCTCTACTGTTCGCTGTAGCTCCGAACGATAGAAAGGTTCGAAAAGATGCAAGCTATCTTTCTCCGACAAACCCTCCCCGGTGTCCCTTACCGCAATTTCGACATTTTGCTGTCCCGCCAGCAAAGCAATCCTCACCCATACCACAACACGTCCCCGTTGTGTATGTTTTATCGCATTCGACAATATATTCGACACTATTTTATCCAGCTTATCCCCGTCAAAAAACACATCCAAGCTAGCCCTTTCCATATGACAAGACAACCTTAATTTTTTCTCCTGTGCCAGTGCATCAAAAGAGCCGACAACCTGCCGCACAAACAACAGCATATCCGATCGTGTCAGCTGCACCGAAAAATCGCTATCCTCTATTCGTCTAAATTCCGCCAACTGATGAATAAGCTTAAACAACTTCGACGTATTTTTCTTGATATGCGACAATTCTGTATGCTGCCTAAAATCAATACGTTGTTCATGGATAAACTTATCGATCGAGGCCAGAATCAGCGTAAGTGGCGTTTTAAACTCATGGGACATAAATGTAAAAAAGTTCATCCGATGTTCTGTAAGAGCCTCTGTCTTTTCCTTTTCCAAATAAGCCAACTGCACTTCCATTTTCTTTTCGCCAAAGAAACGCAGCACCCGCGTGTAGAGCCAAGCCATACCCATCAAAATCAGCATATACAACAAGTATGCGGCAGAGCTTCGATAAAACGGAGGAGCCACCCGGATATGAATCTGTCTTTCCATTCCCATTTCCTCCTCCGTCTCATTCCAAGACTTCACATGAAACACATAATCTCCCGGCGAGAGATTTGTGTACGTTGCACTCGTCTTATTCCCCACCAGGTTCCATTGATCTTCAAAGCCCTCGAGATAATAAGCATATTTAGCACTCCCCGGTTGGCTATAATCAAGCGCAATATAGCTGATGGTAAATACATTTTGATCGTACGAAAGCCCAATCTCCTTGGCATAACCAATCTGTGTTTTTAAAATAGAACTATTACTATCCGGGTGTACAGTCCTATTAAACAATTGAAAATCGGTAAGCACTAAATCAGAACGCTTATTATCCGATCCCAAGGTCAGCGGGTTAAAAAAACATAAACCATAAATAGTCCCGAAATACAATGTCCCATCCTTTCCTTTCAAGAAGGATTTAAAGTTAAACTGATTCGTGCTTAAGCCATGCTTACTGTTGTAATTGACAATTTTTCCTGTTTGCAGGTTGTATCGTGAGAGACCACGATTGGTACTAAACCAGATCTGGCCATCCCCATCTTGCAAGATTCCATACACATTATTGTTGGCCAACCCGTCCGATACCGTTAGATGTTTAAAAGAATCTAGCTGATGATCATATATACAAACGCCTCCCCCCAATGTCCCAAACCATAACTTATTATTCCTATCCTCGTATACGCTGATAACCTGATTACTCAGTAAAGGAGCCTGTTTTCCTCCATTCGTATAGTGCTTAACCACATCAGTCATCGGATTATACCGATAAATCCCATCATGCCGTGTGCAAAACCATAACTCCCCGTTTTTGTCCTCACATAGGTCGTAAATAAATTTATCAGCAAAAATTTCCGGTTTAAACAGGCTAAACCTCTTCGTCCTATAATCAAAACAATTCAGCCCTTTTTGCGTGCCTACCCAGAGTACCCCACCACGGTCACGATATATAGCATAGATTTGATTATTCGATAAAGCATAAGGATCGCTCGCATCCTGCTGGTATACAGTAGTCGTACGGTCTTTGAGATTAAAACAGTGTAATCCTCCTAAAAAAGTACCAACCCACACATGGCCATAGCCATCATCATGCATACTATGTACATTATTACTCTTCAGGTAAAAAGGTTTCGAATTTTTATCAATCAGTGAAAACAAGCCTGTCGTCGGATTAAAAATAGAAATCCCACCATCCTCCGTTGCAATCCACAGACGTTTTGCACCATCTTCCATCAACTGACTTACAGCCTTTCCCGCCAACCCATGCTCCCCATCACTCGGTAAAATATGCTGAAAACCATTTCTTTCTGCTGGAATATAATTAACACCACCAAAATACGTACCGAGCCACACAGCCCCATCTCTACTTATAAAAGTTGAATAGATCGCTTTATCGTTCAACTTTTTCACATCGTTGCGGAAAGACTGTTGATAATTATGTGTTGTCCCGCTAGCTAGATCATGTACGTATAAACCATCCTCCGTCCCCATAAACAATAAATCCCTATCGTCTACAACGATGCTGCGCACCGTCGTATTTTCGACACTTTCGCTAGGCGAAAAGCGTAGTTTCCTGAATTGTTCCAACCGATCATCATAACCAAACACACCATGCGATGTCGCCAGCCACACCCGTCCTTTGAAATCGCGGATTATTTGATATATCCTGAATTCTACGTCCGCAAGCAGCCCGAACGATTCTCTCCCAAAAGACTTCTCCACCTTTCCCATCCTATCGATGACCACTAGCTGATTATGGAGCGACACAAGAAAACGATTAGCAAGCAACCCAGCCATAGCTCTCGCATTTTCTCGACATAAAAGAGATACCTTCTCCTGCTCAATCCTAAAAAGCCCCTTGCTCGTCCCTACATAAAGCTGTTCACGATCTGCCAGCAGGAAATGAACCATGGGCCTTCCAGCTAACTGTAGCTCCGTCACACGATCCAGCAACTGATTATAGATATACAGTCCCTCATTCGTCCCAATATAGAGCAATTTCCCTTGGAATAGCAGCGCTGTAATCTCACTGGTTTTCCCTTTTTTTTGCAAAGCATCTATCTGTAACGTCTTGATTTGATTCCCATCAAACTGATTCAATCCTTCTCTTGTCCCAAACCACATGAACCCTATAGCGTCCTGCGCAATAGCATATACTGTATGATGCGAAAGACCATCTGCAGATGTTAATTTTCGAAAATTGACATCCTGAGCAGTCAAGCAGTTAAAAAAAACAGCTAAAAAACAGATTACTAATAGCCCTTTATTCATTTAAAATCTCTTATCAAAACGACAAAAAAAAACCATAAACAACTGTAAACAAACAAACTAAACAACAGTCCTAATAAATTAAACATGAATACTAGCAAGCAAGTATGTATTTATCTTAAAATTGTCTACCAAAACTATAGATTTTATATTAAAAAACGAATGAAGATTTTTTACTCTCTGAACCACGCACATCGGTTGCCTTTAAAAAAGCACTCGATTGCCGCCAAGAAACTACGATGGTTTATCTACCTCCTACTTTTCATTGGACCTTTTTCGTTATATGCACAGCAGACAGCAGTTCGCGGAAAAGTATCCGATAAAGAGGGAAAACCTATATCGGGCGTAAGCATTTCCATCAAAGGCACATCTGTAAAAACTTCCACAAATAGCCAAGGAGATTTTCAGCTTTCAGAGGTTCCCACCAATGCTACATTAGCCTTCATTTACGTAGGGTATCAAACACAAGAACAACCCGTGCAAGGCAAAACAGAGTTTGCCATTACTCTTCAACCTACTAACACCACCCTAGACGAAGTCGTAATAATCGGGTATGGAGCCGTTTCTAAAAGTGACCTTACAGGTTCTGTAGCCTCCCTTAAAGCAGAGGATCTCACCAAGGGAACCAACATCAACCTGCAGCAAGCGCTGTTAGGCCGCAGCGCTGGCGTACAGATTTACCAAAAAAGCGGTGAGCCAGGTGCAGCAATGAGCGTACAGATCCGAGGCGTAACATCCATTACGGGAAATAATGCTCCCTTGTACGTCGTTGATGGAATGCCGGTGAACGACGCTGTTGCCGTAAGTGCCGCCAGTGTTTCGGGAGCCACAAGCAACCCTAATAACCGTAGCCCGCTCAATGCGCTCAATCCTGCAGATATCGCTTCCATCGAGATTTTAAAAGATGCCTCGGCTACAGCCATATACGGCTCACGAGGAGCTAATGGAGTCGTACTGATCAGCACAAAAAAAGGAATAGAAGGAAAAACATCCGTTTCCTACGATGCCACATTCGGACAGCAACAGGTTGCAAAAACCCAGCAGTATATGACAGCATCCGAATATACCGCGGCCATCAATGGCATCATTGAAGAAGGAAAATTGAATACCAACACCTATCAACCCGTAGAAACCTCCATTTACGATACCGACTGGCAAAGCCTCTTGTTGCGCGACGCCCCCATCAAAAGTCACGATCTCTCTTTCAGTGGCGGTAATGGTCAAACCCGATACCATATTTCCTTGGGCTATTTCGATCAAGAAGGCATTATGCTCAACTCATCCACCTCCCGTTACAATGGACGCATCAATCTAGAAAATAGCGTAGCATCCAAATATACCATCGGTATTAATCTCGCGACGAGTTATAGCAAAGACCATTTCAATGCAACGGGTACCGGTATCAACGACAACGCCAGTGCCCTTTATATGGCACAGAACTATGATCCTACATCTCCTCCCTATAACGAAGACGGCACCTATTATCGAGCCGCCATCATGTCACCCATGGATAATCCTCTAGCCGTTATCAATGGACAATATGCTGTCAGCGACACCTACCGCACTTTCGGCAATGCCTACGCCGAGTACTTCATCCTACCCTCATTGTCAGCCAAAGGACGTGTCGGGATAGATGTTAACATCGGTCAGCGGAACTATTGGATCGACCCCTCCACCTTAACTGGAGCATCGTACAATGGTTACGCCGATGCCCGTGATGGGAAACGGAGTTACTATTTACTGGAAGGAACATTAAACTATAACAAAACCTTTGCTGCGCATAAGCTATCTGCGGTTCTCGGCTCCACATTCGAACGCTACACCTCCAGCTCTATCGTTGCCAACTCCCGAGATTTTGCTTTGCCAGATCTCACATACTATGGTATCGGTTCGGGCGATGCAACCTTAAATGGGGTAAGCAACGGTGCACAAGAAAACAAATTACTCTCGTATTTTGGTCGCGTAAACTACAGCTTTGCCGACAAATATCTCCTTACAGCCTCCCTTCGCGCCGATGGTTCTGCACGATTTGGTCCTGAGCAACGTTTTGGGTATTTTCCATCCGCAGCAGTTGCATGGAAACTAAAACAAGAAGAATTCTTACAATCTGCATCCTTTTTGAATGACCTTAAATTACGTGCAAGCTACGGTACCACAGGGAACCAACCCAACAGCAACTACCTCTATTTCTCTACATACGCCATAGGTCGTTCGGCAGTATTTGACGATCAAAAAGTAAGCACTATCGCCCCGACAAGAAGTGCGAATCCCTACCTACAGTGGGAATCTGCCAATCAACTGGATCTAGGTCTAGATTTTGCTTTTTTCAACTCCCGACTTTCTGGTAGTCTTGACTATTATAACCGCAAAACAACGAAATTACTTTATGCTGTTCCACAGCCGATCAGTTCTGGCTTTTCCAGCCGAACCGAAAATGTCGGCAGCATGCGCAACTCAGGTCTAGAGTTTACCTTGAATAGCCATATCATCGATCGTCAAGATTTCAAACTCGATGCCAACTTCAATCTTACCACATTAAAAAATAGGGTCTTAAGTCTTGGCACAGTAGATCAATATATAGGATCAGGTCCTGGCAATATCGGAGAATACAACATCCTAAAACCAGGCGAATCCATGGGCACCTTTTACGGCTACGTTGTCGAGGGCATTTGGCAAGAAGACGATGATTTTTCCCTTGCACAAAGTGGAGTCAGACCTGGCGACCTAAAATATCGAGACGTAGACAATAACCAAACGATCAACAGTAACGATCGCGTCGTCCTTGGCAAATCATTACCCGACTTTTACTACGGATTCAACACCAACGTACAGTACAGAAAATGGGCTTTATCCGTTTTTCTTGAAGGCTCCAAAGGAGCGAAAATGCTCAATAGTAGCCTCGTCGACTCTTATTATCCCGTAGATTTTCGACGAAACAAGATCGCCGATCTGTACCTAAACCGGTGGACCGCTGCCAATCCCAGCAATGAATACCCATCCTTCATCCCTGGAGATGTACAAGGATCGCTTTATGTTACCAACAAAACTGTCGAAGATGCATCCTATCTTAGGCTACAGTCGGTGCGCCTGTCTTACCAAATCCCTCTACCCGAAAAGTTTTTCGTCCGCAGTGCCACGCTATACGTCAATGGACAGAACCTACACACATTTACCAAATATTCAGGTGTAGATCCAGCAGCCAATGCAATTGGAGATGACATTCTACGTGTAGATTATAACTCTTATCCGCTTACCCGCACGTATACAGCCGGAATCAATGTACAATTTTAATACAATCCCTTATCTGTCACTTCATACAAAAATGATTAAAATGAAAAGAATAACGCACTATATACATCTACTTATACTAATCGGGTGCCTGAGTGCATGCAGCAGCCTATTGGATGTGACTCCCAATTCCGAATTCGCCCCAGACAATGTTCTTACAACCGAAGAAGGGATAAAATCACTCCTGTTTTCGGCATATGCCCAACAACAGACCCAGCAAAATTCCCGCTTTGTCATAAACGATTCCGAAGTATGTACAGACATGGCCTACAACTCAGCTGGTGCAGAAAACAGCCAATTGATCCACCTCATCAACTTCACATGGACATCCACCTTAGGAACCTTCGAAAGTGACATGTGGGCCCCCAACTACCGTTGTATACGGGATGCAAACGGTGTTATCGAGAATATAGATGCCGTTACTGCCAGCGAAGAAACCAAAAAGCTCTTTCTTGCCGAAGCAAGAATATTACGTGCCCAGGCCTATGTTGCGCTATACAATTTCTTTGGTCCAGTGCCCCTGCGTCTATCCACAGCGCAAGGGAGCGATCTGGCACGCGCCAGCGACGAGGAAATTCGTGATTTTATTGAAACAGAATTCGTCGCCGCCATTCCAGACCTTCCCGATCCGGGACAGGAAGAATCTTTCGGCCGTTTCAACAAAGGCAATGCGACCGGTATCCTAGCCAAATACTACCTCAATACCAAGCAATGGCAAAAAGCCGCCGACGCCGCAAAAACAGTGATAGACTTTAGCTATTACAGCACTACACAATATGCTTTCAAAGACCTATTCCGCGTGGAGAACGAAGGACTCAGCAATAAAGAAATACTATTGGCACTTCCCTGTCGAAATGAGGCCGATTACGGCAACTGGTTTATGGCAGGAGCCTTGCCCAGCGGCTTCAAAAGCACCAACCAGATTCCAAACTACACCTATCAGTCGTCTATGTCAATTTTCGCTACCCAATACCGTTTACGCACAGCCTTTGTCAACAGTCTCGATCCGAACGATCAACGCAGAGCCCTCATTTGCACCAGCTATATCAACAGCAGTGGAGCAACGGTAGACATACTCAATGACGATAATGCCCGCAGCTTTAAATATTGGGACAACAACACTGTAGGCAATAATGGAGGCGCAGACGTACCACTTTTGCGCTATGCCGATATCCTATTAACGCGAGCAGAGGCCTTAAATGAAATTTCAGGTCCCTCCGAAGAGAGCTTTGCCCTAATCAATCAAGTACGCACACGCGCAGGCCTATCCAACCTCAGCAGTGCCAATGCAGGCACACAGCAGCAGTTTAGAGATGCGATATTCCAAGAACGGGGCTGGGAGTTTATTTCCGAAGGTAAACGCCGGGAGGATCTGATCCGGCAGGGAACCTTCCTCACTTCGGCCATCACCCGTGGTATATCTGCCACTGTTGCCACCTCCGATAAGCTGGTATTCCCCATTCCACAGTCGGAGATCGATGCAAACAAACTTTGTGTACAAAACAACGGGTACTAACGAAAGCACGGATGCGAATAAATAAATTCAGTTTACGTCGTGGGTTCCATATATTATTGTTCACCTGCATCAGCTATTGCAGCTGTTGGGGACAACAAATAACAGGCAATTTCAGCGACCCCACCGCTCCTGTCGGCGATGCACAGCTTACCGTTCCACCCAACGTAAAGCCTTTATTTGATGTATGGATGCGAGACACCTACGTGATGCTAGGGCCTGACGGTTATTATTATCTTACCGGCACCACAGCAACACCTGGTCGAGAATTTAGTGGACAACAACATTGCTGGGATCATAACGATGGTGTATACCTGTGGCGTTCTCCCGATTTAAAACGTTGGGAAGCCTTAGGGAGAATCTGGTCTTTTGACACCGATGCTGCCCCTTGGCAAAAGGCTGGCAAGCCCCTAAAAAAAGGAGCCGTATCTGTCAATGGAGACCCCTTAGACTCTCTCTACCGCGCCGTATGGGCTCCAGAAATTCATTACATCAAAAGCAAGAAAAAGTGGTTGCTCATCGCTTGTCTGAATGGCAACAAAGGTTCGTTTGTACTCGAGAGCACATCCGGAAAAGCCGAAGGACCGTATGTCAATATCAAAGCCAACGAGCAACAAGCAATTTTCAACGGCATAGATCTGAGTGCCTTCGAAGACAACGACGGCACAGTTTATCTCATCGGTCACAACCACAATATTGCCCGAATGAAGGACGATTTGAGCGGACTCGCAGAACCATTCCGAAAATTCGAAGAAACTCCTTATGAAAAAGAGCCCTACATCGAAGGAGTATGGCTCACGAAACATGAGGGGAAATACCAACTGCTACAGACTGTTTGGTCAGTACCTCTACCCAATCACCGTTACAGCTATCTCCGAGCGGAAGCGAAAAAAGTGGAGGTACATAGCTACGATGTCGTCATCGCTGAATCGGATCACATTTATGGCCCATATGGAGCACGCTATCCCGCGATACTTGCTGGCGGACACAACAATCTTTTTGAAGACAAAGAAGGTCGTACCTGGTCGACAACATTCTTCAATCCACGTGGAAGCATGGCTAAAGCATTTGATCAAACCTGCCGTCCAGCAATAGTACCCGTAAGATGGGAACAAGGGAAGCTCCGACCAGACGCCAAAGCGGCGGCCGAGTTTTACAGGGTAGATCCAGAAGCTTCTACTAAAAAAACGCCATAGAACTGAAAAAATTAAAAACCATGAACAGATCTACGATTGAAAAAACGCTTTTCTTACTTTGTAGCACGATATTCCTTGGCTTAGGATCACAAGCCCAATATAGTCCAACACCCGTCTTTCAAGGAAAAATAGGAAAGACCACCAACGAAACAAAAGAATGGTATCCCAACGTTCACCCTGCAGCGACAACAGATGCGCCTAATGTCGTTTGGATACTTATTGACGATATTGGCTATGGCGCAACCAGCACATTTGGAGGGCTGATAGAAACCCCCAATCTAGACCGATTAGCGAACGAAGGTCTTCGTTACACCAATTGGCATAGCACCGCATTTTGTGCTCCTTCTCGGGCTGCATTACTAACAGGACGTAATCCACATTCGGTACATTTAGGCTATTTCGCCAGTGAATCCTATGGTACACCAGGCTATGACGGTTATATGCCTTTTGAAAAAGCAACCGTCGCCGAGATCCTGCGGGAGAATGGTTACAGTACATTCGCGGTAGGAAAATATCACGTAACATCCCCATCCGATGCCACCGCTGCAGGCCCATTCAACCGATGGCCAACAGGACGAGGATTCGATCATTACTTTGGCTACAAACCCAGTGTTGGAGGGAGCTCACAGTGGAATCCGCTTCTGTATCGCGATACCCAGCAAGAACCTCGCGATCCACAAGGAAGGCATGCTACAGAGCTGTTTGCCAACGAAGCCATCCGTTATATCGGCGAGCTAAAGGAAGTAGATCCAAAAAAACCTTTCTTTCTTTATTTTGCTCCAGGTGCCACACATACACCACACCAGGTGGGAATCGAATGGGTCGATCAGTATAAAGGAAAATTCGATAAAGGCTGGGATTGGTACCGAGAAGAAGTCTTGGTCCGTCAGAAAAAGCTGGGCGTCATCCCACAAAACGTCGAACTAGGACCTCAAAACCCTGATGTTCGCCCTTGGAACGAACTCACGCGCGACGAGCAAAAAGTAGCCTCCCGCTTAATGGAAAATTATGCAGGTTTTGTCAGTCATACTGATCACGAAATCGGTCGTGTGATCGACTATATCGAACAGATCGGTCAACTCGAAAACACCTTGATCGTGTTGATGATCGGCGACAACGGAACTATGGGTGCATCGCCGAGAGACAAACTTGTCAACACACAACCAACAGACGAAACTGTACTCACCGAGCAGCTAAACAAACTGGAGTTCCTGGGAACGGCCAAAACATCACCCAACTATCCCGGAGGCTGGGCCGCAGCGACGAACACGCCCTTTCGCTATTATAAAGAAAACCCTTGTTGGGAAGGAGGCACGCACAATGGCTTGGTTCTTTTCTTTCCCAAAAGTGTTCAGCATGCAGGCGGCATTCGTACCCAATATACCTACATAAGTGATATCCTACCCACCACCTTAGAACTTACGGGGGCAGAGGTTCCTAAAAAAATCAATGGCTACCAACAGGAGCCCATTGAAGGGATAAGCTTAGCGTATTCCATTGACGATCCACAAGCGAGCGAACGCCATAGGATCCAGTATTACGAGACCAGCGGATCTTATGCCTTATACAAAGACGGATGGAAAGTATCCTTTCCCAACGACCTAAAAAGCCCGAATGGCGCATTCAGAGAACCTGGGCACAATGACGTGTACCTGTTTAACATGCGCGAAGATTTTAACGAAACCAACAATTTAGCGAGTCAATATCCAAAAAAAGTAAAAGAGCTCCAAAAAGCCTTTGAAAAGGAAGCTCGCAAATACAACGTATACCCACTAAAAAACAAGTGGGAAACCACCAATCCCTACATGCTAAAATATTACAAAGGTCGCATGCCGAGATTTTGATGTACCGTCTTCGCCAATTACTTTTCGTAAAAAACGCCTCGAGTTTGTTTTCGAGGCGTTACGATTATTACAAAAAATATGCTACATATTACCAAACACCTTGGCAAGTTCTTCGTGAAGCTTTTCTCCGCGCAGATTAATGGCGATGATGTTCCCGTCAGGATACAATCACATACACCAAGGCTATAAAAAATCTATCAGTTATCTGTTACTTTGCAAATAATCAACTTTTGACGATAACCCTGTTCTATTTTTCGTCGCTTTCCCTTTTGGGCCTTTAGATTTTTTCCATTTCTTGAAGTACCAAATGTAGAAACCCGTGATCGGCAGACTGGCACAAATTAGACTGGCAATAAAATAGAGTATTTTTGTACCTATTCCGCCAATGTACCCTGTATGCAATGCAAAATTAGAGCGAGAAATCCATTGTGCCGTAGTCGTATTGACAATTGGAGGAGGGGAATTAGCTAACAACTCGCCATTATACCGATTGAAGCGCAGATCCCTCCAAGTTCCCTGATACATATCGGTACAGGCATAAATAACATCCTCATCTGGTTCAGGAACATGAACAATGACAGCACTTTTATTCAGAACAGCGATCTCTGTACGTACCTTCACCCAGACTTTATCCGCCATCATTAAGGCATCCTCTAGGTTGTTCTCTGCGGGCTTCTCTGTAATGGGCATCATTTTCTCACGCTTAGGCATGCCTCCTGCCATCCACATAACCGACTGTCTGACGATGGGAAACGACATGATTAGCCCAGTAAAGGCCATCACCAATGCTAAAATAAGCGAATAAAAGCCCAAGACATTATGCAAGTCATAGTTTACGCGTTTAATCTTAGCCTTCCAAGTAATGGTGAAACTTTGCTTTACAGCTCGCTTATTCCATTTTTTTGGCCACCAAAGAATTAAACCACTAATTGTAATGAACAAAAAGATAGCAGTCGCCCATCCAACGATAGGTCGTCCAATTGCCGGAGGCAACCACAGATGGCGATGCCCCTCGTCCATGAAATGAAAAAAATCTTCATGATCTACTTCCGCAAAAATTTCTCCAGTATAGGGATTGATGAACAAAAGAGTCTCTCCATGATCAATACCAACCTTTACTGGTTTTTGATCACCATAATACCACAAACTTCCAATTTCCTTATCCGGATATTGATCTTTTATTTTTTGGTAAAGTATGCTTGGCGGAAGCTGTTCCCCCTGTCTATCAGCCTCCTTGGGTATGCTGTAAAGGAAATCATATTTAATCTCCTCTTGAAAAACAAGTGCACAGCCTGTGATCGAAAGCACCACAACAATGATCCCAGACACAAGTCCTAACCACAAATGGAGCCAGGCATTCAGCTTTTTAAATATTTTTAGCATATCTATATTTTACTTAATCCATTCGCTATTCCATACAGGTTAACGATGCACATTTTTTTCTCTCTTCTCAAAAAAAAGGTCTTCCTGTATACGATTATACAGGAAGACCTCATCGATTTATATAAATTCTTATCTTAATCTATACAACATTGGTGTGTCACCGTCAGCTCCATCTACACGGGCTCCTTTTGTTAACTTATCCGTATTCGAATCGTACTCCCAGATATAAACACCATCTGCATTTGGATCGTTCACCGCAATATAAGCTTTACCATCATGCACTACACCTGATCTTGAGTTACCCACAAGAGGGAAATCCAGTTTCTTAACCACCTTCTGCGTATTAATATCAACAATCAAATACTCCCACATCGAAGCATACCACCAATCATTAAACTCTTTAATATTTGTATCTGTATCATGTGCACTAATCAACATCACTTTACCATTTCCGATATACGTTACCCCAAGTTGGTTATCACCATCCCGCTGCGCACTAATATCAAAGAAGTAGTCCTTATCAAGCGTATATTCACCATCTTTAACGCGGTACATTGCCGTCGGCAAGCCAGCCTTTCCTCCCCCTAATACAGGCATAGGAATCGTTAAAATATACGTATATCCATTATCGTGGAAATTGCTGAAATACGAATTTCTTACGGTACCCAACGGAGCAGATCTACTGTCCTCACCAGTCTCTTCAAAATCATCCAAGCTAGGGTAGCTGATAACACCCGTATACGATTTGTCATAATGCACTTTTGTTTCTTCGTTGTAAAGTCCATAAGCAACAAAGATTTTTGATCCCTGAGGAATTACAGAGAAAACTCTTCTGCTGTGGTTTGCTGGAACGTTAGTCTTTGCAAACTCACCACTTTTTGTCACCTTCATCGTACTCACATCCACAATAGCATAGTAATTACTTGAACGAGGTCCGAACATCAATTCCGTTTCACTTAACCAAGCATGCCATCCCAGATAAAGACTTGGAAAATGTGAGAAAGGAATTTCCTGAATTGTTGTCAATACGCCATTCTCAAAGCGGTATTTTCCAAATTTATTTGCGGTAGGATTAACGTGATAAATATCACGCCCCTTTTGCATTACATTTTCTTCCCAGCTCAAGATATCGGAAATATTGGTCCCTTTACCTTCAGGAGATATAACCCCACTCATCAAGTCCTCAATAGGCAACATATAGCGCCCATTTTCAGTCCCGACGATAATCGCAAATTCAGGGTCAACCACATCTTCAGATGTCGATGCATCATCTTTCTTACAAGAAGTCACAACAGCTCCAGCTAATAATGCCAAGCCCATCGTCCACATTCCCTTTTTCAATTGTTTTAGATAATTCATAGTATATTTAGTATATATTTAAATTGTATCGAAATTTCACAGACAAGAAACGTCCTGGTTTCTGCAGTTTTGAGTTATCATAGGCAATCCTATCGGTCAAATTGCGCCCTTCAACAGTGATGTTATAGCGGCCTTCGCGAATGGAATAGGTTACTCCCGCATTTTGCAGCCATTGTGTTGGAATGTAATAATTGGTTGACCGATCACCTAGTTTAGACCAAGTGGTACTGTACTCATTCACAAACTGCATAAACCAATTAAATTCCAATCTGGTTCCTTTTCCGAGAACATTGTTTTTACCGATGATAAAATCCGTGTTTCCGTACAACCAAGGCTTATCGGGCAATCTGTTATTATAGCTAATTTTTACACGGTTCGTTCCCCTAGAGTATTTCTCACTATCCACTGCACTTTCATAACTAGCATTCAGCGTGAATTTTAAGAGATCGGAATAAGAATAAGTCACTTCAAATTCAGCTCCTTTTACTTTTATTCCGCCATAATTAAAATACTGACTAAAATTTTCCGAGGATCCGCTGACCACACCAGGAGGCGTTTTATGAATATAATTTGTTACATCACGGTAAAATACCGCCGTTGTGGCATAGAGTTTATGCTTAAAATTAAATTCCTTATTATAGAAAAATCCAAGATTATAATTGTCACTTTCTTCAGGTACAAGCTCCGTATTCGCCAATATGGAAGTTCCATCTCCATATAATTCCACCATAGTAGGAAGCCTGTAAGCTTGCTCGTAAGATGCTTTAATCCCCAAGTCTTCAAGGATAAAATAACTACTTGCAATACCGTATCCTATATAGTCTTTTGATTGCTGTGTGGATGTTCCATCCAGATTATCTACCTTTCCGCCAAAATGATAATACCTGGAAAAAATATGATTACGCCATTTTTTATCCAATAAATCATGCATATAGTTAAGACCTAGCACATGCCTATTTACCCGATTATTTTGGGCAAACGAATGATTATACGGATCAATTTCATTATAGCTCTCTCTATAATTACTGGTAAAAGAATGCGTCAAGTTAATCGTTTGCTTATTATTCAGCTGATAGTTTAATGTGGTCTGCAACAACCCATTATAACCACTATAATGTACAATGGATTTTGTCGTACCCAATTCTCCTGCTTCAGCAAAAGAAACATCAGGTCTACCATCCCATCGATACGCACGACTCGAACTCGTATCCGTCACGACAGACTTACCAAAAGCATAATTAGCATAAACTGTAGCAGCCAATCCCGGGATAAACAAATTATCTTTCTTATAACGTAAATTCGGAACTATGCTATTTGTTGTTTCAAAGACATGTCCGTAAATTTTCTCTTGCGTTGCGCCGGTCTGTATCTCTTTATACGTATCCAAATAAGTCAGTCCCATCACAAAGATATCGGCCCATTTTTTACCCGATAAACCCGCTTCAACCTGCGACATGGAAGAACGATAAGCATCATGCCAACGACGAGCAGAACGGATCGTATCGAAGCCCGTACCTTCTTCATTCAATACCTGCAAATATACCCTCGCCTTCGGATTCGTCCGCATCAGATAATCGTTATCCGAGTAATTATGAAAAGCATTCACATTAACATGCAATCCCTTTTTAGGATCGGTATAGCTGCCACTCAATGCTGCACGATGGGTGTTAAATGATCCGAAGCTGTAACTAGCATCGATAGACTTTCGTTGGTCTTTCTTCGTGATAATATTTACCGCACCACCCAACGCATCGGAAGTTAAATGTGCTGGCGTAACTCCCTTATAAACTTCGATACGTTCCACAATATTCACCGGAATATTATTAAAGGACATACCACTGCCATAAGCCTCTATCGGAACTCCATCAATGTAAAATTTGATATGATTTCCAGACATTCCATTGATAGAAAAAGAGAAGTTCGATCCTAGACCACCTTGTTCGCGGATCTTCACCCCAGTGGTACGATTCAAGATTTGGTTAATATCCGTATTACTATTGGCATATTGTTTCGTCTCGATCACATTCACATTAAATCCAGACTCAAGGAGCTTTTTGGTCTGTGATTTTCCTTCGACAAACACTTGATCAATCGCCTTATCATCCAGTTCCAACACAAAATCAACGTCACTCGATGCATTCTGGTCCATATTTATCGTTTTTGACTGCGCTTTATATCCGATTGCATTTACCCGCAATGTATAACTGCCCGGCGTCAACCCTTTTATTACAAACCTACCTTGCACGTCGGTCATCGTATTTTGAGCTTCGTGGCCTACCACCTGAATCGTTGCTCCTTCTACAACCTTGCTATCCTTTACGGATTTTACGATACCCCTAATTCCATTTTCTTGTCCGTGAACATGACTAACTATAAGCATTAAAAGAAGACCTAGTCTCCATTGCAGACCAAACATATTTTACTTAGATTAATTATATATAAGCTAAGTTGCATATACAGGCCTTTACCGAAGGTCCAGTTTAAAAAAAAATTGAAATTAGTTTAATTTATCCACCCGAAGAATATAATCAATTGGTTGATTGGGTGTTAAAATCTTATTGGTATTTTGAGATTTCTTGTTATATTGCCATATCGCATGATTATTCTGTTCATCGTCTATGCCAAAATACAAATATTCTCCATCCTGCACCACGTTCTCTTTGCGTGTTCCCTTATCTAGAGGAAGTGAAAGCTTTGACAATTCACCAGACAAGATATCAATCAAATAATATTCAAACTGGTAAACAAGATAGTGGTCAGAAATATCTTTAAACTTGTCTTTACGTTCCGCACGCACAACAGCTTTCCCATTTCCTATATACCAAAAACCATACGCATGATTTTTGATTGCTTGACTAATATCTATACCGTAATCTGTATCCACTAAATTGTCGGCATTCTTGCGACGATAGATTGCAGTCGGCAAATCTGGAACATTTCCTGCGACTATCCCCGGACCACTCATAAAATAATAATCGCCGTTTTCGACTCGTGCAGCGTACGACTGAATAGTATTAATACCTCCCGGGTAGGTCGATCTCGAATCCTTTTGTTCTGCGATAATCTTCATACTAGAAAAGTCCAACGTCGTAAAGTACATCGTATCCAATGTTGTGTAGCTTCTATTGTTCAGCACTTTACTATAAGCATAGCCAATCCATAATTTGTTATCCCAAAAATCTATTGTACCTACACTCAGAATATCAAAATCTTTTATATGCTGCGGAATCGGAATCAGGCTCTTACGGATCAATGAAAAATCTTTTGTATCGATCTCGTATAAATAGCAAGTATCCCGTTCACTGTGGACGACATTGCACAAGAGTAACGTATCCGAATTATTTTTCCAGTGATATTGCTCAATGTTACTATTAACCAAGGCAATAGAATCTACAGGAAATAGCCCATCCATTGTCAACCGGTATTTTAGCAAATAGTTTGACGTAGGATTTACATGATAAATAAAATTCTTTCGGTAAATAAACTCACGATTAAACAACCGATGGGGCACCGGCACACTCCTTGTCATATTCCAAGTGCTATCAACGAATAAGAAGCTTTCTGCACCTCCTTTTGACACATATAAAGCATAAGACGGATCGAAGGTTCCCTTGTCGCTGCCTTGTTTACAGCCTATCATTACGACCGCACACGATGAAAAGGAAATCAGCAAAAAAAGATAATAGAGCCACTTCATGATCAAGAGAGGTGAAATTGCTTTCGAATATGCTTTTGAAGAATGGCAGGCAAAAACTGTACGTCAGTCTCTTTCCAAACAATCAACTCGCTGGTATTAGGATCAACAGACAGGTAGTAGACTTCTCCTTCTTTGAAAGAGAAGTTTTCCTTATGTTGTTCATCGCGTAGCAACAAATCGCGTTTAGGCATAAAAATTAAATCACCAGAAACTAAAATCTTACCCGCTTCAACATCGATATTTGCAGAGCTATTTTGTGTTAACGTCAGATCAAAAAACTGTTCGGTTAACTGCTGCAATCCGGGGTTTGTATTTTTAACAATAAAAGACTCCGAAGACACCTCCGAGGGAGCGTAAAAATACCATGCGAAGCCAAAACATACAATCAGTACCGACGCCACTGACGTCAATTTACGGATCGAAAAAAACTTTCTCTTCTGAGGCAAAGAAACAGACTCCAAATCGGGACGATCCATATACGAGGCAATTTCGTCCCACAACTCGGCTTTCACTTTAGGGGCATCTATAGTCTCATCCAACGCATATACTTCAACAGAATCCGATTCAAGCCACTCTTGGACAGCAAGCCGTTCGTAATCTGCACACAGACCTTCTTCGTACCTCTCTAGCAGCTCTTTAGTTATCTTCATTATCTATAGTACTACAAACCTAACTAAATTCGCTTTGATATGCAATATCAATTACGGCTCTCCATCCTGTTATTCCATTTACCGTTCTTGTGCCAAAGATAACTTTAAGGTGGATAAAGCTCGGCTGATATGGTATTCGACAGCCCGTTCCGAAATAAGCAACATCTTTGCTATTTCCTTATTTGTTAACCCCTCTTCCCGACTCATCTTAAATACGTTTTTACATTGCCTAGGCAATGAGTCAATAACATGCTTTACCTTTACATGCAATTCGTTAACCTGCACGTGATGATCTTCATATCCAATTTCGGATCGGCTAATAATAAGGTTGTGATGACGCTTTCTGATAGATTTATTCCTTATAAATTCCATCGTCTTCAATTTCACCGATCGGAATATATATCTTTCTGGGTCCTCTAAGGACAATTGATTACGTCTTTCCCAGAGGGATTTGAACATATCTTGCACAATTTCCTTAGCATCATCTTCATCCTGAGTCACCTTCATTGCAAACGCAAGCATATCCTTCCAATAGCGGTCGAATAAACGCTCGAAAGAAGCTCTAGTGATTGATACGGACGTGTTATGATGATCTTTTTCCAAAGTACGGCAAAGATAGCACTATTTAGATTTAATCAAAATAAAACAACATTTAACTTTCATTAACTCAAACAAAGCAACATTTTTTTTCCATAAAGTTATCTTTACGAAGCATCACTTATTAAGATAGAAGAAACATCTAAACACGCAAAAAAGCCCCAAACATACATTCGGGGCCTTATTATAAACACTAAACAACCATTACATTTTATCAAACACTTTAGCGAGCTCTTCATGAAGCTTTTCGCCGCGAAGGTTAATCGCAATGATATTCCCAGCAGGATCAACCAAATAATTTTGAGGAACAGCCCTTACCCCATACAAAACCGCAGCTTCGTTGCTCCAACCCTTCAGGTCAGCAACATGTATCCAAGGCAGGCCATCATCTTTAATAGCTTTTAACCAGGCCTCTCTACCTTTTGTATCGTCCAATGAAACCGCCAGAACTTCCAATCCTTTAGGTTTATATTTGCTGTAAGCTTCCAATAAGTTGGGGTTCTCTGCACGGCACGGACCACACCAGCTCGCCCAAAAATCAATCAACACATATTGCCCTTTAAAGTCTGAAACTTTCACCATATTTCCTCCCGTATCAGGTTGCGAAAAATCAGGAGCCTGATTGCCAACTTTAATACTTTTATCTGCCAAAAAACGAGCTTCTAACTGCTTTGCTGCCGTCGTTTGCCTCACGGATTTAGATAAATTCAAAAATACAGGCTCCAACTCCGACAATTTTCGCTTATTTGCCACATCAATCAGCGCATCAATAGAAAAAATCGAATTGGGGTTTTGCTGGGCAAATGCAAGTTCTTTTACACGTCGCGTCTCAAAACGCGCTTCATATTTATTTTTGATCGCCTCATACTGTTGATTCGCGTCCGCAGCATCCTTATTTACCGCTGCAAATTCTTTATTCGCAGCATCGATAATATCCATAAATCCGCCACCGATCTCCCGCAGATAAGCCACATAAGCATCGTGTAATGCAGAACCACTAATCTTTGCTGTGCGAAGCGAATCCTTGATATTTATTTTATACGATTCATTTCCCAAATAAAAATATAAACGATCGCCTATATTTTGAGCAATCAATTTTCCCTTTCCTTCGGCATCAAATACCATACGCGAATATCCCTCTTCATCTACCATACCCTTGAATAAAAAACTTCCTTTATTTATCACGGCCGAATCACTCACTGGAAACCCATCCTTCGTATAATCAATATAGATTTTCTTCCCATCAAATTTTTTTGGCGCTGTTCCCTTGATGACAAACGCTGTTTCCTGTGCGACTAGCATTCCTGTACTTAACAGTAGAACGGCTGCGACTAATTGTAATACCTTCATATTTTTTTTATAATTATCTATTTTTATATTATTTAATTTCTCCAAGTCATATCTACCGGATTCCCTGGAATACCATCGATCTGCCCCGTCAGTACGCCATTTTTACCCACTTGGATATCGAGGTAGTAAATGCGCTGACCAGCGCCTACCACCAGCGTATTTTCGTTATCACTTAACTTCATCATCGTCACGTTTTGCGCAAAGGCCGTCGCCAGTTCTTGCACTTGCTGATTAATAGGCGTATAACGGTACACCTTATTTTGATAAGCTACATAGATATTCCCGTTGCGCGTAGCCAACATCTTTGTTTGCTCGCTCATCCACTCAGGTCGTACAAAAGCACGTTTATGCCCCGCCGTAAACAAAAATGGACCATCAAAATTCACATTGAATTTCAATTCATAAATAGCTCCATTCGCATCGCGCATATAAGCATAAGTATCAGCACTATTAATCTGTACCAACTGCAACAGATCCAACTTAACATCTGTAGGATCAAAGATCTCCGCTCCAACAACAGAATACTGCGTACCGAAATACATGGCACCACCGTAAAGATTAATACGAACAAACTGTTTTTTAATCTTTTCAAAAGCAATAATGCTAAAAGCACCGTTGATATAACTCAGCACAAAATTTGGAGACAGTTCATATTCACCATCCGCATAAGTTCCAAACATCCCATATGTTGTTGATTGATCCCAGGTAGAAGTGGTACCATTATAAAACTTCCCATTGATTACCCCTAAGAGCGTTCCCATCTGGTAACCTTGTAAACTACCAACTTCCATCTGTTCGGGAGCCAGGAAAAAGTTATCCCGCAAAGTAGCAGGGCGAAGCTCGTCTTCTTTCAGGTTATTCACATCAAGCCGCACACCAGCATGTTTACTAATGATCCAATACCCCAGGGGAGTTCCTCCTGTAAATTGATTGCTCAAATAATGAATATGTAAGGGATCAGCAGGTAACTGCTTATTATTAAGCGCCTCGTAAATATTAGGCTGAACCGTGCTATCCGGCTTAATAAACGACAGCTTTGTAATTCCCCCGTCAACACTCAGCACCAAAGAACCGCGTGAAAATTCTGTTCGCCCCTGAATTTTGAAGTTATAGAAATACTTCATACCATTTGCTTTATTTGTCAGCGTCAAGCGTGCCGTATATAACTTTGCCTGTAATCCAAATACAATCCGTAACGCTTTACCTTCGTAGTGATACAAATCAGCAGATACTGCCTCAGGCACGTCAATACGCCACAATCCGTCAACCTCTGAGGTATCCAACCCCGTTATTTTAGGAACGATGACTAGGCTGTCCCCTACCGTTGCTTCGTATAATGTATCCAATTCTGCTACAAGAGGACGATCGGGTATATCGATCTCATAATTTCCTTTGTCCTTGTAGCAATTTGCAAAGAACCACAACGTAACACAGCTAAGCAGAACATGGATAACACCTCTTTTATATTGATTTAAATCGCTCATATTATCTCACCTCCTTTCCTAATTCATCTATAAAGTAATAACGCCCGGCCCCCTCGTTTTTCTTGAGCACCATAGTCCTTGCCGGATTTTCTTTGTGATAAAAAGCATAAGTAGCTCCATTATCATCTGTTGTCAGCACGTAACCTTTTTGAGGATTATTAGCAACCCATTTAAAAGGATCATTTAACATCATCGTCAAAAGGTTAGCGAAATACAGATTTTTAGGTGCTTCAAGTCCGATCATACTCAGGGACGTCTGCTCGGTAACGATCATAAAGAGTTGATGCTTTACACGCGAGTAGTTCGTAAGCCACATATCCCACCAATTCGGTTTTTCCAAACGGGCAGAAAGAACGATCCGGGCGCGAATAAGCCGAGGATTATCAATGCCGAAATCCACACTCTCTTTCAATTTCAGGATAAGCGACACCGACTTTTCCTCCAAATCAGGCACATTATAAATGATCAAAGGCAGACTTCCTCGGCCTTGACTCGCCTCAAGGCTATAAGCACTACTTAATGTTTTATAATGCAAATCAGCCACGGCTGTGGAAGAATCCCGCTCTACATAGGCCTCAAAATCCCGCATTTTAGCAACACGATTCCCCATAATGCGAACAGGAATAAGTAGCGTATCCAACGCTTTCGTCATATCATAAGCAAAAGTGTAAACAATACTGTCGCGATTACTCTGACTGAGATCAAAGTAAATATTAGCATCTTGATCATAAGTCACCAACGATGCTTTTTCGCAGCCACAAAATGACAGTGCACAAAAGCAGGCGATATAGAGATAAATAATTATTTTTTTCATTTGGTCATTTCGATTAACGTTGTCCATAAATAATCTCATCGTCAGGCAAAGGCCAGACAAAAATAACCTGACTCGCAGGAACGGTGGTTCCTTGCAATCCCACAATATTTGCGTTCAGCCTCTTGAATGCATAGAATAATTGTCCTTCTCCATACATCTCCTTCCTGTATTCCTTCAGCAGTTCCGTTCGCAGCTCACTCTCATTCGTCACCTGTATTTTCTGTCCTATTCCACGATGTAAACGAACCTCATCAAGGTAAGCAACCGCCTTCGTGGGATCAGTGGCATATGTACACTCGGCAGCAATGTAATACAGCTCGCTCAAGCGTATTGCCGGTGCAACCAAGTAATGTAGATTCGCTTCAAAATTCTCACTCAACGTACTTCTTCTATATTTTAGCACTTCGGATATGTACGACGATCCCAAACCAACCGTACCAAACCATTGTGCATAACGCATATCCGTTCCTCCTACACCAGAAGCTTCATAAATCGCGCGACCATCATCCTGTTCCAAATACATTCCATTATTACTTGAAGCAAACCAATTACTGTTATAGTCATTTGTTAACCCCGGTATATACCAAGCAAAAAGAAGTTCTTTGTAGAAAATCCTGTCCTTCTTGTTATCATCTACCGCCAAGAAATCGGTCGCGTTAGTCCAAGGAAACTTCTTTGCGTCGATTACTGCTTGCGCATTCAGCAATGCTTTTGTTTTATCCCCTTTGTACAAGTATATACGTGCTAATGCACCACATACTGCAAAATAGTTTAGACGGTGCCGACGATTTTGAAGAAAAAGACTTCGATTGTCCAATTCCGTATTCCGAAGCGTATCGTTTACTGTAGGATACCCTACAACATAGGAAGCCTTTCTTATTGGATCATCCTCCAGTAAAGCCTTCGCCATTTCAAGATCACGCAGTGCAGAATCCAAAACCTCCCGTACTTTATACATTTTAGTAACCTTGTTTGAGTAACTGGTAACATAAGGAATCCCCTCAGAATCGGCTCCAGTTAGAAAAGATGGAGCAAACAACCTTAATGCATCAAAATGTAAGTACGCTCGAAGGGCCAAGGCTTCTCCTTTGATTAACTGGTAATTATTCTCTAGAAACAGCTGTTGCTTTTGATCGATCTGCTCCAAGATTAGATTAGCATTCACAATTCCGTGGTACAACCCCTTCCATATATTGTCCTTGCGACTGATAAAATTGCCATCGTCGTATTTATAATTCTTCGTCTGCAAATACCGGTAATTGTCGAAACTAGCAATGGTATAATTTTGGGCCAAAACCTCCGGGGTACCAATCGTCAATTCCTTACCATACAAATCTGTCTTTGCACAGCGCGTGTAAACCCCTAATAGCGCCTCTTTAAATCCCTCTTCTGTCGTAAACAAAACCGACTGATCAATATCACTCTCCGGTTGTACATCAAGCCATTTCGTACACGACGTCGCAAGAAGAAAAGCTGCTGCAGCTATTCCTAATATTAAATTTTTCATTTTAAATGTAGCTAGTGTGAATACCATAGTTAAAGTGCCGCTTGTAAAGTGAAGCTGATACTGCGGGCAAAAGGATAATTGATTCCGCGTTCTTGCTGAACCGAAGACCAACGAAAAATATCATTTGCTGTAACGCCTAGACGCAGCGTAGATAAAGACAGCTTTTGTGCAAAAGCACGGCTCATATCATAAGACAAAAACAGCGACTGCAGAGCAAAAAGGTTATCGGGCATGATAAAACGAGAAGACACCCTAGTCTGTCCTAAATCACTGATACTTTTATAGAAAGTAACATCCCCGGGATTTTTCCATTTCTCCTCCAATACTCTACGATCCACATTATACCTAGGATCTGCATTTTCCACACGATCTACTAGTGTTTGGTTGTACATCTTACCTCCCATCCTGACCTGAAAGTAAGCTACCGCTGTAATTTGTTTATAACGCACTGTTCCACCCCAAAAGCCCTCTAATTTTGGGGTTGCTACTGCCACAACAGCAATATCTCTAGCATTCCAATCGTAGGTCAACGATCCATCCTTTTTGACGAAGACTTCGCGACCATTTTCCGGATCTATACCCAATGAAGGAACCGCATAGATCGCATCCATAGACTGCCCCTCGTTGTAACGCAATAGAGGTACGCCCATCAACGCAGCGTCTTGTTGCGCCTCATTAACACGGTCATTATAGCTCTTTAACGTATTGGATATCCGCACAATTTTGTTGTTATTTTGCACCACATTAGCCATAAAACTCACTGTCCATTTTTCGTTACGGACAGCGATTAAATTGGCGTTAATCTCGAAACCTCGATTTTCCATATCGCCCAAATTTTCTTTATACGAACCAAATCCTGTAGAAGGTGCCAGAGAAATATCGGCGAGAATATCTTTTGTCAATCTATAATACAATCGGGAGGAAATAAAAATACGATCCGCAAACAATCCCAAATCCAATCCGACATCCGTATTTTGTGTTCTTTGCCAAGTAAGATCCGGATTTCCATAATTGCCCACAACAGCGCCAATACCCGAAGAATACCAGTTGTCTTGATCATAGCTATAAATCGTCTTCGACATAAAAGGCGAAAACTGTACAGAACCTGTAAGTCCAGTTGTCGCACGTAAACGTAACTGACTAACGAAGCTGTTTTGTAGCCAAGATTCCTGATGCATATTCCATCCAATCCCTACCGACCAAAACGGAGCAATTCGTCTGTTCGATCCAAACTTAGAAGAACCGTCCATACGCACCGTTGCATCCATAAGATATTTATTCGCATAAGAATAATTTGTACTGGCAAAAGCACCAAACAAGCGCGACTGGGCTAAACTACTCCAAGGACTCGCGTTATCAGCGTAGCCTTTAGCGAAACCGATGCTTGTAAAGCGATCGTTAGGAAAACCTATTGCAGTAAACGAACGAGCATCGGCCCGCTCCGTTCGGATGTTGGTACCAGCAACTGTATTGACAGCGTGCTTGCCGATCTGTTTCAACCAATTCAAACGGATATTCGCATCCCAATACAATTCATTATTGGTATAACTACTATAACTCCCCTTTTCATCCGTTTGTGATGCCGGATAAAAGTAAAATTCATTAGCCAATGGCGACAAGAAGTTATCCGCTGTATTCATGCGTTTCAGCAAACTCACTTGACCGCGCAGATTTAATCCTTCTGCCAGCGTAAAATCACCGGAAAGATTATCTACAATTTCGGTATAGCCAAGATTGTCAAAACTGTGAAGCGTTGCATTGTAAAGTGGATTAAGCACATACTCCGACTGTCGAGCACCAGAGCTCTGTACCCGCGTCCACATATCCGATTCTTGCACGATATTTCCATTCCCATCAGACATCCGATAATATGGATTCATGCGTACATATGTGGAAAAATCTCCATAAGGTGACTCCTGTCCCTGTACCACCGTAACCGAAAGCTCATTTTGAAATCTCGACCTATTTTTCAAGTTGTAACTAAAATTCAGTCCGCCCGAGTACTGGTTCCTTGCAGAACCTTTCATTACCCCTGGACGAGTCTGATAGCGGAGGTCTATACCATAGCGAAAAGCAGAAGATCCACCTTCCACATACAAACCATGTTTCTGACCAACAGCAGTGCGCACAGGCTGTGATAACCAATACGTATCGACTCCTCCCAGCACATTCGCCAACTTTTGGTAATACATTTCATCCAGATCATCCTGTGATTGATTCTGTATAGTCGCATCATACAAACCCGCCAACCGTTCGTACTCCAACTTTTCCGCAGCATTCAACACATCGTAGCCCGTCAAATCAGGCATATTGACATTACTTTCATGCGTATACGTCAACCGCAACGCTCCATCTTTAGGTGCTTTAGTCGTGATAACCATGACCCCATTCGCTGCTCTAGATCCATACACGGCAGTTGCCGCAGCGTCTTTTAAAATCGTGACACTCTCGATACGAGTCATATCCAGATCCAACACCTTCTGAACACCTACCTCAAAACCATCCAAAATAAAAGCAGGCATATTCACCGTACCTGTTACATTATCCCGTCGAAGAATTTCATTATTGCCCGTAGGTAATGAGGATGACCCACGTACATTAATAGTAGGGATCGCATTCGGGTTCGCGCCCGACAAATTATTATCCAACAATTTAAAAGAAGGATCAAACACCTGCATTGCCTGCAAAACGTTTTGCGGATTGACCTGCCGCAATTCCTCCCCACTTTTCGTGACCGCAGTTCCCGTGTACGAATCTTTTTTTATGACCTGATACCCCGTTATCACCACCTGTTCCACTTCACTAGACTCCTCCTCCATTTGGATGTTATAATCAAACTTATCCTCCTGCAAGGAAATAACAAGGGTCTTATACCCCAACATGGTCAAGGTAATTTTCTTTAACTCTCCTGCGGTCTGTTTCAGCGAAAAATGACCATCATGATCGGCTACAGCCACCGTCAAGCCATTCGCCGTAACCGATACCCCAGCTAATGGCTGTTGATTTTTCCCCACGACCAATCCCCGTATGGCTTGTTGAAAATCAAGTCCGATAGACGTTCCCTGCGTCATTTGTTTCGATTTAACAATAGGCTTCTTTTCCAGTAAAATCGTTTTATCAACAATAGCGTACTGAATATCCTGTGTTTGGAATAGCTTATCCAAGAAATGAGTAAGCGGCATATTTTTCACCGCCACAGATACAGGATGAGCCTTATCCAGTAGGTCTTTTGTTCCCAAAACCTCATAAGAAGTCTGCTGTTTAACAACTTGCAAGACTGTCCGTAGGGGCACATTTCGTCCAGAATAGGTAATGTTTTGGGCATAACTCGCATTGCCGACCTGTAGGAATGCGACAAAAATTAGGAATGCGCTTAGCTTGATCACTCGCAAAAAGTAACTTATATTCATTAATTTTGTTAAGGTTAGTGATGGACTTGGTCCGATACGATTTAATTTTTATGGCCAGCTCTTTGCCAACCATATGTTCGAAGGGGTATTGCAACTACCTCTTCGACTTTTTAACAGCTTTTCCTTTTCTTAAAATCTCCTCCTTTCTATTTAACCTCGTTTGAGGCCGATATTACTAATCGGCGATCCGCCGTCAGCGTATAATTTAAATTGTGATTTTTCAACACCCGCAATATGGTAACAAGTTGAACATCCCGGAAAGTTCCCCCATAAAATTCTACCTGAGGAACAGCCCCCTGGTAGACGACATCTACATCGTACCAGCGGCCAAGCTCTGTCATCACTTGCCGTAGACTTTTACCATCGAAATTAAATTTACCGTGAAACCAAGCCAGTTCTTGCTCCACATCAACTGCTTGCTTATACAATTTTCCGCCCTGCAATAAAGCTTGCTCGCCTGGCGCAAGAAGAAGACCATCTGTATGCGTTCGATTTACCACGACACGACCTTCCACCAATGTTGTTTTAACCTGTTCATCCTCCGCATAAGCCGCCACATTAAAATGCGTACCCAATACCTTCACCTGCTGTCCTCGCGCCTGCACAATAAAAGGTTGATTTTCCTTTTTGGCAACGGCAAAGTAGGCCTCCCCTTCCAAGGATACCACCCTATTTTCTCCCTGAAAAACACTAGGATACGTAAGAGAACTCCCCGCATTCAATTTAACGATACTACCATCAGGAAGTGTCACTTGATACACTCCCCCACGCGGTGTACTAATCTTAGCATGCACCACCGCCGGCGTCTCCACCAGTGATTTGCCGTCGCTATAACGCACACCCCTCTGATCAATCTGTACCCCCTCTCTATGCTCATCCAGCTGAAATGTACGGCCATCAGACAATTGAATGGTAGCTTTATTGCCCGCGGGCGCGTAACTTTCTACATCAGCAACAGTGGATGGCATCGTTTGATTGCTCTTGAACCAATAAAAGCTAAAAGCGAAGACCAACAACACAACTGCTGCCGCTAAATAAGGGATCCATCGCTGTATTTTTTGGACGCGTGTCGCATTCGTCGTTATTCCTGACCGCTTTAAAACGTGGTTATATGCCTTTTTACTATCATATTTTCTGAATTGGGATTCTACAGACTGGAGCTTTCCGCTATCTTTACAAGCTTCAAAAATAACTCTATTGTCTTCCGATTGCTTTACCCAAGATTCTAAAAACAATAATTCTTCGGCAGTAGCAAGCCCTTGCAGCTCCTTTACAATAATTTTAGCAACATAAATCGACTCTTCTTCCTTTTTATACGACATATTTTCCTCTTTCTTTTTATAAATACCACACCGATTTAAAAAAGTACTAAAGAAAAAAATAAAATTTGCTACATTTTTTCAAATAAAAACAAACCAGCCAGCAAAAAATGAAAAGATTCTCGCCCCAATTCTTTCCGCAACAGCGCCAAAGCGCGCAATTTCTGATTTTTAACCGTCTGCAACTGTAAATTCATTTCATCGGCCACTTCTTGATTGCTTTTTCCGTCCAAATAGGTGGCTCGGATAATTTGCTGGGCTTTAGGCGGAAGTTTCGACAGTGCTTGATGCAATTCCGCCATTGCTTCCACATAGACAATTTGCTGCAACTGACTTTCTTCCACTTGTTCCTGCTCGGCTGCATACTTCGCAATTCGTTGGGTACGGCGGAGTCGCGCCGTTTGATAGTTGATACCAAGCCTGCGGGTGGTTTGGTATAAAGCCGCCTTGAGATGGTCGAGCGTTTCAAAATCCCGTTTACCCTGCCAGAGTTTCAGGAAACTCTCTTCTGCTAGATCCTCCGCCTCCTTTGTTTCATCCACAAAACTGGAAGCAAACAAACATATACGATTATAGTAACGATGAAAGATATGAGCAAAAGCTGGTTCCTTCCCTGAGCGGAAGTCATCAAGCAGAAAATTTTCACTTGTATACTTCATAATTGCAATCGCAGCGGTAAGGGTTTAGTTTAATTTTTTGTAAATATATACATTCTCTACTAAAATACTATACTATCAAAAAAAACATGCGAAAGAGTCCTTTCTCTGGCATGCCCGCCCCTTTTTAGGGGTTAAACATCAATGATCTTGTCAAAAGTTCTTTCTTTCCGGTATGATAGCTAGTAGATCGCTATATCACAACATTTTCGCCTTATAGCAATATAATGTACACAAATTAAAATGCATCTATTTTTTCTTCATGGGGCAATTATCCTTATTTAAACTGTATATAAATAAAGAACACGATACTATGCCTTCACACGAAGATTTTGAAATGTTAGATTTTTTAGCCGATAGCGATTTTAAAGAATGGGTTCTTTACCAAACGAATGCCCCATACTGGAACACGTTCATACAGGATAACCCCCATAAAGCAGAATGCATAAAAGAAGCGAAGGAATTCATTTTAACGATGGCGACGCCACTACAACAAAGCCATAACGCTATCAAGAGAGCCAATTGGGACACTATTGAATCTGCCATAAGTTCTCCAGCGGATGACAAAAAAATCATAAAGCGTTTCCCCAACAACAAAATGATACTACGTATAGCTGCCTGTTTGATTCCACTATGCATGCTATTTGCCTACTTACACTATTACGGGCGGACAACCTCCGCAGCAGCCCTTGAATACAAAAATGAATATGGTCGTCGGACAGAAATTACGCTGCCTGACAGCAGCAGCATCGTCTTAGTTGGAAAAGCGACGCTTCGCACCAAAAAATCTTGGCATAAAGAAGAACAACGTGAAGTGTGGTTAGAAGGAAATGCATATTTCAAGGTAAAACATCTGCACCAAAAAGGAACAAAAGTTCATCCATCCGATCAATTTATCGTGCATACCAACCAAAACGGGCATGTAGAAGTCTTGGGAACTACCTTTCATATCAACAGCCAATACCAGCAGGTCAGTATTTATTTAGAAAGCGGCTCCGTTCGCGTCACTAAAGATCATCAAACGGCCCTGCTCAAACCCGGCGAAGAAGTGACCTTATCCGATGCTGGATTTCAACTGAAGGAAAAACCTGCATTCGTTGCCAATTGGCAACAGCAAGAGCTGACACTTCAAAAAACACCCTTATTTGAAGTATTACGTATCAACAGGGAAGTTTTTGGAAATCAAATCATGTTACCTACATCGGTAGATACGACACAGTTATTAGATGGGGTTCTTCCTTTTTCGTCGCAAAATCAGCTGTTAAAAAGTCTATCCACCTTGCTAGACAAAGAAGTACACACACAATCCACAGATCTTAGCACCCCTTAATATGTTCAAGTCTTTCATCTGTCCAAGATACGTACTCCTTACCCTTTATATTTTATTTAGCGTAACAAATTCAAACGCTCAAACACGGTTGCCCTTAACTGATTTCCTTTCCGCTATCGAGAAACAATACCAAGTTCGTTTCGTCTACAAGCACACGGATATACAACACAAAGTCGTGTTTAGTCGTCCTCTAAATAAAAACGTTCCTGTAGAGAAGCTCCTGAAAGAAGTATTAGAACCTATTGGATTATTAGCAAAACATACAGGAAGCAAATACTACAGCATTCTACAAGCTCCGAATTACTGGTCTCAGTCCTTAATGCAAGAGCAAGAAACCTTATTTAGCATTGCAGCGGTCGTCTACGATAGTGTGTCCAAGCTCCCGTTGCCATACACAAACATCACACTCGAAGAGCTTGGTTTAAAAACACAGACCAATA
This sequence comes from Sphingobacterium sp. LRF_L2, assembly GCF_965644235.1. NCBI lineage: Bacteria > Pseudomonadati > Bacteroidota > Sphingobacteriia > Sphingobacteriales > Sphingobacteriaceae > Sphingobacterium > Sphingobacterium sp. LRF_L2. Next base: position 243,095 of record NZ_CBFFRI010000005.1, on the reverse strand, counting down.
CCGAGGGAAAATTTATTTTTTCCAAAATCCCAACAGGCACCTACACCATACAGGTGCAACGCATCGGTTATGAAGCAGGTCGCAGCAGGCTAGAAACCAAGCCAACAAGCTCTCCGACAACAGATAGTATCGTGATGCGTTTAGCAAATTTAAATTTGGAGGAGATAGCTGTCACCGCAAGAGAAAACCAAGAGGGAGGCGAAGCCACACGCTCAACGATCGACCGTATGGCTATCGATCACGTCCAAGCAACAAGCCTTGCAGACGTCATGCAGCTCCTCCCTGGAAAATTAGCCCAGAATCCTGCACTCACCAGTGTCAACAAAGTATCCTTACGCGAGATAAACACCAGCAATAGCGGAAGTTTGGGCACAGCCTTACTCATCAATGGTGTACCGATCAGCAACAATGCAAACATGCAGTTTAGCAACTCCGCGACCGGTGGCGTGAACGCCTCATTTGCCACCACAGCCGGTGCCGGAGTCGATTTTAGGCAGCTATCTGCCGACAACATAGAATCCGTGGAGGTTATACGAGGAATCCCTTCGGTACGCTACGGCGACTTGACTTCAGGCGCAATTATCGTCAAAACACGCGTGGGAGAAATGCCATTGGAAATCAAAACACGCGTCAACCCTACGTTACGTCAGTTTTTCGCAGGAAAAGGATTTGCTCTTCCGCACAACAGCGGCGTCGTTAACATCGATCTAGACTATACGCGCGCAGTCTCCGATCAACGCTATTCCAGCCAAACTTTCAACCGCTATACCAGCAATCTGGTACACGAAAAAATAGTCGGTACCGATGCAACCTTCCGTCTGCAAACCGGATTCTCTTACAGCGCTAACATAGGACAAAAGAAAGTCGACCCAAATGATGTATCTGTCATCAGCAATAAAGCCTCCGATTATAGCTACCGACTGTATCAAAATGGTACCTGGGAAACAAAACGAAAATTTTCCAGACAACTTACCTATACAGTCTCACTGGACTATACCCATCAAAAAGGTTTTCAAGAATCACTCGAGTCGGGAGGCTTTCCCATCGTGTATGCGATGGAGAATGGATTAAATGAAGCCACCTTAGTTAACGGCGTCTATCAGAGTCAACTCTGGATAGATGGTAAACCCCTCAATTTTTTTGCACGTGTAAACAATGAGTTTTTCTTACACATGGGGCCTACACAGCATAGGATATTAATGGGAGCAGAGTGGCGTACAAATGATAACTTCGGAGATGGTAAAATCTATGCAGAAGACACTCCTCCCTCTTTAGCAACCGGCGTAGGCACACGTCCACGATCCTACAAGAGCATCCCGGGCTTACATCAGTTATCGCTTTATGCTGAGGATAAGATCAGTATTCCACTGGCTCAACGCATGTTAGACATCCAACTTGGATTACGGTATGACAACATACAGCCCCGTTATATTTTTGACAGCCGTTTTGCGCAGGTATTATCCCCAAGGATCAATGCCAGTTATGATCTCAGTAAACAGCTTCGCATTCGTGCGGGTTATGGATTAGCGGCGAAGTCCCCAACACTTGCCTACCTCTATCCACAAAACGCCTATTTCGATGCAATAAGTCTCAACCACACGAGCGAAAATGTAGCTGAACGACTTGTATTGGTCAGCACCTATGTTTTCCCAACCGTTAACGAAGACCTCAAGATGGCCGTCAACCATAAAAAAGAACTCGGATTTACTTGGCACAAAAACAAACAACGTATACAAGTAACCGGGTATCATGAACGTACCATAAACGCTTACGATTATCAAGACGATCTCAGCTCCTATCAAATACTGAATGTTCCGCTATACAGTGTCACATCAAGACCCGAGGGCAGCAAGCCCGTCGTTAGTGAATCACCAACAGCTTACAACAATTACTTCGTTAGTTTTCAGAGACCCACCAACGGGCGAGAACTGACGAATAAAGGAATCGAGTTTGATGTTGACTTCGGCCGAATAGATGCCCTAAATACTTCCATTGTTATCAATGGTGCCTGGATGAATAGCAAGTCAACTCAGCAAACATTTTACATGTTAAAAAAATCAGTCATAAGTAGCCAACAACGGCAACGTGTTGGTATTTATCCTGCAGGGCGAGGCAAAGAAGACGAGAGGCTGAACAGTACAATCCGGCTTATCCATCACATTCCAAGCTTTCGCCTCATCGCCACGCTCACGGCACAAACGACCTGGATTGACAAGAACAAATATCTTGGTTACGAAAAGAATGCCATCGGCTACCTTTCGCTGTCCGATGGATCCGTAAACTGGTTGAGCGAGGCCGAGCGCGAAGCACTAGCCCCGGAAACCGACGAAGATATTATCCTAGATATCGCCGATGCATACTATATCACCGAAAGTTGGAAGCCCTTATGGTTATTCAATTTCAGACTAACCAAGGAATTAAGCAGAAACGTTCAGTTTTCCTTCTTCGCCAACAACATATTCAAACACCGCCCAATAGAAAGCAGCAATCGATACACGAATGTCTACTCACAGCGGAATCCAGCACTATTCTTTGGTCTAGAATTACAAATGAAACTATTTTAAAAGGTTAAATACATAATAACATGAAAACAATTTATCAATTCGTAGCACTGATTTTAATAAGCAGCATTTGGAGCTGCAAAAAAGATAACAACACGACAATTACGGTCGATTACACGGTAGAAGTAAGTTATCCAAGCAGCTACAAAACCCAGATCGCAGCAAATACTGTGGTCAAACTCACCAATAGTTTTACAGGAGAGAGCAAATCCGTAACAACAGATGACGAAGGAGTAGCCAACTTTACGGGATTACTCCCTGGCACCTACCAAGTCAGCGCAACAAAAGACCTCGGTACAAGCGAAGCCTTAGAGTTGACCGGACTCGAAGGAGAAGTATATCTTAGTGCCACAGTCAACAACCTGAGCATACAAGAAGCAGGCAGCATACAATTAGCCTTGAAAGGCTCAAGTCCAGGCGGTTGGGTTATCAAACAAGTCTATTACACCGGCGCTTCAGGTAGCCCTACCTATTCCAACGATCAATTTGTAGAGTTGTATAACAATTCAGCCGACACCCTTTATGCCGATGGGCTATGCGTTGGGGACATCGTAGGAAATCCCTATATATCATCATCATCCAAACCAAGTGGTTTTGCCGGTGACACTGATTTTGTCTATTTCCAAAACATCTTTATGGTGCCTGGCGACGGCACCACATATCCTGTTATTCCAGGCGCATCTTTCCTCATCGCACGATCAGCAATCAATCATAAAAGCGACGCAACCTTAGGCAATCCAAACTCACCCGTAGACCTAGGTCAAGGTATTGCAGATATGGAAGTCTATTGGGAAACTGCGGGTCGCGATACCGATAATCCAGATGTACCTAACATGTTGGTGAAACATTTTGGCATTGCCACCGTTATCGATTGGTTTCCAACAGTATTTGGGCCAAGTTACGCTATCTTTCGTCACGCTGGCGTAGATAACCTTCCACTTGTGGCAGAACCAAACAGCACCTCCACCAGAACTTATCCACAAGTGCCTGTCGATTCACTTATAGACGCCTTAGATTGTGTCAGCAATGCTTCCGTATCCAACTTCAAAAGATTACCGTCCAACGTCGATGCTGGATTCCAATTCTGTACAAACAGCTACACGGGAGAGGCAATAATCCGCAAAATAAAAACAACAATCAACGGCAGAAATGTCCTACAGGATAGCAACAACAGCAGCAATGATTTCCAAATGATTAGTACCCCGACACCAAAAGGTTGGTAATGACAAACAAACGAAAGTACCTAACGCTTATATTCTTGACCAAGGGTCTGCTTCTATCGAGCAGGCTCTTTGGGCAAGCGACTGTCATGCCCGACAGCGCCAACAATAATGTCCTAGGAATATGGGAAGCAACAGCATTTTACAGCAGTCTGTTGCAAACAAAAAACGCAACAGGACTTTACGATTTAAGGGCGGGCAATACCGGTCATAGTCAAATCACGGGATCGGCCTTGTGGGGAAACTTCAGACGTCCTCAGCAAGCTAGCTCGTCGGCATCTTTTTCACTACAAACCGAACGCTATCAGCAAACAAAGCACCTCATTTGGTACGGAAAATTCAGCTTCCGACAGCAACAAGACAAAGATCTGCAATGGACATCAGTGCTCGATCCCTATCGAGGTACGCCTTACATCCTTGCCGATTCCATTGGAGGTACTTGGAACAAGCAATTTATAGATCTACAGACGAAAGTCTCCACTCTTCCTATATTGAACGATAAATTGCTGTTGGGTATGGACCTAAAATTCAGGGTAGCTACGGGTGCCAAGCAAATTGATCCTCGTCCATTAAGCAATCAGAATAATCTACAAATCAGTCCGTCCGCACTATGGCAAATAAGCGCTAACCAAAAAATTGGCGCACAGGTTGGCTATGGATTTGACAAAGAAGATATCGCAATCGAAATCCGACAAGCTTCTACGTCACACAACATTTATCGTCTAAAAGGCCTCAGCATCCATGATGGTATTATTCCGGTGTCTTCCACGGCTTCACGTGCCTACAATGGGCAATCCTGGAATGCGGGACTGCAATACCAAAAGAAGTTTAACACGTATTACGAACTGACTGCTGCTGCAGATTACAGAAGATACAACGAATCAACACGAGACGGAAGTACATATCCCATGCCGGCAGGAGACTATGACAGTAGACAAACGAGCGCAAGTATTACCTTATTAAAGAAAAATGCCATCTGGCAACAGCTAAAATTAGCAATTGGACAACAGCAAGATGAGGGCACAGAATACCATACGACATTCGACAATAGCAGTTCCCAATACATCACCACCTTTTCTGGCATTTTATACCAACGCAGCAAAAAAGATATAGACCTGCAATACCAGTGGGCCGTACCATTGCCAACAGGCGATATCGGCATACGATGGGGAGCAGGAGCGCGTTACGAAACCCTACAGGAAGATTACCTTTACACCCAAATCAGTGCACAAAAGATCGATAAGCTCATTCTTACCGGGCATATCGCTTACAACCGTCTGCACAATTGGCGTTTTAATATGCGTCTTTCTTACGATCAAACCTTACAGAAATCATTAAACTACACGCCTAAATCAGGTTTAAACACTACAGCAGAGCAAATACTTTACCCAGATTTTGACTATCTAGTTGCACCAAAAATCCAAGGTTCTTGGGATGTCAAACGCATGGTACGTTTTCAGCAAATGCCAAAAGTGCAGTGGTATATACAAGGAAGTTATGCCCATCTATACCGTTTAGAAAACGCTAATTATAGTAATTATGGACAAAACCGAGGACAAGTCAATTTAAGTATAGGCCTGTATCACTAAGTCCCAACGTAAAACAAAAAACACAGCTTTATGAAAAAAAACATATGTTACCTAGTCAGCCTACTGATCCTTAGCGTAGTGCAAGGTCGGGCGCAGCAACACGCTAAAGCCGTACCCTCCTTACCCCAAGATCTACAAATAAAGATTGCAGAAATGGCCGCTCCAGTCGAGAAAAGAGCAGGAGCGAAAATCTTGGGTTATAATGCAGAGGGCAAATTTGTCACCCTACGCGAGGGCAGCAATGACTTTGTTTGTTTAGCACCTAAGCCCAGCAAAACAATGTTGTATAGCTACGCCTATCCGGCCAGTCTGGATCCCTTCATGGCAAGAGGTCGCGAACTGACAGCCGAAGGCAAGAACAGCAAACAAAAAAATGAGGTTCGTGAGGCAGAGATCAAAGCCGGTAAATTAAGCATGCCACAGGGGCCTAGCACACTATTCTGTTACTGGGGAAAAACGAGCGATCTCAACGAAGACACGGGAGAAATAGATAGTGCATGGAGGAGATACGTTATCTATGTGCCTTATGCTACAGCAGCAAGTACCGGCCTTCCAGATAAGCCTGCACTTCCAGGCATGCCTTGGCTCATGGATGCAGGCAGCTACAAAGCCCATATCATGATCAATCCAGAAGCCCTTTCACAAAGTCACGACCATTAACAAAAAATATGCGCATACCATTCCTCCCTCTACTAATATGTCTTCTATCTTTAGGTGTCAGCCTCAAGGTGGAAGCCCAGACCATCGAGAAGCCCAGCAAAGGAAAATACAAAACCACCTTTGCCATAGTCGTCGATGACAGCACCTATATGCATTGTAAAACCGAACTATTTGCTTACAAAAGAGCCGTGGAGCAAAAAGGACTAGGCGCTTACCTCATTCACCATAATTGGTCTGATCCTGCACAAATACGTGCCCTATTACAGGAACTCTATCGTAACGAAAACCTGGAAGGCAGTGTTTTTGTAGGAAATATTCCTGTGCCCATGATTCGTGATGCACAGCATCTTACATCGACTTTCAAGATGGATCAGCGCATCGCATGGCAGCGTTCATCCGTTCCCTCCGATCGCTACTACGACGATTTTGACTTGACATTCGATTTTATCAAACGAGATAGTGTACAAACAAACTATTTCTATTACAGTCTTGCCCCATCCTCGCCTCAATACATTGAGATGGATATCTATTCAGCACGGATAAAACCCGTTCACGATGCCCATTTTTACGAGCAGATCAGTGCCTATCTAACCAAGGTCAGCCAGCCAAGAAGCTCCGAGCTGCTCGATCAAGCGATGGTGTACGCAGGCCATGGCTACCATTCGGAGTCGCTCAATGCTTGGGCAGGCGAACAAGTTGTTTTACGGGAGCAGCTGCCACGATTATTCGCAAGAGGCGGAAAAGCAAATTTTCTAAATTTTCGCATGGAAAAATCAATGCGGGCAGCTTACCTAAGTGAAATACAACGAAAGGATCTTGATTTAGCCATCTATCATGGTCACGGCAGTCCTGATGCCCAACTGCTAAATGGCTATCCCTATGCTACGGCACCGCAACCCTCTATTGAAAACATTAAACGCTACCTACGAAACAAGATTCAAGGAGTCGCAGAAAAAAAAGGAGATGTGGAAGCTGCAAAAAAAAGGTATCAAGAATGGCTTGACGTTCCGCTCTCCTGGATGAACAATGCCTTAATAGATTCGGTAAAGGAAATAGACTCGCTTGACAATGCGCTAGCCGATTTGTATAGCAGCGACCTGGAAACGATCCGGTCCAGTGCAAAATTTATCATTCTAGATGCCTGCGACAACGGTTCCTTTCATCTCGACGATTACATCGCTGCGCGTTACCCTTTTCAAAATGGCAATACACAAGTAACCATAGCCAGTAGCGTGGGTATTCTACAAGACATTTGGTCAGACAAACTCTTAGGTAGCCTATCCTACGGACTACGGAGCGGAAATTGGCTCAAACAAACAGCCTACTTAGAAACACATTTGTTCGGTGATCCTACCTTTTCTTTTCAAAATGAGGATCCTACGCTCGCACTCTTGAATGAAGCTGTTCAAGATCCAAAAGCCTACCGTTCATTTTGGAAAAAGCAAATGCTACATCCTGCCGCCGATATTCGAAATCTAGCGCTGCAACAGCTTTACATTATTGGCGATCCCGGATTTTCAGCATATGCAAAGAATCTCTTTTTAGCGTCCAACGACCTTACTGTACGCTTGCAGGCACTATTACTGCTTTCGAAAATCGATCAAGACGAATTCGAAGAAGTTCTGCCACTCGCACTCGAAGATCCCTATGAACTAACGAGGCGACTAGCCGCCCAACTCATCGGCGAAAAGGGAAACAAAGCGTTCATTTCTGCACTGGTGCGCAGCGCGATCCTAGACCGACATTCCGAGCGTGTGGCGAGCCGTGTACGAAACGTACTAGCCTTCATGCCTGCTGAAGCAACGCGGGAAGAAGTTATCCGGCAACTAGCAAACGCCGAACAGATTCTCCATCGTTCGGAGATTCAGGAACAGCTGCTACAGGTCGTGAAAAACGGAGAGCAGAAAATTCAAGCCGATTACCAAAATATCGATAGTAAAGACAAAGATACGAAGACACGTGCCTTTAGTATCCGCACCATGCGTGCCTATCGCTACCACGAGGCCGTTCCCCATCTGATCCGTTTGATCTTAGATGAACAAGAAAATCTAACCCTGCGGATACAAGCCATAGAAGCCCTCAGTTGGTTTGATCGTTCGTACCAAAAACCAAGCATTTTAGAAGCTTGCGAACTACTCGTGAAGCATCAAAACAGCAACTTAAAGAAGGAAGCCACACGTACCTTAAGTATCATCAACAGTAAAAAGAAGTTATAACGTTAATATTATTTGGAATTAATCTAAATAGAAGTAAATTTGCAATGGAAACATTCAAGATTGAGTTGGGCATCACAGAAAAATCAGCAGATCATCAATTGTTATGGACGAAGTTCATCCAGTCTGACGCACATGCATTTCGTCAACTGCATACACTATTCCACGACATGCTCTATAACTATGGTTACAGCTTTTTGCCCGATCATACCTTTGTTTCTGATTGCGTTCAGGATCTGTTTGTCAAGCTTTGGCAAAACCGAGCAAATTTAAATTCGCCTCCATCGCCAAAACATTATCTATTGCGCGCGCTACGCAATGTAATTTACAACAAACAACAGCTAAAAAAACGAGAGCTTTATGTTGGCGATTTACAGGATCTCGATCTTTTAAATGGTGCCGCCGAAGTTGAACTTCCCTTTTACCAGCAGATCCCGCTATCTCCGCTCATTGAAAAACATATGCAACAATTGACCGGAAAGCAGCGGGAAGCTATTTACCTCTATTTTGTCGAAGATTATAGTTACGCAGAGTTGGCTACGCATTTTGAAATGCGAACCGAGGGCGCGTATAAACTGATTTATCGGGCTTTAGCTGCACTAAAGACAGCATTAGAAAAATAAAAACTAGCCTTAATTGTATAAACAGGGAGAGGAATAGCATAAATTATGCGGCATATCTCTCCTTGTTTCATGGCAGATCTTCTCATCAGGTAATTAAGCCTAATAATTTGATAGCACAAAGTGGAAAACACAGCATGGAAGATGTACCTTATTACTCCTAAAGAACCTCTTCAATAACATCAACAATAACTGATCCTGGACAATAACCAAACTTATTTTTAAATGCTTTTATAAAATGTTGTGGATGTTGGTATCCAATTCTATATGCGACTTCTTTTACTTGCATGTCGCCACTTTGAAGAAGTCCTAAAGCATACTGCAACCTCTGATCTAGCATATACTGGTACAAGGACTTTCCAAAGCTCTTTTTAAAAACAGTGCGCAAGCGTTCGACATCTACATTAAAAATCAATGCCAGATCCTTTATATATATCAACTTAAATGGAAAGTCGTCAATATATCCTTTCACTTTTGCGGCTAACTTGCTATCAAGGGTGCGATTAGCTCTAGAAGATCCACGCACATGCAAACACTGATCCAATTGCAGACACAACAGTGTTTGTATTTGTGCATCCATAAAAAGAGACTGTAGCTGTCCTTTGTACTTACAGAACAAAATCCGTTGAATAACCGCAAACATATCCGGTGTTATTTCCCGACTTACATCCATCAATTGGCAGGTTTTACCTTGCCGCATAAACCTCTTGAATCTGTTCAACGTTGTAAAGCTTAAATCCAACGTAAGCTTTTCAAAATAGTCCTGATCAAGAAGAATATCCAACGTCTTTCTAGAGCACTCATAAAACAGTGTACCCCCTGGTTCTGCGACAAAAATAATATTATGACATTTATCTCCTATTCTGATTGTTGTATCCGCATCCACCCCTTCAAAGTAAGACCCTCCCTCCAACTCGAATTGCATCTTTAAAAAAGGTTCAACATCTTTTCGTTCTACAGCTACCGGCTCATCCACAAACCACTCTCGATAAACAATATAACGATGTTCCAGTAAAATGGTTGACTCATTTACCAAAAGATGTTTTTGTTCAAAGCTATAATGCTTATCAAAAACATTCGCCGCTAAGCTAGGCGATTTACTTACATTCCGATCCGCCGTTCTTTCTATATCTTTAATCGCTTTTCTAATCGTATCGCTACTTTTCATTTTGCGTCATCATTAATCTATTTTGCGTTATTTCCATGTTTTAAAAAGGCTATAAATTCGCTTATTTAAAAATAGTCTAAACAAATATAACAAAATGAGCAAATTTTACACATTCCTTCTTGTCTGCACATTCTCGTGTACAGCAACAATTTTTACGAGGGCACAAGAACGACAACTTGCTGACATTAGCGGGTCTATTTTAACCTCAGATGGAGCTGCCGCACCTGGAGTTACCATCAGCTTACTCTCGACCAATTTCGCTACAGCCAGCGACTACAAGGGGAACTTCTCTCTTCGAAAAATTCCATTAGGCCAATATACATTAAGTATACGATTATTTGGATTTTCGCCGATTGAGCGACCTATTGAAGTCAAAACCAACAACACACCGCTTACTATAACGCTAGAAGCCAATATACAACAGCTTAATGAAGTGACTATAAACGCGGCAGCCAATAAATTCGCAAAGAAAGAAAGCGAATATGTAGCTAAATTACCCCTGTCAAACCTCGAAAACCCACAGGTTTACACCGTTGTTCCTAAGGAACTCTTTGTCGAGCAACAAGCCGTAGATCTGCAGACAGCATTAATGACCGTACCCGGACTAAGTAACATCTCTTTAGGGGTAGGATCCGGAGGAACCGGATTATCCATGCGTATCAGAGGATTCTCAGGTGCAGATGGAGCTGGATCTATACGAAATGGTATGGCAACAAACTATGTCTCCCTTTCTGACCCGGCCAATCTTGAAAGTATAGAAGTTATTAAAGGTCCTTCAGCAACTCTTTATGGATCAACACTAATTTCCTACGGAGGGCTAGTGAACCGCGTCACAAAAAAACCACTAGACGTACAACAAGGCGAGGTGTCCTTCAATATGGGAAGCTTTGGATTAGGGCGATTCACAGCAGATTACAACACACCGTTAAACGATGAAAAAAACATGTTATTTCGCATCAATACTGCACTTCATCGCGAGCGTAGTTTCCAAGATTTCGGCGTGAACAACACATTATTAATTGCCCCTGCATTTACCTACAAACCAAACGAAAATCTTACCCTAGATTTCGATTTTGAATACTTCAATAGTGAACGTAGCACGAGCTACATTGCCTTAGGTGCAATAGCTGGAAGCATATCCAACATAGATGAACTCAACTGGGACTTTAAGAAATCCTACACGACGGATGAGATCACAAGCAAAGCCAAAATATTTACAGCTCATGGAAAAGCAACCTACCGTATATCCGATCAATGGACATCGCAGACAGCCATTTCTTACGCAAACACCCAAAACAATGCCAATTATGTTTTCTTACTCGTGAATAGCTTCGATAGCCTAGGCCGACGATTGATGAATATTCCCAGTCAATTTCTAACAAACCAAATCCAACAAAACTTTATAGGCGACTTCAACATCGGGCAACTTCGAAATAGGTTGTTGATAGGCCTAGACTATACACAACTTCAAACCAGTGACCGACGTGCGACAATCAATCCATATGACAAAGTAGCCATCAATGGCGACAATGTCGATATCAATCTCGGTGCTTATGAAAATGCATTAGCAAGCGCACGCAGGAGCCAAAACAAACGTAACCAACGCACCTACAGTGCTTATGTGTCCGACGTGCTCAATATTACAGATAGATTTTTAGCAATGGCCAGTTTGCGTATTGATCATTTCAGTAATGTAGATAACTACGAACAGACCTCCTTATCCCCAAAATTAGGACTCGTATATCAAATTGTACCGCAACGAATTTCCTTATTCGCCAATTTCATGGATGGATTCCAAAATGTAGCACCAGCGGTAACTCCGGAAAGCCCAGATGAACCTGTAGCTTTCAAACCAGAACATGCCAATCAATGGGAAGGCGGCTTTAAATTTGAACTCCTAAAAGGAAAGCTAAATGGAACAGTAAGTTACTACGATATCCGTGTTAGAAATCGTGTCAGGTCGACTACTGCAACGGATTCAAACGGCGAAAGTGTTGCTGTTTCCGTGCAAGATGGCACACAAAGAAACAAAGGTTTTGAAGCAGATCTAATTGCTCAACCGATCAATGGCGTGCATATTATTTTTGGTTACGGTTACAACGATGCCAAATACACCGAGGGATCTCCCAGCATCGTCGGCAAAAGACCTTACTCTGCACCTGAACATGTAGGAAACCTTTGGGTAAGTTACAGAGCTATGCAGGGTTATTTAAAAGGCTTGGGCATAGGTTTCGGCGGGAACCTATCTAGCGATGTCTATTGGGACGAAGCTAATACCGTCACGATTCCAGGCTATGTAAAATATGATGCTGCAGTCTTCTACGATAAAACGAAATACCGCGTTGGTTTAAAATTAAACAATCTGACAAATAAAGAATATTGGAGTTCATCCTACTATGCTCTGCCACAAGCAACAAGACAATTTATTTTAAATTTTGCCTACCGATTTTAGAAAATTTTCATGAACAGAAGAAAAAAACAGCAAAAACGATGGACCATCTTAGGATGGTTCATCATTGCTACACTGCATAGTGCCCAAGCATCCGTAGTAAAAGACAGTCTATATTCCAATATCCTTCACGAAAACCGCAGCTTATTACTATCTCTTCCCGCGAGTTACAACGATAGCGATCTACAGGAGACGAACTATCCGGTGATCTATTTGCTGGATGGAGCAGAGAACTTTAAAAGTGTGGAAGCCATGCATCATTATCTCGCGCAGAAACGTTTCCCAATGATGCCCGAGGCAATTATTGTTGGAATACCAAATACGAACCGGACACGCGATCTCACCCCCAGCTTGGTTCCACCTGTAGAAGGCGATAGCAAAGGCTTTAAAGAAGCGGGTGGCTTAACCCTTTTTACAAAATTCATCAAAGAAGAGCTTTTCCCCCACATGAACGCACGATACAGAACAGCTCCTTTCAACATATTGATTGGCCATTCTTTCGGAGGATTAGCTGCGACAGACATTCTTATACAGCAAACAACGATGTTTAATGCCTATATCATTATTGAGCCTAGCCTTTGGTGGAACTCCCATCGAATAGCCAACCAAGCCGAAAAAACACTAGCCACAGAACAATGCTCAGATCGGAATATTTTTGTTGCGCTAGCGAGTAACATCGTCTATAACAATCGGCAGCAAGTACATGACGAGCACCACAATGCCATCAAGAAATTTGGAGAGCAGACATTGCCCAATTCAAGGATCCCATCACATCGATGGCATTTTAAGTATTATCCTGATGATGACCATGGCACAATACCAATTCCTGCTACATACGACGCATTTAAGTTTCTTTTTAAAGAAATTGATCTTCCCGTAAAGTCCATTATCAAAAATCCAGCAATACTGCAACAATCCTACGATCGTCTCGCAGAACAACTGGGGTATACATTCCTACCCAGCCAGCAAGTGTATATTGAACTTATCCGTTTAGCCCGGGATCGAAATCAACCTAAAGAAGCGAGTATTTTATTAGACCAAGCAAAAAAATATTACCCAGAAAGCAAAGCGATTCATAAACTATGATCGATTTTTAATAAATACAGCAAACGCGATATCCATGATCAAGTCGACTGTATGGGCAAAAAAGTCCTTTGCCCATACAGCACTTCCAAATCCCTTCAAGAGTTTTTTTAACATACCTATTAAGCAGCCCTTTACATCCGATATAACTTTATTACAGCTTTACGTTGTAGCTCTCCTATAACTTCATAACTAAAAACCTTCAACGACTTTACGAATTCACGACTTTACATCTTCACAAAAAATGTAACCCTGTAACTCTTCCGTCACTTCGTAACCAATAAGTCATAGCCCCTCAAGCCGGGGCAAGCTTTCTTTTCGTCTTCTGTGGACGGACAGCCCAGTTCTTTTTTGAAAAAAAGAACCAAACCGACCGCAGGAAGCTCATGAATACAAAAAGATAAACACGAATTCATAAAAAGTCAAGGCTAGGTTATTTCTACTATCTTTTATCGTAAATTCTTAAACGAAACAAACTCGCTTCGCTCAGACATTGTTTCGTTCTTAACAGAATTTCCTGATCAAAGATAAACGTAGAAAAAACCAAGGCCGTTACTAAAATACTCGCTTTGCAAAAACTCATCTACTTTATTTACGAATTCACGACTTTACAAAAAATGTTAATAAATGTAAAAAAATATTAAGCGTACTATTGACAGTTATATTTTTTTGTATCATATTTGTGATAAGTTATTATAAACCAAAACAAGCAAGACTAACACAAACATTTAGCACGATTTAAAACGATCAGTTAAAAAAACAAAAGAAAAAGCATTGGGCATTTGCTTTTCAATTTTTTAAATGTACTGTCAACATTTAAACGGCTACTTTTTTGTCTAAAAAAATTAACACACAACGCTAACCATTTAATTTTTAGGCTCTATGAGGTACCTATTTTTTCTAACCTTATGCTTCACGCTATTTCAACCCGTCTTCTCTGTGGCTTATGCACAAGAGCAGATCGAGGTAAAAGGCGTTGTTCGCGACTCCACGGCAGGACTACCGGGAGTATCAGTTAAAGTCACTGGATCCGCAGTGCAAACAGTATCTACAGATGGATTCGGACGCTTTACTTTGCGAACAAATAGAAATGCGGAAATCACCTTTTTTTCCGTGGGATTTAAATCAAAAACCATTAAGCTGGCGCAGGAAACCGGCATAAAAAACAACGTATTGGAACTGGATATCCAACTTATTTCGGACGAATCCACCATCGAAGAAGTCACCGTTACGGGGTTTGGAGGCACGCAAAAGAAGGCTAGTATGGTCAGCTCCATCACCACTGTAAATGTCAAAGACCTGAAAACCGCATCATCCAACCTAACAAATGCTTTGGCCGGACAAGTCGCTGGTATGATTGCCTTTCAAAGCAGCGGTGAACCTGGGTTAGGAACGGATAACTCCACGTTCTACATCCGTGGACTTTCATCCTTTGGAAGCGGGAAGATGGATCCCTTAATCCTTATTGATGGTGTGGAATCATCTGCTACAGACATGGCACGTTTACAGCCCGATGATATCTCCGACTTCTCGGTGTTAAAAGATGCCGCCGCCGCTGCTGTCTATGGCGCTCGTGGAGCAAATGGCGTGGTTTTGATCAACACCAAAATGGGTAAAGACGGAACGCCACAATTCAATTTCAGGGCGGAAGGGAGAATATCCTCTAATACGAAAAACTTCCAATTTGCGGATAATATTGCCTATATGCGGATGGCTAACGAAGCTGTCTTGACTAGAAATCCGTTAGCTGCAGAACCTTATTCCCAAAATAAAATCAATAGCACCATTGCTGGAGGCGATCCTTATCTATTTCCAAACAACAACTGGTTAGATCTTCTTTTAAAGAACTATACCTTCAATCAAGGTTATAACCTGAACGTGACAGGCGGTTCTCCTCGTGCAAGATACTACATTGCAGGGACCTACAACAGGGACAACGGTATCCTAAACGTCGAACCCATCAACGATTTCAACAGCAATATCAAACTAAGCAACTATTCCTTACGGACGAACGTAGATTTCAATGTAACGAATTCTACAACGGTTGTCGTGCGGATGTATGGGCAGTTTGACGACTATACTGGTCCAATTGGTGGTTACGATGAGGATGGGAACCGGATATCGGGTGGTGAGCAGACCTACAGAAATGCATTGCGAGCAAATCCCGTCATGTTTCCAGCAGTATATCCTGCCGATAAACTCCCATTTATCGAACATCCTTTGTTCGGTTCAGCACAAACACGTAACTCCGATCTTAGCTTAAGTTCTACCATGTATATAAACCCTTATGCCGAAATGGTTAAAGGTTACCAACAATACAAAACGTCGAACTTGATGCCGCAGATTGAAATCAAGCAAGACCTCAAATCTATTACGCCAGGACTTTCTGGTCGCGCAATGGGTTATCTAAGACGCATATCCTACTACCGCATCAATCGGAATTATATTCCATTTTATTACGAGGCTATCGTCAACCCGCAAGACCAGTCCTATAGCTTAAAAGCGTTAAACGATGGATCAGTCAATGCTTTGACCCCCACAGGACGCGAGAGCTTAGACTATGTACAGGATGCGAAAGATGTAGACTCTCGCTTATGGGCAGAAGCAGCATTGACTTATAACCGTACCTTTCAAGAAAAACATGCGGTGGGCGGGATGCTGATTTCCTATCTGTCCAATTATGAAACAGCTAATGCATCGAACGTTATACTATCGTTACCAGCGCGTAACCTGGGGTTATCCGGTCGCTTTTCCTACGGTTTCAAAGACCGTTACTTGGCCGAATTCAACTTCGGTTACAATGGATCTGAGCGTTTTGATAAAAGCCACCGTTGGGGATTCTTCCCTTCCTTTGGTTTAGGTTACCGACTATCCGAAGAAGCATTCTTTGAACCATTACGCTCCGTTTTCAATAATTTTAAGATTCGCGCTACTTACGGTATTGTCGGGAATGACGCTATTGGCGATGCAAACGAACGTTTTTTCTACCTCTCCAACGTGAACTTAAATAACGGTTCTTACGGTGCAAGCTTTGGGCGGAACGATGGCAACGGAGTCTATTCCCGCAACGGAGTATCTATTTCCCGCTATGCGAATGCTGCGATTACCTGGGAAGAATCAAGAGTACTTAACGTGGGGTTAGATATCGGTATTGCAAACAGTCTGGATCTAGTCATCGAAGGCTTCAAACAGAAACGCAGCAATATCCTACAACCTATTTCGGTGATTGACCATGCTGCAGGTCTAATGGCTACACCAGTATCAAACTTTGGAAAAGTGAGTTCCAAAGGTATCGATATTTCGATGAACTACCGAAAAACCTTTTCCGACAACTTTCGCATGGATGCACGTGGTACATTTACCTATGCAGCGACAAAAATTGACCGTATAGATGAGCTTCCTTATCCTTCCGAACTCAGCTATCTATCTCGGAAAGGTTACTCCATCAAACAAGAATGGGGCTATATTGCCGAGCGTCTATTTGTTGACGATGAGGAAGTAGCCAATTCACCATTGCAGTTCTCAAATTCAGATCTACGCGCTGGTGACATCAAATACCGCGATATCAATGGTGATGGACAAATCAACTCCGATGACAGAGTGGCACTAGGTTATCCAACAGATCCAGAAATCATTTACGGCTTTGGATCGACTTTCGGATACAAAAATTTTGATTTTGGCTTCTTTTTCCAAGGAGCTGCACGCTATTCTTTCTTTATCGATGCCCAGCAAATCCAACCATTTTACCAAAACAGCGGCTACCAAACCGGATTACTTAATGCGATTGCCAACGACTATTGGTCGGAAGCCAATCCAAACAGCTATGCGATGTGGCCAAGGTTAAGCAACAACCGTATCGGCTCAAATACGGAACAGTCGACTTGGTGGATGCGCAACGGAGGATTTTTACGTCTCAAGAGTATAGATTTAGGTTATAATATCAAAAGTTTGAACAAAATTCACATCAAGAATGCACGTGTCTACCTTTCGGCCACCAATTTATTCGTACTTAGCCAATTCAAACTTTGGGATGTGGAAATGCGTGGTAAAGGGATGAACTACCCTTTGCAATCGGTTTACAACCTTGGTGTTCAAATCAATTTATAACTTCAACGCACACAACGATGAAAACGAATATATTCAGACTCTCTATAAAAAAATGCCTTGGTATCGCTTTAGCCTTAAGCTCCCTAGGTATTTCTTCCTGTGGTAACTACCTTGATATCGTTCCCGATAACATCGCTGTTATCGAGCATGCTTTCAAATTACGTACCGAAGCCGAAAAGTACCTTTTTACCTGTTATTCTTTTTTACCGAAGCACGGCGACGGTTGGTTTAATGCAGGTATGATGGCAGGCGATGAAATCTGGTTACCGCAAGACGATCAAGTACATTGGCATCCGGCATTCCGTATTGCACAAGGGCAGCAGAACGTTGGCGATCCATTATTTAACGAATGGGGTGGAAATCTAAAGGGAGGCGACGGTCGGTTTAACTATCTACGCCTTTTTGAAGCGATCCGTCATTGCAACATCTTCCTTGAAAATGTAAGTGACCTCACTAAAGTACCTGATTTACCACTAGCAGAGCGTGAGCGGTGGTTGGGTGAAGTAGAATTCCTAAAAGCCTATTACCATTTTCATCTACTACGGATGTACGGTCCCGTCCCTATTGTTGATGTAAATGCACCCGAATCCTCAACGCCGGAGGAACTTTATTACAAACGTCAACCGGTAGATGATTGCGTAAATTACATTTCCGACTTGTTGGATAAAGCCGCAGTAAAATTACCGCCACGGATTGTCGATGAAAACACCGAGCTAGGCCGAAGCACTAAGGCAATTGCCTTAGCAGTGAAAGCACGCCTGTGGATGCTTGCCGCATCGCCTCTTTTCAATGGAAATTCAGATTTCGCTAATTTTCGCGATAAAGAAGGCCTTGCACTTTTCAACCCAACATTCGACGGCACAAAATGGGAAAAAGCACGTGATGCTGCGAAAGCCGCCATCGACATGGCCGAAGAGAATGGTGCTGAGCTCTACGACTATACCAACGACCGTTTGAACTTAAGTTCGGAAACCAAAACCCAACTCAGTATCCGCAGTGCAGTAACAGAACGCTGGGGCTCCGAGGTCGTTTGGGGGCTATCCAACAGTTACTTTGTCAATGAAGCATTATGTATGCCTCCTCTCGCTCGGGGAAACAATGTAGACCGTTTTCAGCTGCAAGGCGTTTGGGGAGCACCGATTAAAATCGCAAAACAATATTACAGCAAGAATGGTGTCCCTATCGACGAAGACAAAACACTGGATTTTAGTAATTATCTGACACTTCGTACAGCAGAATCTAGCGAACGCTTTTATATTGAACCTGGCTACCGTACTGCCCGTTTAAATTACGATCGTGAACCGCGTTTCTACGCCAGTTTAGGCTTTGATGGCGGACGTTGGTACATGAAAGACGGAACGACAACAGGGAGTGATGAAAACGGTATGTATGTGCAATCGAAGAATGCTGAGCGAGCGGGTTTTGGCCATTTCACCAACTGGAACGAGACCGGCTACTTCATCAAAAAATTAGTACACTGGGAATCTACAACCAATACAACTAACGCGCCGACCTGGAAGACTTATCCATGGCCTGAAATACGGCTTGCTGAGCTTTATCTGTCCTATGCAGAGGCCCTAAACGAAGTACAAGGTGGATCGACTGAAGCCATTAGCTACCTCGATCAAATCCGGACCCGTGCCGGACTTCAGGGTGTGGTTGCTTCATGGACCAACTTCTCCCGCAATCCATCCAAGTACCAAAACAAAGAGGGATTACGAACCATCATACACCGAGAGCGTCTTATCGAACTCGCCTTTGAAGGGCAACGTTTTTGGGATTTGCGCCGTTGGAAAGAGTCCGCGGAAGAACTCAACAAAGATATAACCGGTTTTACGATGATTGGCAAAACGTTGGAAACCTACAATGTGGAAAAAACCATCTTCAACCAGACATTTATTTCGCCACGCGATTATTTCTGGCCGATCGGTAACTACGAAACGAGAAGAAACCCATTGTTAGTTGAAAACCAAGGGTGGTAATAGATACACTCTTAAACATGATTTATATGAAAAGACATACTATCATACAATATATAGCAGTTATAGCGACGATAGTCTTTGCTCTAAGCTGCAAACAAGACCTCGAGTTCAGATCACCTCATGGTGATAACGGTGAAAAGCCGGATGTGGTAACGGGAGTTTCCGTAACCAACCTCGCAGGGAAAGCAAAAATAACCTATAAGCTTCCGAACAATTCGAATTTACTATACGTAAAAGCGGTCTATCAATATGGAACAGGTGAGCATGCAGAGGTCAAATCATCGATCTTTGTCGACACACTTCTTGTTGAAGGATTTGCCGATACCCAAGAACATGACATTACACTGTATGCGGTAAGTCGCAATGAGGTTCTGTCCGATCCCGTGATTGTGAAAGTGAAACCATTAGAAGCACCTTTTAAAAAGGTTTTTGAGTCCATAGATGTCATCAACGCATTTGGTGGTTACAATCTTTCTGCCTCGAATCCCACAAGGGATAATATTTCCATTATTGTGATGCGGAAAAACAATTTTAACGAATTCGAACGCGACAATTTCAAGTCAGTATACACCAAAACAGACGAAATACTCTCCAAGATCCGCGGACTTGATACGTTGGAACAGGAGTTCGCTATCTATGTCAAAGACCGATGGGGAAACAATTCAGATACATTACTCAAAACGGTGAAGCCAATTTTCGAAGAAAAACTAGATCCAAGTAAGTTTAGAACATTTGTTTTACCTGGCGATGCGCCGCAGGTAACGAATGGAGCAGCTCTCCAATATGCTTGGGACGGGAAATTGGGCTGGCCTTACACCAGTTTTACGCACCAAATCAACGGCGGTAACGATCCACATATAATTACCTTTGACACCGGAACACTTGCAAAGATTAGTCGCGTTTGGATTCGTCCATTCCCCGAAGGCGTCCGGTACTATTATCTGAGCACAATGAAACGCTTCGAGATCTACGGTTCCGCGAGCCCATCCTTAACCGGAGCATTAGATGGCAGCTGGACGCTATTAGGCAGCTATGAAGTCGTAAAACCCTCGGGCTTACCTTATGGAACAGACAATGCCGAAGATCAAGCAACGGCAGCTGCTGGGTTCAATTGGGAAGTCGATCTCAACGCACCTAAAGTGCGCTACATCCGGATCCGCTGCCTAGAGAACTTCGCCGGAGGAACAGCACAAAGCATTAACGAACTAGAGGTATATGGCTCCGCACAGTAATTGTGCGGATACGAAAATCAGCAAACGATACAGATATGAAAACACAATATAGAATGAAGATCGAACGGTTGTTATTAGCAGCCTGCACAATGATCTTCTGTGCATCCTGTTCGAAATGGGACGAATTCAAAGAATATACAGATAAAGGTGGAATTACCTATGTGGGAAAACTGGATTCCGTTAAGATCCTTTCTGGAAATGAACGCATAAAAGTTCGGGGACTAATCAAACCCGATCCAAAAATTAATGAGGTTCGCATTTTTTGGAACGATATGAAAGATTCCCTCTCCGTGCCACTTAGCGAGTCAGTAAAAAGCAGTCGTATTTTCGAACAAGTACTTGAAAAACCAGAAGGCATAGTAAGCCTGACAGTGGTAACTTATGATAACTTAGGCAATAAGTCTATTTTGGTACCAGTTGTTGGTAGATCCTATGGAGACCGTTATCAAAACAGTCTAAATAATAGGCTAATCAGCAGTGCTATTTCAGGTAACAATCAAGCTACGATAGATTGGATGGACATGGATATGTCTACCGGACCAATTGCCACAGAAATAAAATATCTCGCAACGAATAGTCAAGAAAAATTAGTCCGGGTGCCCATTAAGGATGCACAGAATACAATTACGGATATATCTTATTCGGCAAAAACTATAGCTTACCGCACGTTATTTCTTCCACAACCTACAAGCATAGACACTTTTTCTACAGCATTCGTCACTGTTGCTTTAACAAGGGACGTTACCTCAGAATACATCAAGAACAGCAAAAATCCTATAGAAACCATAGCACGGTCTGGACGTTGGGCTATACCTGCCTATTGGCAGATCAATACAGCAGCAAAGAACTATAGAAACGCCGATGGAGTTTTTTTTGGAGGAGTTGACTACGAATTTGGAGGTCCATTCTTGGCCATGGAAGCCGGTTGGTCAGCAGATAATATGGCAACCATTACCAACGGCAAAATCTATCAGACGGTGACATTGCCCATAGGATTGCATTCTTTTGAAATGGATATCCCCGATTGCACATCGGGTGGAGAATTCTACACCGTCGCCATGAAGGGAGATGGGATACCAAACATTGAGAACATAAGCAGTTCAATTGCTTACATAAAAACAAATTCCGCAGGCACACATAAACTGTCGTTTACGCTAACAGAACCGACAACCGTTTCTTTAGGTTTCGTAGGTACTCTACCTAACAAAGGATCAGGTGATGGTACATTTTGGCGCATCAATGCCGTTCGATTAAGACATACTATTCCACTAGACTGATAAGATCGACAGATTTTTTTAATTCGCATAATTGTGTTGTTTTTATGGGTATTGGATCAAACGTGCGCCACAACGAAAGCAGTTGTTGTGCACGATCCGATGCTCCATAAAAAAACCTTTTTTAAACGCATGGATCTCCCAAGGCCATTAAGTAGATAATCGCAGTGCGAAGCCTATCTGCTTTTAGCGACTTCGCGACTTTGCAAAAAATGTAACCTCGTAACTCTTACATCACTTCGTAACCACTACAATATCTCATGAAAAAGATGATTTTTTCACATCCTATTGGTAGAGGTTAGTGTTTTGATACAAAAAAAAGTATTTTTGAGAATAGATTCAATAAACTATGATTCAGATAAATGAATATTTTGAAGGGAACGTAAAGTCTCTTGGATACAACCGCGTAAATGGAAAATCTACTGTGGGTGTTATGGAACCAGGCGAGTACACCTTCAATACAGGAAGCCCAGAAACGATGATCGTAATCGAGGGCCAGATGGAAGTCTTACTCCATGGTGAGGAAATATGGAAAACCTATAACGAAGGAAACAGCTTTGATGTTCCAGGAAACGCCTCATTTCAGGTAAAAGTTGCTTCACAGACTTCTTATCTGTGCCGGTATGAGTAACATTTAGTAGAAGTGTAATAAAACTACAGCACTGTTTCGCTGTGCATAATTTATGCAAACAAAGGTCGAATATTATTTACAGATGTATTCGACCTTTTTTATTACATTTCACCAATAAAAATAAACGACTTTACATCTGTCTCAACCAATGTAAGCTTGTAACTCCTCAACCTTATCACCAATAGCTAACAAAAAAACCTTCCTAGGTTCGGAAGGTTTTTGGTAACGTTCAAACGTCACAAATTATTTCTTACTTGTTCCTAATTCGACTCGGAGGGACTGCACAAATTCCAAAGAGACTTCTGCAAAGTCCGCAATATCTGTATCCGACCAATCCCCTCGGTGGATCAACTTTCTTACAACTTCATGTTTGTTTTGCTCAATTCCTTGTTCTATTCCTTGTTGAAGTCCTTGTTCAAGCCCCTGTTGCAGTCCTTTCTCAAGGCCCTCTTCTAGGCGTTTCTTCTGTTCTTCTTCCTGGTATTGCCGAACAGCTTCCTGATCCCACTTTCGCTTTAAACTTACGTCGTACATCGTGCGTTCCTCCTGGTTTAATTTACAATATTCCGCTATCTCAAACAGCTTCTCAAATATAGATTTACGCAAAAACAAGGGCAACTTTTCTAAGGTCGATAGATTCCGTAAAACGTACAACCAACGATCCAGATCACTCTCCAGCTCCTCCTCTGCTTTTGCAAAGTTACGTAACTGCACGTAAATAAAACCCAGATCTTCGTAAAAAACTTTTCCTGTAACCCTGTTGCACAGACAGATATCATGCAGAACATCGTCGGCTTCCTCGGCATCGGGTAAGACAAAACCGTCCATCAGCACAATGACGTAGACTTCCGTGATTTCGTAATTCCAGGCTTTGCGGTTCCCTTTGGGGGCTTGGTCTGCGATGATCTTACTCCCATAGTACAGCATCCGACGTTTCAGGTTGGCCTGGGCCGTACGCTGTACTTCAATGACAAATTTTGCACCGTCATCTGCTGTACACATCAGGTCGAAGATGACGGTCCCGATCTCCACTCCTTCGCCGACATGTTCGTTTCGCTCATAAACTAAATCAACGATGTTTTTCCGTCCTCGAAAAAGGCCGTTAAGAAGGGATATCAATAAATCTTTGTTAATTTCTGATCCAAAAATACGTTTGAATCCATAATCCGTGATCGGATCGATGTAAATTGGTCTTAGCATGGCTTTATTATAATGGTTAGGGCAAAGGTAATAAATATATTTTTGTCCTCTATGGACGGACAGCCCTTCTCTTCTTTTTAAACGTTTTTTCTTGCCCCTCAAGCCGGGGCGAGGTTTCTTTTTGTCCTTTGCTAGGACAGGGCATTACTTTTTTCTTAATAAAGTTGTGCCCCTCAAGCCGGGGCCGGGCTCATCCTTTTTTTCCCAAAAAAAGGATGCAAACCGACCATAGGGAGCTCATGAATACAAAAAAACAAACACGAATTCATAAAAAATCGTCGCTGGAAACCTTTGCAGGATAAGTCCGTGCGAAGGCAAAATTCTACATATTGCAAAGGTTACCTTCGGTGAGCTCGCAAGCTCGGTTTCAAGGCGACATTCATCGTTAAGGATAGTTTGTGCAATTTTTTTTCTTTAACCTAAACTCGCTTCGCTAAGACAGTGTTTCGTTTTTAACAGAATTTCCTGATCAAAGATCTTCGTAGAAAAAACCAAGGCCGTTCCTTAAAATAATCGCTTTGCAAAAACTCATCTACTTTATTTACGACTTCACAACTTTACAATTCTACATCTTTACAATCAATGTAACTCTGTAACTACATAATTTTGTAACCAATACCCTTGAGTATTCCGAAATATTTCATTTACTTTGCATCACAATTAAGTATTAACACATTAAAAGACTGAAGAATATGTTTGCACTATTAAATATATCAGGTTCTACTACCCAGGAGGGCGTGGCAGCTATTCTTCAGAAGACTTCGTTTTCATAGCTTATTTCCTCGTCACTTCTGTATCGCTCCTACAAAACGTTGGAGAAAGGTGTTTTTTGTCTAGTTCGGTCTAGACTGGGTTTATTGCAGTTTACACTGCTTTTACGAAAAATTTATGAATATTGGAGATAAATATGTGCTAAAGGCACTGGATAGCTACCCCTTTTATTTAGAAGAAACGTTAGAGTCTTTATCCTATGCCTTATCTTATGATGACGCAAACACAATGGCGTTAAATCTTATGGGAAGAGTATATGCCGAGCAATTGTATAATTATGATAAGGCAAAAGAATATTTTCAAACTGCACTGTCAGAAAATGTTTTTGCGGTTGAAGTCTATCCTTACTTTATACAATTGTTGTTGGATACCGAATCCTTTGAAGAAGCGGAAAAGACCATAGCCTTTGCATTAACAGTACGCGGAATCAATAAAGCGGCTATTTTACTGAAGCAACTGTTGCTGTTGGAGAAACAACAGAAATATAGAAGAGCTCTTATGGTATGGAAGGATCTATCGTTAACATCGGGGCATTATGATATTGATATAGATCTGAAAGCAATAGAGGAACGGATCAAGCAAAAACAGCTGCTGAAGAAAAAGAAAGCAGTTAAGAAAAAAACGAAATAGATAGCATAGGGGCAAGAGATTTTTTGCCCCCCTATTTTACGTTTAAACAGCTTGCAACATACAACTCGAATAAAAGGCTAAGCTGCCTGATCATCCTGCTCAATAAATACTACAAATGGGGTATTTCATCCGTCAAATCATTTTTTTTTATTTGTTATGTTATTAACAAGCAAACTAAGTAAGAGCCATGAAAAGAAGGAAATATTATCGCACGTAAATTTGCAGTTTACAAAACACGATTTCTCTCGGTGGGAACAGACGGTGGTGGTATAACAGAGAGTTATCAGATCTTCACAGCTAAGGCTACGGAAAGCGATGCGTCCATTGGAAATTCAGGTCTAATATTCGAAAAAAACGGTGAATGGCTAATAGACTTTGGATTCAAAGAGAATAAGATTAGTGGATATAACGATGGTCTTGTTTACATGTTTAACGTAAAGAATACGAAAAAAATGGCTGAACTGTATGCCGAGGAAAAAAAGAGTGAGGATGTCGGTCCCTATGGCTGTTTCTTGACGACCGCATGCGTATATCACAAAGGGCTCCCCGACGACTGCTATGAACTCGAGTTATTACGAAATTTACGGGAATCATTTATGAAGCCCAACCCTGATTACAATGCACTGATTACCGAATACAAGGTAATTGCACCGCTCATGTTAATAAATATTTACCGCGCAGAAAATAAAGCTGAAATTCTAGATTTCATATGTAAATAATTTGTTTTTTAAAGGTCATATGGAATGTCCCGATTATTTTCATTCGTGTTTGTGCTTTGCAAGCACGGACATTTCATATACGAAAATCTTATCGTTCCTTCCATTCAACTCATTGAACAGAATAAAAAATCAGAAGCGGTCAACTATTATTCCTCTTTTGTCAATATGATGAAATCGGAATATCTTTCTTAAAAGGTATTTATTCACGTATGACAAGTATTTCAAGGCCATTCTTTTTCCCAAGAAAAGGATAAGTTGTGTCCTTAAAGCCCAGAGTGGCTTCTTTTTTGTCCTTAGCCAGGACTGGGCATTACTTTTTTCTTGATAAAGTTGTGCCCCTCAAGCCGGGGCAAGGTTTCTTTTTGTCCTCTATGGGCGGACAGCCCAGTTCTTTTTTCCGAAAAAAGAACCAAACCGACCGAAGGGAGCTCATGAATACAAAAAAAACAAACACGAATTCATAAAACTCGTCGCTGGAAACCTTTGCAGGATAAGTCCGTGCGAAGGCAAAATTCTACATATTGCAAAGGTTACCTTCGGTGAGCTCGCAAGCTCGGTTTCAAGGCGACATTCATCGTTAAGGATCGTTTGTGCAATTTTTTTTCTTTAACCTAAACTCGCTCCGCTCAAACAGTGTTTCGTTTTTAACAGAATTTCCTGATCAAAGATCAACGTAGAAACAACCAAGGCCGTTCTATTAGGTAATCGCTTTGCAAAAACATATCTACTTTTTAACGAATTCACGACTTTACATCTTTACAACAAATGTAATTTTGTAACTCCTTAACTTTGTAACCTATACCAATCAACGACCATACATCTTAACAAATGCATCTTTGTGACCTCTTCACTCGATAAAACAAAATCGAATTTGTAAACAACTCCCCTCGCACATTCATTAATAAGTTAATAAAAAATTATCAAAAAAAATACAATACCAATATCAATTTTAGTGTAAAACATGAATTTCAGCAAAAAAAAATATAACAAACACATTATTTGTTTTCTTAAATATATTTTTACCTTTGCCTTGTTTAAACTTAATCTAAATAAAAATGCAAGCAAATTCTAGAAACCTAGTTTATCGCTACAGCATCTTGCTGGGTTTCATTTTATCTTTTACAATTATATTTCCCCTGCCCAAGAGCTATGCACAGGAGCAAAAGAAAATAATAGGTCATGTAGTCGATGAAAAGGGGAGCCCTATACCCTACGCCTCCGTGAGTTTAAATGGAATCTCTGTGGTCAGTACAGATCGTGACGGAAAATTCGCTATCGATATCCCTAGACAGGGGACTATAAATCTTCATATTTCTGCTTTAGGAATGAAGCCACTGAAAAAGGTTATCTCACAAAACAGTGCATCAACGAAAATACAAACATTTACACTTGTAGAAGATGTGGTTAGTATAGAAGCCATTGAAATCTTAGGATTAAGCAAAGTAGATCAAGTTAATAAGCAATCTTTCAATGTAACAGCGATTGATGCCAAGAAACTACACAATAATACCATAGATGTCACCCAATTACTAAACCGTGTGTCTGGTGTCCGCGTTCGTGAATCTGGAGGCTTAGGATCACAAACAGCACTCAGTATAAATGGATTCTCAGGAAATCAAGTTAAGATTTTTATGGACGGTCTACCAATTGACAATTACGGATCCTCTTTCCAGTTAAACAACATACCCATCAATTACATAAGTCAAATTGAAGTTTATAAAGGTGTCGTGCCTATTTGGCTGGGAGGCGACGCCATTGGAGGAGCTATTAATTTAGTCAAAAACACTGCAATTTCCAACTTTGTAGATGCTTCCTACTCCTACGGATCGTTCGGTACACATCGTGCCAATCTCAATGCAGGCTACATTGCAAAGAATGGTTTTACACTTGAACTAAACGCCTACAAAAATTATTCTAAAAACAATTATTGGGTTAACGTTGATGTGGTTCCTGACATAACAACAGGCGTTACGATCAGCGATCGAGTAAGGCGTTTTCACGATCAATACGACAACCAGCTGTTTAATTTTAACATCGGAGTAAGCAACAAGAGCTGGGCGGATCAACTCTTATTTGGTATCAAGCTAGGTGATAACCACGCAGACATACAAACTGGAAATCGGATGTCGGATGTATTTGGAGCACGCTTCAAAGAAGGCAATATTATTCTGCCAAATATCCTCTACCATAAAAACAACTTTCTTGTTGACGGTCTCGACCTCAAGGTTCAAGGCAGCTTTAATCTTGGTGAAGAAAAAACTGTCGACACCGTATATCGGCAATTTAATTGGTATGGAGAAAGTATACCGAAAGGTGTTAAAGACTGGAGCCCAGGTGGTGAAGTAGAAAGAACACTCTATCGGTATAAGAACAACAACGCCAATGCTACCGCTAATCTACAGTATGCGCTAAACGAACATAACACCGTATACTTCAACAATACATTTACCTCTACAAATCGAATAGGCGATAATGAATTACAGCCGGATAATGATTTTTACAAGCAACCAAAGAAGCTCCAGAAGAATATCACCGGTTTAGCATGGGGAAACTCCCTTATAGAAAATTTTGTCAACCAAATCTTCATCAAGCATTATTTTCAACATGTACATGCCTACCAAGTAAACAACGGCATTTACAGCGATTATGAAGATACTCGAAATTATTTCGGATATGGTATTGCGTCATCATACAACTTATCTCCACTAACACAATTTAAATTTTCCTACGAAAAAACATACCGCTTACCTATCGACGATGAGCTTTTTGGAGACGTTGTCAATCTGACCGCTAATCCGCAATTAAAGCCTGAACACTCACACAATTATAACCTAGGAGTCAGCCATACTTTCCAATGGGATGAACAAAATGCACTCTTAGTCAACATGAGCGGTATATTCCGAAAAGCAAAAGATTTCATCCGTTACGTAAATTCTGCTACAAACAATAACGGGAACATGATGCAGACCGCACAAAATCAACGCGATGTTAATAACTTAGGTGGAGATCTTGAATTACACTATTCCTATGCCCGCAAGCTCCATATTGTCGGAAATATAACCTATCAGAACCTACGTAATCAAACAGAATACGAAACCAGCAGTACCGATGTCAGCATTTTCTATAAAGATAGGCTTCCTAACATTCCCTATCTCTTTGGAAACGCAGACGTCTCCTATCAGTGGAATAACGTTCTACTACACAATAGCAGCCTTCGGGTAGGTGCTAATATGTACTATGTGCACGACTATTTTCTACGATGGCCATCTGCAGGTACAACCAGTACAAAAGAAACCATTCCAGAACAGTTATCATATGATGCGAATATTACCTATTCATTTGCAAATGGTAAATATAATATCGGTATAGATGCGCGAAATATAACCGACGCTATACTTTACGATAACTATATGTTACAGAAGCCCAGTCGAAATTTCAATGTGAAATTCCGCTATGCCTTTACAAAAAAATAACAAAATAAAATATGAACTTAAAAAACTACAGTAAACTAGCCCTTCTAGGAATCGGCTTAACGATCAGTGCAGCATGCAGCAAAAGTGACGATAACAGTGGCGAACCAGCAACAGGCAGCGGATCCAAATTCCTGTTTGTTGTTTATTCAGATGGCACATCGGGCGAAGCAGCCAATTACATTATCACAGCAGACGATCTAAGCTCGGGCGAAGTTTCTATTAAGAATAACGGTGTAGAAACAAGCGCCTACTCTTTCCTTGTGCAAAACAATACCTTATTCGGTATCACCTATGCTAATTATGGTCCTACACAGGCATACCAATTAAACAGTTCTGGAGAGATCGTTAAAGCCGGTAATCAAGTCAATACGGAATTCACAGGTGCTTATACACCAATCGATGATAAGGCTTATGTAGGCGTTTCACTTTCGGGAGGCATTTCCAACCCTGAGGCTACTTTATACCAGTTTGATGCAGCTAATTATCAAGTTTCCCAACGTAAATCTTTCAGCCTAGATCTCTTTAAAACAGGTGAATTTGCGAATTATACCGCCATCAAAGAAATCGGTGATAAACTCTACATGCCATTATATTCCGCAACAGGAGTAACCGGAAAAAGTACCTCTTATATTGACAGTGCATGGATCGCAGTATTCGATAAAGCGACACTCACTTACCAAAAGTTAATCCGCGATGGCCGTATCGGACCAATCGGAAACTGGTTTGGCATGCAAGGTGTAGAACAAATCGATAATGGTGACGTTTATGCTTGGTCTACATCAGGTAATGCCCTTAACACAGCACTCACAGCAAAAAACCATTCTGGAATTATCAAAATAAATGCTTCAACAGATGCCGTTGACGCCAGTTATTTCTTTGATGTAGAAGCACTAACAGGTCATAAGATTGCCCGCGGCAACTATATTAAGGAAGGAAAATTTCTAATGACCCTCTACCAAACAGACGTCGTTGGGGGCGTTTCAGGAGGAATTGTCAATCTCGCTATCGTCGATGTGATTAACAAAACTGTTACGGATGTAACCGACATTCCAGACCATGCTCAAATGTCTTATTTAAATAAGGTATATATCGATGATAACGGAAATACAGCTTATTATGTACTCAAAAACACAGAAGGAAACTTCTATTGCTACAAAATAGATGTTACTGCTGCTACTGCGACACGAGGTATTCGTTTTGTAGGTGTATCCGATGTAACAGCGATTTCTAAACTGACTTATTAACGGAAAAAGGAGGCATGCAGAACACATGCCTCCCTTTACACTTTTCGCCTAATTTCCTCTCTATTCCTTTCGCCAGCGACCAGATGATAATGAAGTCTCATCTGTCAACTATCACGAAAAATTCCGCGGGAGTGAAGTCTATTTTTTATACGCTCTTAACGTTTTCGACGACGCTTACCCTGTAGAAGACGACTGGTTAAGTAACTTACCGCAGCGCCAACGATAGCCATCAATATGGTGTTCACAAGATTCGACCAATCGAAGCTGTTCCATATAGAGCAGAGTGTACCACCCAGTGTACCTACCTGCACGTTATTGAGCGGTCTCATCTTGCTCCTCTTTTGCTTCCACTTCGGCAGCGATCTCTCCGCCATCTGCTGCTGCATCAGTTTTCCCCACCTCCTCATCGATCACCGCCTCCGCGATGCCTAAACCAATGGCAATATATTTCAATACATTCAACGCCTTTCCTGGCAACTGAATTGGAGCCAGCAATACCACCTGTATCACTTGACTGATTTTACTGAGCACTTTTTTCATCTGTAAATAATTATTGCATAAGCTTCTTTTTTGTCCTTTGCCAGGACTGGGCTTGTTCTTTTGCCCCTCAAGCCGAGACGGGGCTCATCCTTTTTTTCCCAAAAAAAGGATGCAAAAAAAATCGTCGCTGGAAACCTTTGCAGGATAAGTCTGTGCCAAGGCAAAGTTCTACATATTGCAAAGCTTTCAAGGCGACATTGAATGTTAAAGATTTGTAGTGCAATTATTCATCCTTTATAGCTTCACGACTTTACAATCAATGTAACCTTTTAACTACCCCATCACTTCGTAACCAATAAAAATCAACGGCTTTACATCTTTACAATTATCATCAAGTTCTAATCAACAAAAACACCTCTCCTTCCATTTCCCAAAGGGCGTAGACCAACGCTTTCAATTCATGCAGGGCCTTACGGCTATCGGTACCTATTCCTTCGCCTGTTAAGGTGGTGACAGGAGCAATACAGCCTAGCAATTCTTTCATGGCATTATTTGCTGGGTGGATCAATATCGCTTCTCGTCCCAACACATTGGGAATACCGATCTGCTCCCCATTCTTGGGATACCGCTTTTTTTCCAGTTTGTAACGTCCTTCCGGGATGCAGCTAAGGCGAGGAATATTATTCTTATCCGGAAGCTCTATGGTATAGCAGATGTGCTTTCCCTGATAGGAGAGCGAGCCATTTGTACCCAAAGCCCCATAGCGGCGCTTCAGCACAAGAGTATGCGTACTATTCATCGTAAAAAAATTAAAGGTTTACAATAAGCAGGGCCAGTGCCCTGCGTTAAGATTTCGAGAACCGCAGTACGGAAAAGCTGCCGGCATAGCGATCCGTACCGCGGTTCCTTTAGCCATTCAGCACACTACAGTGCTGCTAACGCACCAGTAGTTGCGAAGTGTCACTCCAGTCGCCCGATCCCTGCGTGTTGACACCGCGAACACGCACCTCGTAGCGTTCCGCTACATCCAAGGGAGCCAGAATATTGCCACGCGACGAGGTTGTCGTCAGCCGATCGCTCCATTCCGATTCCGAGACTTTTTTGTACTGGTACTCGTAGAGCAAAGCCCCTTTGAGCTTGTTGAAATCGAGCCGAGCCTGCCCCGATTGCCGCCCATCGGCCAATCTCACACCCTCTACACGCAGTGGTATTTTCGAAGAAACACTCTCGCTATTCGTCGCAAAGCCCGAGCTTAGCAATACCGATATCTGTCCATTCGCTACCGAATTTACATAGTAGGCGAGCTTCTGCAGGATCGCTTCCAGTAGTGGCCTAGTCTCATCCTTTAGAGCTGTATCTTCCGGAGATCCACGCTTTCGGGCGGCAGAAAGCTTAGCCGCAAAATCATCCAGTACTGTCTGCACTTCCGCTAAAGCAGGTGAAGGCGCAGGAAAATTAGCATTGTCTGTCATGGCGTTCACAATTGTATTTGCGTACACCACCAGCTCATCATCTTTCCACCGGGAAAAACCGATGAGCGCTTTAAATTTAGTTGCCATTTTTTTAGCAAGGATACCCTGTAGCATCCCGTGACGTCCGTTTTCCTCGCGAGCTATTCGAACAGTACAAACGTAAAAAACAAAGCAGATCCAAATGAAACTTTGGCGGGATTTGGCGGAAATTGGCGGGATCTGGCGAAAAACAGGCCCAAAAACCAAAAAAATCGCCATTTTCTACATGTACATTAAGCCAATGTACATGTACACTAAACAAAACGCAATGTAAAAAACAAAAAACTTCATGTAGTTGACAAAGAAGTTCATGAAGTTTTACGCAATGTACATATACACTGAGCCAGTGTATATGTACAAAGTCAACAATTACATGAAGTTTACGCGAAACTCCATGTAAATGTTCAACAACTTCATGTAGTTTACAAAAAAGTGCATGGACATGTCGAACGACTCCATGGAGTTCACAAACGACTACATGGAGTTTATCAATAAGTTCATGTAGTTTTCGAAAAACTCACCTG
This sequence comes from Sphingobacterium sp. LRF_L2, assembly GCF_965644235.1. Lineage (NCBI taxonomy): Bacteria > Pseudomonadati > Bacteroidota > Sphingobacteriia > Sphingobacteriales > Sphingobacteriaceae > Sphingobacterium > Sphingobacterium sp. LRF_L2. The sequence continues at coordinate 209,754 of NZ_CBFFRI010000005.1, read as the reverse complement.
CGTTCCGCGCAATGTACTTATACACCAAGACAATGTACATATACATTAAAGCAAAGTATGTATTCGGCGAGTCTTTGGATAAGTAGAAAAGGTTGTCGACAAAGCTGTCCGTAACAGTAACATCGTTAGGGAACACGTCCCCAAAGAACAACGTCAAAAAGTCAAACGACAACAAAGCAATGTCACTATACAACAGCTCCATGTCACCTGTCATTGGCGTAGTGTACAGCAACATTGCAACAATCTAACCCTACAACAGAAAGCCGACATCCAACAACAACGACCTTCCACCATACATTGCCAACTAGATCTTACCCTTTCTTCTACTCTCTTCCAGCGCGGCGACGATATCCTCTTCGAAAAACATATCCGCGCCATTCAGGCGCATAGGAATCAGTTTCCCATTCTTGAGGTTGCGCTCATACGTCCGGTCGGTCATTCCCAACTTCTCCATCACATCCTGTTTTGACCACAGCTTTCTCTTTTCGAGTGGAACCCCTTGCTGTGAAGCAGCAATATGGATCAACAACTTTTTCATCATGCGTACGAGCACGACAATTTCATCAATCAAAGCTTTCATAATCGCAGTAAATAAGCCAACAGCCTCTAGGCCAACACATCGCTGGTTAGTACGATTTGCAGCACACTGTTGATCGGTTTATAATTAAAGAAAAACGCAGGCGAGCCAACCTTCATCCGGCCGATTGCAACACATCACGAGCCCACATTCTCTCCGTCGCCATTTTCAGGCTTTTCATCATCCTTATCCTCCCGTTTTACGCCAAACCTTTTGCGCACCCCAAACACGAGGTTCTCTTGCACCCATTTCTCGAATGTTTTAAATGCCCCCTTTTCACCCCGTTTAATTACCTGAGTCGTGCCACGAAGCATTATTTCCTTTCCCTTCATACCCTTCACATGGTTTAGCGAAACCATAAAGCTTCGCTGTACCCTAACAAAGTTCTTCTTCGGTAAGTGGTTATGTACATCTTTAAAAGGAATACTCACATCAAAATATTCCGTCGCACTTATCCAGAGCCAAGAGCGGTCATCCTTCGCTTCCGCATAAATGATATCATCAAAAGATAAGCGTTCCAAAGTAGCCCCACCCCGTAGCGAAACAAGGAGACATTCGTTACTTTCCGACAGCATATTAAGACTAACTGTCCGCAGACGCTGCTTCACCTCTGTGACCGATTGCAGGTAGCGATCCCAAATTACAGGTTTGGTCAAGTAATCAGCTACTTTATAATCGTACGTTTTGAAGGCAAACTTTTCATAAGCTGAACACACCACAACCTGTAGGTTCAGCACGTCTTTATTCACCTTTTTGATCTCACTCAGCTGCGCCAGGAATACCAACCCATTCATCTGGGGCATTTCAATATCCAGAAACAACACATCCAGTGCTAACTTTCGCAGCAATGTCAAGCCCTCTTTCGCATTGGTGCAGGAGAGCACTAAGGCAAAATCGTCGGTCAGTTCCACAAAATACGCTAGGGCATCGATCGCATCCTGATCATCATCAATAATACCGACCGCCAATTTTTTGCGTCGGTTTTCTTCCTTAAGAATTAAGTCAAATTTGTTCATCATTTCTAAATAGGTATTCCAATGTCAAATAAAAAATTCCATCATCCAGCTGCGAAGCGATAGAAAAAGAGGCGCCATACTCCACTTTCAAAATCGCAGCCAACTGATTCAATCCCGTTCCACCATCTTCAAATCGCCAGGCATTATCTTCCGCTACCGGATTTATACACTGCACCTGCAACCGCCTTTCATCCGATTCCACTTTGAAAATAGCCTGTGGAGCATCTTTTGAGAAGTCGCCATGTTTCACCATATTCTTATAGAGGCTCAACAATAACATCGGGAGAATAAGATGTGCCGTTCCCTTCACGTTTTCAGAAATGTCAATCGGCCTATCTTTATAGAGAATTGCCAAATGTCGGAGGCAACGCAGCTCCTCTTCAATAGGTACAAACAAGTTATCCTTTCTGGACATCACACGGACACCATACGCCCAGATCGCCACAAAGGAAGACAAACGTTTAATCGGCTTCGATTTCCGCTTGAAAACAGCAAGAAGACTTTGACACAAGTTGCCCAGGAAATGTGCAACCCAAATCCGATATCCATCTTGGCGTAACTCCATCAGCCAAGCATCTCTTTCAGAAAATAGCAGCAGCAACAGGAATTTTGCAACGTTGCAGGAGACCTCGAGCATGGCGATGATCAATCCCCATTTTGCAAAAGTCACATAGAACGTCAGCAGATCGATAAAATAAAGCAGGTAATCCGGTGAAGAAGGATCTTTCAATATACGCTTCGTCAACGCATTCGGATACCTGTACAACAGTTGATAAATGCCGAATAGGAGCAATAGAAAATAAGCCATCAGGGGCAACAGCTTGCGTATCGAAAACCGACGTAAGATCATTTTCTTGAGCCACTTCCGGTTCAGGTAGGTAATCGACAACATGATCGGGGCGACGAGCAACATGACCAGTAGATGCCCCCAACCATATTTATACACATTAACAGGCAGTACCCAACTGAAATAAATTGCGCACAACAATACATGGATCCCTAAAGGAAGCGGTTTTAACAGGTTAGTTCTCATAATTTATTTCCTCTTATACAAAAGATACCCAGACCTGATACGTTAATCAACGTAAACATCGTCAAGACTCTTTTTTTTAAAAGGATAGTTCAAAAAGGTTATACAAAAGTGAATATACAAATTGCTTTGAACAATTGCTATCCCGGATCAAATTCAACTTCGGTTAGCTTGTCTGGAGCAGCTCCTTCAAAAGATCAGCTATTCGGTTAAAACTCTCGGGAGACACCCTAATAGACCTCGCCGAGACAATATCAAACAACAGCTGTTTTTCAGGAATATCAGCAGGCATCCATATCGGTTCCCGATCCGCATCAAATTCCATGGAAGCAATAAGTCGGTCAAAGAGATCAGGCAGACATTCCCATTGCAGCAACTGATCAACATGCAATCGTTCCAGCAAGCCATAACAATGTTGGAGCACCAACGGATAATCGTTTGCAGCAGATGGAAGAATCTCCCCCCGCGCGTGCAGGACGATCCGACCCGTTTCGTACGTCAATACCAAAGGTCGAATAGGCGTCTGCGTCAATTTACTGAGCACAGCAACGCCAATCCGCGTATCCATTGCCGTTCCCCTTAAGCACACTTCTGTCCAGCCCCTACCTTCCCGATGCATACCATCACGTCCATCCACATAAGCAACAACATGAAAACCACGTTGTATAGCCGAGCGCAGCTTAAGCATGGACGTGGGCCCCACGGCAGAAATAAAACAAAGTTCATCCATTCGGGGGCGACGGCCAAAAGTCTTTTCAAAATGCATTTCATACATCCCTTTCTGTTCGGCATACACCTCCTCCCGTAGCAGGATCGCCAGGCGGCATCCCTGCGCGAGTAAAGCACGCGCTATGAGTGCATAAGGGCCGATATGAAAGCAAGCCCATATCCGAGGTTTACCATCCATTTTTGGCCATTGCTCAAGCAGCTGCGGCAAATAGCTGTTATCGTTCTGAAAATAGGCCTGTTTTAACCAGCGCTGATGCTTCGTCAACAGGTCTAAAGTCGAATCATAATCAGCAATCAGCCGCCATTGGTAAAATAGCGCGGCACATTTCAAGCTCTTATTCCAAGAGCCAGAACCATCAAAAAGAGCATTCCAATCCATTATTTTTGTATAAAAATCCCCCATCAAGCAGCGGGGGCAATTGTGATCATTTCATGAGTAGTCCGTCGTACATGATCGTTCTGGCAACTGCTTTCCATGTTTCGTTCGATCCTTCCTAACGGCAGGATCCCCCTTTTTTAAGATTAATGTACTAGGATCTTTTTTTAAGTTTAACAAAAGAGGGTGTCCGGATCACCCCCGAGGTTAGCGATACAAGCCCTTAAATATAGTATAGGCTACATTTGTCGTCGGTATCATCCAAAAGCCATGCTGCACTTTCCATTTTTTGAAGAAAATCCACCACATTAACGGTTACACTTTGGATCTGTAGAATAAACTGTTCCATTCATACAATCATTAAAATTCGTTCCCAGCACCGACCCTTCCCCGGCCGGTCACTTTTGCCCTCTGGCCTAGAAAGCGTCGTGATCACAAAAGCGAATTTGATCCAAAAAACACCTCTATACCAAAAATATCCGTGTAATGGCGATCAGAGCCCGTGAAACCGAAAATATACGTTTAGATAATTTTCTACACCTACCCAAGAGTCTTTCACGGGTTGTCAAAGACCTTCTACGCTTTTTTATGGTGTTATTCTATTTTTTTCATACCATCGCCACCCGTCAGATAGCACAGTACGAACCAAACAATTATAAATTTTAGTATGGAAAAAAGTTTAGACCTTAAGCTATACAGCTACTTTAAGCAAGAAAGCTCCTCTACAGCATTGAAAAGGCTGCAGCAGCAGCTCCACCTGCGGCATGCGGAAGTCAGTTATTGGAAACAAGGCGAAGAAGAAGCCCTATTGCAACAGTTTGATGGGTTACATGGATTCCTTTATCACCTGGATATTGCAATCGAGGCAGAGCGTTGCATCCCCTTGGTCATCGGTCGTGCCGATCTACACATCCTCTATCTGTTCAGCAGCGAAGGCCATATCCAGCTCTACCAGTCCTCCACGGGAGATATCTGCAGCATTGCATCTGAACGGGCACGGTATCTCTACCTACCGAAAGAAGAATATATCCTGCAACTTCCCCGAGGAAAAAGCCAGCTGTTTGGTTTCTATTTTAGTGGAAATGTATTCCGGCGAGGCAACGAGCGCCCTTACGATTTTCTGTACAGCATCTTGGAACACTATCGGGCAAAGTCTGCGCATCCAATAAGTAGCCTCGACTTTCGGGTTGGGTCACGAACACGTAACCATATCGAAACCCTATGCAAAAAACTTGATGTTCGGCAGCTCGACAACGAATCTTTTATCTTTCAACAGATCATTGCACTTATAAAACTATCCAAAGAAAAAGTCGATCAAGATCAAAGTAAAGTCGCACGCTCCGTAAGGATTGCAATCGAAGCACATCATGTACTACAGCAGTTTATACAGGAGAAAGGCCAGTTGACTAGCGTAGTGGACCTTCAAAGAGCCATGCGAATCGAAGCCAGCACAATCAATAAACATTACAAATCCTATTTTGGCAGATCTCTCCGTTCGGCCCGGCTTGACATGCTCATCGAAAGAGCAAAGCTGCTGCTCCAGACCGGTCTGACGCCCAGCCTCTGTGCTTACGAACTCCAATACAGTGCACCGGAAGCCTTCTATCATTTTTTCAAACACCATACAGGCTTAAGTCCAAGCCAATTCTTAGAAAAACAGAAAAAGGAAAGTGAGAACTACTGAAATAAAAAAGCAATCAGGAAATCCAAAAAAACTATCAGTTTAACGACCCATAAACTATCAGCTCGGGGATGAGGTTGCTCAATAGCTTTGCGTTATTGAGCCGTCACAAAGAAAACGGTCAGCAACAAAGCGATGAAAACAAAAAGCATACATAGTGCCATTCTGCCCAAAAGCCTCCGATCAATTGCGATCGGGGAGCGGGTCGCACCTGTATCAAATCAGCCATTTTGCGTTGCATGCTGTACATTCCGTTTTTTCGGAGGTTGCTTCAACGGGCGGCAACATACGATTCGCGGGCGGTTCCCCCGTAAACATGCCCTCTTCCCGGGTAGGCCGGAAAATTAGATCAATGCTCCGCATCATAGATGCACTAAATGAGGTACGAGCATGCCTTCTAACCGGTAGAAAGTAAATTATTGATATTATTAAAATGCATATTATGCAGAAAAAAACGAAGAACTGGTTACGTACCGGTTCAGCAATTATGGCGTTAGCCTTTTGTACATTTCTAGGCTCTAAAGCTCTAGAAAGTAAAGTAGAGGTTCCTGCAGCGAAAGCACTTGCTACGCAGACCTGGTATTTCACAGGTACATCTTCAGATAATCTGAACGCTGCTACAAACTATTCTCCAAATCCTGTTTCAGGTAAACCTTGTGGTAGTACTGCTCAAGTTGTTTGTAGGATTGAGGCACCAGCAGATCCATCAAACTCTTCCTTACCCGATATGGAAGCAGAAGATGACAACGGAACAACGATCGCGCAGCATATCAACAATGCACAAAGTTCGCTTTCAGCTAACGATGTTGTAAAAGCCTTTAGAAGCAATTAACAACATAACTAAAGAGTCTCTCTGCTTTTGCAGAGAGGCCTCTTCAATCTATTCCTTTCTATCTTTCATTTTGGGTATAGGTGCTGTATTGCAGCACAGGTAAAGGGATAAGATAGACATAACGCAGATCGCCAGGAGGTAAGCTCACGATTTCATCCACGCCAGCATTCGTACGCCTCCTAGTCAGCGTTTTTGCAAAACGGCTATCCTTATTCAACCTTCTCAAGTCACTCCACCGAAGACCTCTAAATATCAATGACTTTCTCCTCTCCTTAAGTATGATCCGCAATAACTCTTCTTTGTTTTCGACCTGTATATCGATAAATGTACCCGTTTTAAAGCGCTTAACCAGCAGAGCATTCAAAGCCCCTATCCCTTCAATCAGCTCTCCTACACGCGACTCACATTCGGCCTTGATAAGATACATTTCATCCGTTACCGGTCCGCCAAAATAAGAAGAGAATGTCGCAGCCAGTGGTGCTTTAAATGTATAATAGCCATTCGTCTCCCTACTGAAATACACGGGTAACCGAAGATCGTTATCCTCATATTCTGCAATCAACAACGTGTCGATATAACAACTCGGATCAAGGAAAACCTGCTTCACATCTGTACTATGACCAAAGAAAATAATCTCAGGATTGGTATTGACAAAAGGATAGTCAGCGTCAATGTCCAGCTGATTATAATCCAATAAATAATTGTTCCTCGAAAGCGCAGCATTTGCCATTTCCAATGCGTCAACATACCTTTCCATAGAAAGATAAACTCTAGCAGACACTGCATAAGCAGCCGTACGGTTAGCCCTTGTAACATAATCCGATGTTTCAGGAAGCATATCGAGTGCCAGTTGTAAATCATCCAAAATCTGTCTATAAGTATCCTCCAAACTAGCACGATTCTCTGGTCCGTTCATATCCGAATTTAAACGCAATGGTATACCTGGCAATACGCTATTATCTAGTGTAGGATCGTATTCCCTACAGTACACCTGCGAAAGATTATAATGCGCGAATGCTCTTATAAAATAGGCCTCCCCCCTCAACACGTTTGCTTCAGCACCTGTAGCCCCTATCCTGTCCAAACTTTCCAATGCAACATTAGCAATAGTAGCAGCTCTATATGGATAGGTCCATCCGAAATAATAGGTCGCATTCCCCTGATCCTCCCAATAATAAAACGCCCGATCATAGGACGTATAAGTCTCCAACGGACTCTCTCCCATGAAATAGTCATCCGTACCAACCTCCAGATTACCAGAAAAAAAGTTATTGACATATCCCTCATCATCCAATAGGGCACGAATATCTGTCAGTGTATTTGGAGTCGCAATTGTCTTTGTTGGTTTCTCATCAAGAAATTTACTGCAAGAGAAAAACAAAAATGTAAGATATACAAACATAAACACACCGTGTATTCCCGATAAAAATTCTTTCATATGCTAATAATTAAAAGTTAACCCCATCGTGTAATTTCCTGTAGGCGGTATAGCATTATAATCGGTATCAATACCGTCCCTGTTCGCCCTCCATATAACCCCAAGGTTAGATGCAGCAACAAATAGCGTCATCTTAGTCTTTAAGCGATTCAGATCTGTACGATAAGAAAGGCGAATATTCTGTAGACGTATAATATCTCCTTTAATGACATTTGCCTGTGAGTTTCCATAAAACGTATCCCGGTTAGCATCTGCTGGATACAGCATCGAAGGCACACTCGTCATATCTTCATCGCCAGGATTCTGCCATCTCTTTTCATAATCTGTATGCGTTTTCCAACTAGAAAACATCGTACCGTACATAACTGTAGATTTTTGGTAATAATGTCCGAATTTATAGCCAACCACTACCGAAAGGTCAAAGTTTCTATAGGAGAAACTTTGTATCCAAGAACCATAATAAGGTGGCAATGCCGTACCATGGTAATTTAAGCTATCCAAGGGCTGCGTCAACAACTGTGTATAATTTTTGGAAGTCGTTCCATCTAAATAGCCCAACGGATCACCTGTTTCGGGGTCGAGACCTGCAAACCTGTATGAAAACACGGGATACAACATTCTTCCCGGTAAAGGCCACAATGTCTTTCCTGCATTGTTAGTGTAAGAACTGCTCGTTCCGATGCTTCCGTTGAATCGATCCACTTTACTGACACTATGTGAAAACAGCAACGAAGTATTCATACGTACAGCTCCTAATCGCCATGCGCCATTGAGACGCACATCTACACCATTCCCTTTTATTATTCCTACGTTTCTAGTTGCAGTAGTAAAACCTGTTGTGGGATTAATCATATCATCAGATATCAAATCGCTAGATTTTTTATTATAAAACTCCACTGTACCATTAATCTTTCCAGTAAACACAGTAAAATCAATCCCTAGATTGACGGTACGCACATCTTCCCATTTCAGATCAGGATTAGACAACCGGCTCAGATAAGCCCGACTAACTTGCGTTACAGCATCATCAAGAGGCGAGGTATACGAAATAATCGGATAGGCATTCGAACTCCCTTTTACATTCCCACTATGCCCATAAGTAGCCCGTATCTTCAAATTATCTAACCAAGGCACCTCCGACAAAAAATCCTCTCGACTCAACTGCCATCCTATACCTAAAGACCAAAGTGGATTCCATTTAGCATTTGTGTTAACACCAAATCTGTTCGATGCATCCCGACGTGTAGAAAATGTTAGATCATATTTTTTCTGGAAAGTGTATCCCATATTTCCAAAAAATGAAACGAAACGTGCAGTCGTTTCTTCAAAACCGGTGACAGAGGGAATCCGTGACTGACTAGCCAGGGCGTCATAAATCGTATAATAATTCAGAAGATCCACGGGCTGAACAGCTAGTGTATTACGATCATAACCATATACTCTATAAGTAGACGAGCCGGATTTACTATTCGATACCTCCGCCCCCACAAATATGTTAATCACATGGTTATTCCCAAACATTTCATTATACGCCGCCTGTACGCGACCACGATGCGTCAACAACGACTCATTATAGTCATTGCGTATCGCTCCCTCGGGCAGTACACGAGTAGCCGTACTACCACTTACCTGAGTAAATCTGTTTACAAGATTCCTCACAAAAAAAGAATCTTCGTCATAAAGCGTCTCAATAGCCGAGGGCGAATTCTCTATATTATATAAAAGCTGAACTTCCACTCCTTTAAAAGGTCTATAGCCTAAATTCAACTGTCCACGCATCAAGTTACTTACACTTTCTCCCGAAGATCTATTGATATCTTCCATTGGCCGATAAATCCAGTCCAAGAGATCGGGATGTTTTCCTTCTGCCACATAAGTCATATTATACGTATTCGGCCACTGAGAAGCCATACCATTCGCTTCAAAAAGATTTGCGTAAGGATAAATTGCACTTCTCGTTCCTCCAGGACTATAGGTATAATCAATACCTGTAGGATTTATCTGCTGTATATTCGACGTATAATTAAAATCAACCTTAGCATCGAATTTAGGAGAAAAAATAATTTGATTGTGCATTGCAAGTGCATATCGTTTCCTTCCTGTATTTACGACATCGCCTCCATCATTATCATATCCGAAAGAAATCCGGTAGCCACCGCTATTATATCTATTAGATATTGCTACATGTTGCTGCTGTATAACTTGACTCTTGTAGATATACTTAAGCAAATCTTGACGGTAGTCATTTCCACGCAATCGTTCAATTTCCTTCTCTACGGTTTCTGCATCGATGAGTGATTTAGATTGTTGGTAGAGCATCTCTACCACTGGCGAAAAAACCGTTGTTTTGGAATTTCTAGTACTATTATACCGGGTATTGTAGTACCCCTGTTCATAAAGAAACTTTTCTATGTCTATAAAATACGATGAGGACAAATACGGCATATAATACAGATCTTTTTTTTCAGAAAGACTAAGATTAGTCGAAAACTCTATCTTCATCCCCTGCGATGAAACCTTCTTCAAATTGATGACAATGACACCATTTCCAGCTCGGGCTCCCCAAATAGATGCGGCGGCGGCATCCTTCAGAAAGGAGACCGAGGCGACATCGTTCGGATTGATATCGTTCAGTTCGCCTTCAAACGGAAAATTGTCCACAACAATCATAGGTCCCATCGTTCCTGTAGTCATGGTGTTAATGCCTCGAATGTTAACCGAAGCAGTTCCCTCACGAGAGTCAAACTGTAGCCCCGAAACCATGCCTTCCAAACGATCTAGGATATTCATTGCAGGACGCAGGTTGAAATTTTCGTTGTTGAGGAACTCAAAACTCCCCGTTGCACGCTCTTGGGGGACCGTCTGATATCCTGTAGAGATCTGAACTTCTTCGATCAGGCTACTATTCGCCTGTAGTTGGATTATATGTTTTCCCTCCGAAAAAGGAAATGCATGTGTTCCCCGGCGATATCCAATATGTTCAAATAACAAGATGCCTTCACTATACCTTGTTCGAATCACAAACACCCCATCTTCTCCAGAACTAACCCTATTATTAGTTCCCTTCTCCACAACAGTTACCGAAGAAATAGGATTAGAAAGTGAATCCAATATCTTCCCAGAAATGACAGTCTGGGCATTTGACATAAAGGAAAACACTCCAAAACATAACATTAACACAACCTTATTCATGGCTTGCTATCAATAAAGGGTGCAACATACTCGCGATCCAGATAATTCCTGAAAGTCTGCGTCTGTATATAACCATATTTATTAATCCATACGAAATGTGGATATCCACCGAAAACAAATAAGCTTTCAAGAAAACGATCAGAAATAATACTTTCTAATTCAGAGTTGTTCTCTTTAAGATAGTACCGTTTATAAAAAGCATCAATCCGTAGAAAATCATCTTTAGATTTAGTTGGATTTACCATGACCACGTTCAATTCATTCGGATAGTTATCTTCAAAAAAGCCAATTTCTTTCTGATGAAAAATACAGGTAGAACAAGTCGTACTCCAAAAGTCTAGCACTAGCAGTTTTCCTCTATACGCATTCAGCGTTTTACGAATGGTATCCCCATTAACGAAAAACAGATGTTCATAATTCCAGAATTCCTCGGGAACCTTCTCTCCTACCATAAGAGGCTTTATGGATAGCCGCCCATCGGCCCCGCTGTCCTGGCGAGGCTCCTGAGCGAACAACTGATTACTAAACAACAAAACGAAACATATGCCGACGCTGAATAAAATCCGGCTTCGGTTATTCTTTGATTTAAATAGATGGGATAGCCATTCCAGAACGTGCAGTCCTCTCCCACCCTTATAAAAATTCTTCATTTTTTTTAAGGTGTTATGCGAATCGGCATAAGTACTGCCTAAGGCTCCTGCAGCAGCCTAAAATAGTATACTTCGTACCGCGTCGCGGTTAGTAAATAAATTGAAAGAGCCTACGTAACAGCGAGATTCAGATCAGTAATCGGTTTTGTATAACGTAATGCCCTAAACGGTTTGCAAGTGAACCGACCACAACGTATGTATACGACGAATAAAAAGCAGCTGAATGTTAGGAAAAACGGTAGAAAATGCTAATTTTAGGGTTGCGAATCTACAAATTAGACTGTCCATCGTACCAAAATCCTGTTACAGGCTTTTATATGGTGATCGGTCAGCAGACGGGTGATATAGAGAAGATGGTACTTCATCGTGAATGGAGGAGGCTCTTCCGCATTAACGCCCGTCTGTTTCCTATAGATTCGCCTTAAGCCGGCGAGCGGATAATGTTTTTGAGAAGCAGTTTACACGGATAACAAGGTGTAGCATCGCTTAGCGATTGCGATCCTGTGTTGTTGGTGTTGGTTAGTAAGAGTGACCTCATAAGCTACTTTATTTTGTGGTTAAAAAATTCGGAGCAAATAGAGGAGGCTGTTTATATAAAGAAGCAAGCCCCGCTACTTTCCACCGAATATGAGGCACGACGAAGAGCCCATGACGCAGTTTCCAATAGGGAGGCTTGCCCCTTCTTTATACAAAGATACATAAAGATGGGGGGTTACCAAACCCTACGTCTCGCGTCATTGAAAGTTCGTCGTTTTCATATCCGAGACTCAATCAGCTTATCACTGATATTATATTACGAAGATACAAAATTGTATCACTTTTTAATAAAAAAATATAAAATAATTTATTGTACAAAGTAAATGCCTAAAATTACAAATAAAGTTTTAGCCTTGCAAGTCTCGGAAAGGATCAGCGAGATCCTTAATCTGACCGGTTTAACGATAAAAGGTCTGGCAAAATTTTGTAATATAGCAGAAAGCAGTCTTCGCGGAAATCACAACGCTTCGGTGCCTATTTCTTTAGAAACTGTATCAAAGTTATGCAAACCATTCAACATTATACCACACTGCTTTATTAATTTTGATACAGAAATACCGTCAGACATTGCTTCTTCAAAAAAATTGCAACAGTTTCACGAAGAATACATCAATAAGAGTTTACGCTATTTTAAAGAGGAACCTAAAGTTTACAAAGCTAATAAAAAGAAAAATATCACCCGAAACAAAAATATTCAGCTGGAAGATATTACGGTTGCTTCCGGCAAGAAAAGAGAACGGGATATTCTTTCTTACCTCGTTTTCCAAACTGCGTATTTTAGCAAAGCCCGCACGGTTGCCGAAATTGCTGAAGATATCGAGTTTGAATTTAAAGTGGCTATCGAGTCGGGCCGACTTTACCAGCTTTTAACAAAGTATGTCGATAAGGAGTTAAAACGGGAAGCTTCTCTTCGGGTGAATAATGATGAAAGGACTTCTAAACGGCAGATTTTTAAGTATGTTAAAAATTAGGGTTGATCTGCCTTAATTTCTAGCGTAAAATTCACACAATTTATTTGTCTACTATTGGCCGACGGCTCTGTTTTTTTCTAAGTATTCTATTCGACACAAGCTTCTTTTTTGTCCTTAGCGAGGACGCAGCTTTACTGTTTTTTCATAAAGTTTTGCCCCTCAAGTATGGGCTGACTTCTTTTTTGTCCTTTGCCAGGACTAGGCTTGTTCTTTTTTCCGAAAAAAGAACCAAACCGACCGAAGGGAGCTCATGAATACAAAAAAAACAAACACGAATTCATAAAACTCGTCGCTGGAAACCTTTGCAGGATAAGTCTGTGCTAAGGCAAAGTTCTACATATTGCAAAGGTTACCTTCGGTGAGCTCGCGAGCTCGGTTTCAAGGCGACATTGATTGTTTAGGATAGTTTGTGCATTTTTTTTTCTTTAACCTAAACTCGCTTCGCTCAGACAGTGTTTCGTTCTTAACAGAATTTCCTGATCAAAGATTAACGTAGAAAGAACCAAGGCCGTTGAATAAGATAATCGCTTTGCAAAAACACATCTACTTTCTTTACGACTTCACGACTTTACAACAAATGTAACCTCGTAACCTTTCTATAACTTCGTAAACAATACCAATCAACGACTTTACAACTTCACGACTTTACGAATTAACAACAAATGTAACTATGTAACTACATAACTTCGTAACCTATATCCACCAACTAAAAAACCTTCCTAGATTGGGAAGGTTTTGGTTATAATCAAACTTCGTAACTTATTTCTTACTTGTTTCTAACTCGGCTCGGACGGTTTCCACATACGCTGGAGAAACCTCCGCGAATTCTGCAATAGCCTCGCTTGACCAATGATGTTTAATAATCAATTTTCTTATAACTTCATATTTAGTTTTCTCAATTCCCTTTTCAAGTCCTTGTTCAATTCCTTGTTGAAGCCCTTGTTCTAGCCCGCGTTGAAGTCCTTCCTGGGCCTGCCGAAGGGCAGCACGCTCTGCTGTGATGCGGATACTTTCTGCGTCACGTTTATCTTTTAAACTCCATTCATATGCTCTCATATCATCTACTGTTAGATTTGAAACTGCTCCTAACTCAAAGATAAGTCTAAACACGCGCTTATCCAAGAACTTAGGCATTTCATTCAACGCATTCATGTGCTTAAATAAATAAAGCCACATATCCATCGTGCTTTTTACCTCAGTACCTTTTTTGTTAAAATTGGGTAGGCACAACAGTTTGTAACCTAATTTATCGTAAAAGATCTCTTTACTATCTTTATCGCACAAAAGCACGTCATTATAATATTTATCAGGAAGGCTTCCCTGCAAAGAAAAATCTAAAATACCGATCAGATAAACCTCTGGTAGCTCATAACTATTTCCCCGAGGTCCTCTTGGTACTAAGCTATGGATAAGCCGGGAGCTGTAGTAAACCATGCGATCTTTGATAAACTCCTGCGCAAGCTGCTGCATCTCGATGATAAAATGGCTGTTATCCTCGCTCGTGCAGTACAGGTCAAAAATAACCTTACGTCCACCCTCCCGCTCCGCCTGTCGTTCAGTAGCGCGGTAGTCCAGATCCTTGATTACCTTTTCTCCATCGAAGAGGCTGTTCAGAAAGGAAATCAGGTTCTGCTTACCCTGTTCAGGACCAAAATAAAGCTTCCAGCCAAAATCAGTACATATATCTACGTACTTCCCTAAAAGATTGTTTTGTGTTTTCATTTGAGCATAATTATCACCGCTATACCTGTACATCAAAATAAGAGCAGACAATAAACGGATCGTTGTTATAAATGGTCGTCAAGAATAATTCTACTTGCCTCTAGCAACATGAGAACTTCATCAGACTTTACAATTGATTTTCAAAACCAAAGATCGGAAATAAAAAGATAAAAAGCTAATATTATTAGTTTTTTTACAACTCTTTCTTGATAAAGTTGTGCCCCTCAAGTACGGGCTGACTTCTTCATTTGTTGTCTCTTAAGTAACTTCACTTGCTTTTTGAAGTATAAATCCTAGTTCTCTGGCGTTTCTTAATAGCCTTGTGTATTTTTTTCTTTGTTGTTCTTGCTCATATCTTTCTACAGAAATAGGTGGATATAATCTAGTAGACGCCACATTGTATTACAATCATCCTAAGTTTCGCATCAGTCTAAAAGGCAATAATCTATTGGATGTCCAATATTGGGTGAGCGATGGATATTACAGCTTCCTGATCCCACTTTCGCTTTAAACTTACGTCGTACATCGTTCGTTCCTCCTAGAATATTTAGGCTATCTTTACAACAATAATGGCCTGTGATAGGTATACGTTATAATTGTTATTAGAATTACACGATTGAGAATGAAAATCTATTGGTATTATTTCTTGTTTACATCCACTCTATTTTTCAAAAACGCGGACTTCTTACACGCGCAGTCTATTGCCGAAATAAAAACGATTAAAAATCCATTGGAGCAGATAGAATCCGTATTAAACCTTCCAACCCACTTTAGTCACGACACCACATTACTGAAAAAGGAACTAGCCCCCTTAAAGGCATTGGCTAAACAAAACAAGAGCATACCTCTCGAATGGGCTTATTATATGCTTATGGCTGACGGTTATTCCATTGCCTTCGACCATACAAATGCTATTTCTGACCAATACTACAAATACGCAGCGCTCTTGATCGAAGCCCACCCAAATACAGAACTGGAGATGATCGGAAATATTCGACAAGGTTATTATAATTTCGTCTACCGTAAGGTTATCGATGCTTTCCCTTATTTCTTACGAGCCAATGATCTAGATTCCAAAATAGACAGAAAAAAAATACCATTGCCCGTAAAACATTATCAATTTATGGCGAGCTTTTTTAATCATATCGGCGACCAGAAAAAAGCCATACACTATCTTCATGAAGCACTGCCTTTTGCAAAACCTGCTTCAAGAGCACGGATTGATCTGATCAATTCAATAGCTGTCTACCTATCGGTAGACAGTCTCGTACCTGAAGCGTTGAAATACCTGAAGCAGGCCATGAACGAAGCCCAACAAGCAAAAGATTCGGTGTGGATCGGAATTATATCAGGCAACATGGCGGATTATACCTGGAAAGAAGGAGATAAACAAAAAGCAATAGAGCTGGTCAAAAAAAATATTGACCTCTCCATCCGGTACGATGAGCCCAATGATGCCATGCGGGCAAATCTAGTTTTGGCCAGTTGGTATATTGACCAACAGGAATGGCAACATGCAAGAAAACATGTCCAGGCCAGTGAATATCTAATGAAAGACAAGCCCTACTTTCTGAAATATAAGATGGATGCAGCCAAATTATTAGCTTCGATTTCGCATGGATTGGGACAGCAGGACGAACAACTACGCTATTTAAACCGCTATATCCTAATGAGAGATTCATTGGAGAAAAGGACAAATATCAAAGAGCTGCAGAAAATCATCTGGGAGAGTGAACAGGAAAAATATGACCGCACGCTACTTTCCGAAGCAGAGAAAAGACAAAAAGTAAAAAGTACTTATCAATTTATGAGTCTTCTACTTGTCTTAATTTTTGCTATCGTTATTTTATTAATCAATCGTTCAAAGGCAAACATCAAAATACGTAATGCCACTCTTGAAAAGGAACAACTCCAACTTAACCACAAGAAGCAGCTTGTCGATCAAGAACTCCTCATATTGAAAAATTCGCTCAGCGAATTTACGGATACTGTCAAGCAAAATGACATCACCATTCAACAGCTGCGAGAGGAACTGGAAAAAGAGGAGAATCAAAATCCAACCTATATTGCCGAAGTTAAAGCGAACCTCAATGCCTTAATGGAAACGCATATTATGACAGATGACCGATGGGCAAGATTCAGGCATGCGTTCGACCTAGTATACCCTAACTATTTACAACAGATGAAAGATGAACATGCAAAAATCACCGAAAATGACCTCCGCATATTAGCTTTACAAAAACTTGAGCTGAGTAATGCGAGTATGAGTGAGCTTCTTTGTATCTCTATAGAAGGTATAAAAAAAGCGAAACAGCGCCTCAAAAAAAAATTAGATTCCCCTTATTCTTCCTGAATCCCTGGAAAAATGGGCCGATCAACCTATTGATCGGCCTAATGGAAAGATACAACTTAAAGATCAGATTTATTTAATCTGCCGTACCTGTCCGGCTAACCGTCCCCCAATCTTCAATAGTAACATTGCCCAATACGACACCGGTTTTACTAACTGTAATCGTATAGGTATATTCTTTACCGGGCTCGAATTGTTCGTTCGCCTGACTACTCCAAACATAAGTATCGCTACCTACCTCAAATGTAAACTGTACAGCACCGGCAGCTGCATAGGTTGTAGGAAGCACAATAGCTTCATAAGTTGATCCAGTCGCTTTTACAAAGGGGTTGATATCCGCAGGTACACTTGCTGCCCCCAATGTCCCTGTGCTCAGATCAATGCTCGACAACGTGTTCATCCCCTTTATCTTCACGTCCATCGCCAACCAATCTGCATTGGAAGCATCCAGACCAGTTCCTGCTGTAGGTTTGATCACCACTTTACTGAGGGTATGATCAAAAACAAACGGAACCTGAGTCCCTGTTGTCTTACTGAAACCTGTAGTCCCATTTGTCGCTTTGCTCCAAAGAAAATCAATTTTGCTCAGGTCATTTTGCTGGGAAACATCGATTGGCAGTACCGTTGACAAGGAAGCCGTGGCTACAAAAGGATAATACGCAACAAAATCCACTTTGCTATCCGACACAGGGTAATAAATTTCATGACCTGTCGCCGGAGCAAATACAGTTCCATTAAAGTTGTACTGACGATTATCACTATTTTCACTAATCGTCGCTGTCCCCTGATTAACCATAAAGATACCAATCTGATCACCCGATGACCATACGGTACTCGCCCCTGAAGGATTGCTGGTCGCTTTAAGCTGACTAATTTGCCCACTGAAACTAATCACCTCATGTTCTGCATCGGGTGTATCATTTTTAGCGCAAGCCGCGAGTAACAGGCTGCCTGTTACTAAAGTTGTTAAGAATTGTGTTTTCATATTTTAATTTTACTTTTTAATTTGTTCGTTATAATGCTGTATTTCACATCAATAGCCAATGGTATTAAAACAAGCTTATTTTATCGATACTTTATTATACGAAATCCGATAAGGTAGGTAGAAGAAGTAACCAACGATTGTATTTTGGCCGCTGAGCGTGCATAAATCAAACCATTATTAAAATTCCCACCGCGTGCAAAGCGGTTAGTTGATGTAGCATCCGGAATGGATGGATCTACAACAGCTGTTTCCATTGTCATTGCAGTGGACGGATAGGAACCATTGCTAAGACACCATTCCGCTACATTGCCATAGGTATCGTACAATCCCCATCTATTGGGTTTCAAGGTACCAACAGCGGCACTTTTGAGCCCCGTCCCTTGCAGGTTAGTCCATGCATAACTGTTGATTTGGGCAGGGTCATCGCCAAAAAACCAGCGATCTTCCGAACCTGCACGGCAGGCGTACTCCCATTGCGCTTCCGTCGGTAACGCCCCTCCTGCCCAGGCTGCATAAGCTTTGGCTCCCTCAAAAAATACAACGGCCATAGGCACATTTTCACTACCTGGCAATGCTTTCCATGTTCCATCTATGTAATGAGGCTGACTTACTAGATCTTCAAATACGGAAAAAGCGAGTACCATATTTCCATCGAGAGGGACATGTACAGAAAGTCCCCCTCCAACAATATTCATCGCATTTAGAAAATCAGCATACTCGGCAACGGTAACCTCATACCTGCCCATATAGAAGCCTTTGGTCAATTTTACCCAATGCCGTGGCTTTTCATTCGCATCTGCATATGGATCAGTATCTGGGCTACCCATTTGAAAAGTGCCTGCAGGAATCCATACCGCTCGCCAGAGATTTTGGAGTTGAGGCACGTCTATCCGATGTGAGGTGCCCCCTAAAAGTTGTAAAGAACTCTTCTGCTGCTGTATATAGGATTGACCCGATTGACTCAGAAATAAGCTCCGCTTCCCACCTTCAAGCATCTGAGCGGGCAAAAGCGCGCGATAGGTAAACTTCGTTTCATAATCGGTATCATCGGGCTGCTCCACGCGATACATACGTACACTACCCTGCTGCCCTGATAGCGGGGTGAAAGTGCCGCTCGCTAGCGCCAAATGCCCATCACAAATAACATTCGTAAGGTTAACGACCATATCCATATCTGGACTAGAGGCTTTCGACGTTCCTGCTTCAAGCTCTACCTGTACCAGACTTAACAGATGTTTAAAATCAAGCTGCACCGTAGCGCCCAAGTTGATGGCTTCGGTTTTTGCAAACATCAGGTCACTCTGTTGAAAATCAGACCATATAGTTTGATCTTTCTTGACCGAGAAACTGATTGAAGCAGGATCTGTCAGCTCCGCACGATAAGGATAATAAGCGTAAAAATCAAAACTGGTACCTTCCGGCCAATTGACGGCACCCGTCCATTTAGTACCATTAAAAGACAATTTGGCATTAGCGATCAGGCTATTTCCAGCAGTTAATGGTTGCCCCGCTGGCACAACAAAGATGCCTATCGTATCGCCAACGCTAAAACTTGTGGTAAAATCGCTCGCAGACACTGGGGGAGTTAATGCCATATTACCGTTCGATTTAGTGGACTGCAAAGTGGCTTTTGTCACAATTTTTTGCGTATCATCAAGAGTCATGTCATTGATGATTCCAATATGAAACTGTATATTTCCATCCTCCGGACCATCAGCCAGAGCTAAATCTAATTTCTCCTGACAGGACATCAGCATAAAACAACACAGAAACAATGGAAACGAATATTTTCTACTTAAAACTGATATGAGGTTACTAGACATAATTCTGTTTTAGGATGTATAAATTAGGGATTAATAACAATGCGAAAACCTAGCATGTTACTGAAATAAGAAGCTTCTCTAAATGAACGGTAGGCAGCTCTCGTATGAGTTTCTCTAAAATCCGTCATATCATAGCTTCCTCCTCGAAACGCATGATTCGCTTCTGCCTCATTAGCTGGTCCGGGACCCAATAGCGCATCTGCCTCATTTTGTGCAGCAGACGGGTAATCACCCGCAGAAAAACAATATTCAGCCACCAATCCATGCATATCATATAGCCCCCAAGGATTAGGCAACTTACTTCCTACGTCAAACTGTGAACTACCTTGGTTATACCAAGCATAACTGGCCAACTGATTCTCATCATCACCAAAAGACCATCGCGTTGCTGTCCCCGAACGACAGGCATATTCCCATTGTGCCTCGGTAGGCAAGGTCCCTCCAGCCCATTTCGCATAAGCCAAAGCCCCGTCAAACGTAAGTAACATCATAGGATAATGTTCAAAACCAGCCGGGGGAACCCATTTCGTACCATTGTAGCGAGGTACATTATACTGATTATTAGCGACAAATCCCCTGACCCAATTCCCATTGAGCGGCACATTAGCAATATACCCGCTGGAAGGTATGGTTACATTGCTCGCATTAATAAAATCACAGTAATCTTGAATTGTAACCAGATATTTGCTCATGTAAAATCCTTTTTCAAAACGTACCCAGTGTTGTGGCTTTTCATTGGCACTGGCATCGGTATCGGTATTGGGGCTTCCCATCAGAAAACTACCTTCGGGTATCCACACCAGGTCAGCAGCAACCGGCTCGGTCTCCGTAACCTGACCTATTATTTGCCAATCGGTAATAGTTGTACGTTGCACTTCTATCTCATTACTCTTAACGGTAATGGTATAATTATATTCCTTTCCCTGCTCAAATGCATCAGTTACCGGAAAAGTATAATTCATCTGTTGGCCACCAAGCTGAATAATCAACACCCGACCACTGGTTCCGCTATGAGGCAGCAGGATAGCCGTGCGATTAATCCCCACATTCACAGTACTCGATGCTTGCACATTGGCCAAGGCTCCTGTCGCCAAATTGAAGGTTGCTTCGGTCGAAAAACCTTCCAGAGAAATCTGCGCTGATGAAAGCGCCTCAGGTGAGACAGCCGAACCAGCGGTTAAGCTAAAGTTGATCTTGGAAAGCATATGCTTAAAATTGAGATCAACTCCCTCTTTACGTTTTGCTATTCCGATGTTATTATTGGCATAAAGTAAATCTATGGCCTTTACATCATGTTGATCCAGAAGATCCAACAAAAGTGTATTGCCATTCACTTGGCCATACGGAGCGTAAGCCACGAGATCAACCGCCCCTGTATTCGGATAATAAATCGGCTGACCCGATAAGATAAAATCTGCCCCAGCAGCACTATACGTATATTTACGGTTATACTCAAGTGCCGTAGAAAGATCACTTTGACCACTTGTCATCATAAATAACCCCAACTCATCAGCATCTACCCAAACATTAGAATTATTGATACCGATATTGGCAACTTGAGCCGATATTTTTAATGCAACGTCACTCATTTCCATCGGCAGATCATCCTGTTGCTTACAGCCTGACAAGCTAAATACCCCAAGCAAAAAATATACTATTTTATACATCCTCTTCATATTTCCAAGCCATTTTCTACCAAGCATTCCCTATTTCCTGTTCAGATTTCCAATCCTTTATAGCTCCTTGAAAACCTGCTTCAGTATGTGTCTCAAAACTGCCCGAAAGAGAAAAAGGTATCTGTTTATTTTGATTAAATCCTTGAAGATTCGCTGTCACATCGGCCGATATAGCTAAATCTGCTGGCTTACCATCCTCGAAAGCAACCGTCCCAGTCAGCTCTTGTTTTCCGCTTAAGAGGCCCAATATCCGTACCTGTGCAGACCATGTACCATTCGCTTGTTTGACAAATTCCAAAGGCACGGCCATCGGGTCTCCAGTAGGAAGATTCGCTGCAAAATCCCAGCGTCCCGCTACGCCTCTTAGTACGGCATTTACTTTGGAAATCCGGTCTTCGCTCCCCCCTTCTGGAGTCAGAATGATTGTTAACTGACGCACCTGTTGTTCCATATCAAGGTTAACAGTCTGCTGGAGGTTATCTTTAAACTGAACCTGAGTTGCCGCAGTAAAGATCCACTCCGGGGCTCCCAACAGCATGCCGTTCTTTTGCTCAATGCTAATTTCAGTACCACTTACCGCATATGCTGGAGGTTGGTTATACACAACGATTGGATACTCACCTGAATAAAGACTTGGAAGCGTGTTGATTACCCCCTGAAAAGTCAGTTTATATCCACCAATCCCAACAAAGTACTGACCTGGAATAGAAACTCCGGCAGTACGTTCACTCCAGTTCAACGCCAAAATAATTTGTCCCTTATCAACCAGATCAACACGTGTGCAGGAACATAAAATTATTGAGAAGAATCCCATGCAACCCAATATGAACCTTATTCTGAACGAACAAATCGAGGTACTGTATTTTTCTATTATCATCTTCATGGTTAATTTAACTTTCTGGACAGTCGGATTGACAGATTTGTCGGTCCCCAATAATGATCGTCGGTTTTCATTTTGGTACGGTATAAGATATCACCAACCTGTTCATAGCGTTCCTGCTCCGTGAATCGGAGATATCCAATCGTCAATCCTATATCGATCAACAAATGACCTGCTGCAACATATTGTTTACCAAAAGAAATTCCGCCCCCCATAAAACGGCCTTGTTGTCGAGAAAAATTGTGCTCGCCCATATTATACTGCAAGCCCAGATAAGTACTTCTTTGTGATCCAATATAATACCTGATCTCGGGAGCAACATTCCATAGCCTCCAATAGTGATCATTACCTTTACGTTTAAAATTCCAAGGCGCAAAACTTCCATCTAGCAACACAGCAAATTGTTGTCTGGACCTATATTCAATACCGATATTTGGCAATGCTAAAAACCAATATGGAATGTTGGTTCTTAAATTCAGTTCATAAAAAGAGGTATCAACATCCTGAGATTTTTCTTTTACCTGAGCTTGAACAGGAGTTAGCAGTATTATTCCAAAAAGGGCAGCAAGTTGTTTAATTTTATCAAACATAATTTAAATACATATGTACCTATGCAAATTCAAAACTAAAACAAACTGCTCTTATTGGTTATCATTTAGGGGTGGACAGAAAGTGGACAATTCGCCTTTTAATAACACAAAACACTGACCACAAACCAATTAACACAAAATTTGGTTTTTAAGCATAATTACATTTAAATTATGGGCATCTCTTGAACATATTTCATTGATATGCTTATTTACAGTTATTTCGATAATTTCTGATCACAGCAAATTCTTGTGGGTACAAATTTCATCTCTACGCTTAGATCTTGTCTTTTTAAGCCTTTTTCGAATTTTCGATCTATTTTTTCTTTTTTTATTACCAGAACTTGCGTGATTTACGACTTTGCAAAAAATGTAACCTTGTAACTCCTCCATCACTTCGCAGCCTATACCTGCCAACTAAAAAACCCTCCTCGATGAGGAAGGTTTTGGTTATGATTAAACTTCGTAACTTATTTCTTACTTGTTTCTAACTCGGCTCGGACGGACTGCACAAATTCTAGAGAAACTTCGGCAAAGTCTGCAATAGCCTCGCTTGACCAATGATGTTTAATAATCAATTTTCTTATAACTTCATATTTAGTTTTTTCAATTCCTTTTTCAAGCCCTTGTTCAATTCCTTGTTGAAGCCCTTGTTCTAGACCTTGCTGGAGCCCTTGCTGGAGCCCTTGCTCCAGTCCGCGTTGAAGTCCTTCCTGGGCCTGCCGAAGGGCAGCACGCTCTGCTGTGATGCGGATACTTTCTGCGTCACGTTTATCTTTTAAACTCCATTCATATGCTCTCATATCATCTACTGTTAGATTTGAAACTGCTCCTAACTCAAAGATAAGTCTAAACACGCGCTTATCCAAGAACTTAGGCATTTCGTTCAACGCATTCATGTGCTTAAATAAATAAAGCCACATATCCATCGTGCTTTTTACCTCAGCACCTTTTTTGTTAAAATTGGGTAGGCACAACAGTTTGTAACCTAATTTATCGTAAAAGATCTCTTTACTATCTTTATCGCACAAAAGCACGTCATTATAATATTTATCAGGAAGGCTTCCCTGCAAAGAAAAATCTAAAATACCGATCAGATAAACCTCTGGTAGCTCATAACTATTTCCCCGAGGTCCTCTTGGCACTAAGCTGTGGATAAGACGGGAGCTGTAGTAAACCATGCGATCTTTGATAAACTCCTGCGCCAGTTGCTGCATCTCGATGATAAAATGGCTGTTATCCTCGCTCGTGCAGTACAGGTCAAAAATAACCTTACGTCCATCCTCCCGCTCCGCCTGTCGTTCAGTAGCGCGGTAGTCCAGATCCTTGATTACCTTTTCTCCATCGAAGAGGCTGTTCAGAAAGGAAATCAGGTTCTGCTTACCCTGTTCAGGACCAAAATAAAGCTTCCAGCCAAAATCAGTACATATATCTACGTACTTCCCTAAAAGATTGTTTTGTGTTTTCATTTGAGCATAATTATCACCGCTATACCTGTACATCAAAATAAGAGCAGACAATAAACGGATCGTTGTTATAAATGGTCGTCAAGAATAAACGTTCTACTTGCCCATAAGAACAGGAGAACGTCATCAGACTTTACAATTGATTTTCAAAACCAAAGATCAGAAATAAAAATACAAAAAGCTAATATTATTAGTTTTTAATTACTTTTTTAGATAAAGTTGTGCCCCTCAAGCCGGGGCGAGGCTCATCCTTTTTTTCCCAAAAAAAGGATGCAAACCGACCGAAGGGAGCTCATGAATACAAAAAAACAAACACGAATTCATAAAAAATCGTCGCTAGAAACCTTTACAGGATAAGTATGTGCTAAGGCAAAATTCTACATATTGCAAAGGTTACCTTCGGTGAGCTCGCAAGCTCGGTTTCAAGGCGACATTGAATGTTAAAGATTTGTAGTGCAATTATTCATCCTTTATAACTTCACGACTTTACGAATCAACGACTTTACGACTTTACATCTTCACAACAAATGTAACTTTGTAACTTCCGCATCACTTTGTAAACAATATGAATCAAAAACTTTACGCATTCTCAAATTTACCGCCCATAATTTCTCACTTTCAAAATAATTAATATTTTTGCTAAGTTAACACATATATAAATATACAATGAGAAAACTAAAAATTATCACTGGTATCCTCTCGCTTCTTATTACATTTCGCACAAATGGACAAGAATCTCAAAATCAAACCACTACCACTCCATCTGACAGTACAAAAAATTGGTCAATTAAAGGCGAAAATACGTTCCTAATTAATCAGAGTTCATTTACAAATTGGTCAGCCGGAGGCTTAAATTCCTTCGCTGGTAATATAGTTTTGAATTATGATTTCAACTACGCAAAAGGAAAATGGAGCTGGGATAATAAAGTCATAGGAGCGTATGGTTTGACTTTTCAAAAAACGACTCAATGGCGAAAAAATGATGATAGAATTATTCTAAACAGTTTGCTAGGTTATAAGGCGGCTGAAAAGTGGCTCTATACCTTTTATGCTAATTTCAATACGCAATTTACGAATGGATACAGCTATGACGAAAGCACCAATGAAGTCGTCGACACCATTTCACGTTCTTTTGCTCCTGCTTATTTGAGCTTTGGTCCAGGTTTTGCATTCAAAGAATCCGACAATTTCCGAATTAATATATCGCCAGCTGCGGCACGATTTATTATCGTGGGAGACGAGGACCTTCGCACGAATTATGGTGTAGATGTCGACAAAGCCGCTCGCACCGAATTTGGAGCTTCACTCGATGCATACTACAAAGTAGAGCTTATGAAGAACATTTCCTTCGAGAACATTTTAAAACTATATTCCAATTACCTAGAAAAGCCTCAAAATGTGGATATCGACTACACGGGTAATCTATTTATGAAAGTAAATGACTATATAAGTTTAAATGCAGGTATTCAGCTCATTTATGATGACAATACAACAGTACCAAAATCGAATGGTAATTTGGGCAAAGGCTTACAAATACGGCAAATAGTTGGTGCCGGCATCACATACAAATTCTGATTTATAATAGAGACCTACGCTATTAGGTACTTGAATTTTTCTAAAAAATTCAAGTACCTAATAGAAAAGAAGAAAGAGAGGAGATACAACCTCCAACTCATTTCCTGTTTGGATTTATAATAAGGATTTAACAAAAGCTTTCAACAATATCTTCCACACCTGTCTTAACTGAAATCGGCACCATCTGCCTGATTCTTTTCATTGTACGTCCAATTTAAAAGTTAAAGCAACAACCAATAATTTTATTAACTTAGGAGAAGAAAACCTTTGCTATGAAAATAATACGAAGCCTTTATACGATAACCGGAATAGCTGTTTATCCTATTTATTATCTGACAACAGTCATTATCGTTTGTCTAAGTATATTTTTCGGATGTAGCGAAAAATCCAACCCCGTGGATCATCCAAAACTGGTCAATGCATGGATAAATGAAATTGATTCAAAATATATCGATATAGGCGTGCATAGGGCGATAAGCGAGTTTGATTCACTCATGAATACGCTACCAACAAGGGGAGTAGGTGATCAAGTTGAATATTACACCTTTATGCGAACCCTTTATCAGCGTGATTCCCTTTTAGCTCTTCAGGCAGAAGCTTATACAGACAGTATACTATCATTGCTGTCAGTACCTACCAACAAAGCAAATTATCCTCAAAAATATGCGATGATATGCCTTTTAAAAGGAGATGATCTTAAGGCAAAAGGTCGATACGATAAGGCCTACCGCATGTATTACGAGGGTAAACAAGTATTACAAACGTTAAATGATGCCTGTGAATACAGCCGATACACCGATCGAATCGGAAAAATTTATTTTGAAGAGCATAATTATCCCAAAGCTATATCGTATTGGAAGGAGGCTTACAAAGAAGTAAAAAACTGTCAAGATAGCACAAATTTCGAGCTGATGTTCATTAAACGACAAGGATATTTAAACGATATCGGCTTTTGTTATCAACAATTAGAAAATTTGGATAGTGCGGCATTTTATTATAACCTCGCACTGAAAGAAATCGATAAACAAGAATCTATTTTCCCGAAGAAAGCAGAATTTGTAGCTTATACCAAGCTAAATGTTTTGGGCAATTTGGCCGTAATTCTAGCCGCACAAGGACATTATACGTCCTCAGAAAAAATATTCAGAGCATGTACCCGTTATAGTGATCGGGTGGAATTTTCATTGTTAAGTTCCTTATTCGCTCGATTACAATTGAGCGATCTCTATATACAGTCGAGACAGCTAGAGAAAGCTTCAGCAGAACTAGACAGCATAAACAATTTTAGATACCAAATGAAAGACCCCGATTTAGATGTCTTATGGTACGAGGCGCAAGGGAAATGCCTTATCTTCCACAAAAAGTATAGGGAAGCCGCTGAAATGTTAACAGCATCAATCAACTTGCGAAAAAAAATGACAAAAGAGAAAATCACCAATGAAATGAGTAATATAGGTGAAATTTTCGGACAGCTAGAACAGGAGCACCAGAAGAAAATAGCAGACGAAAGAATGGTATGGATACATCGCGTAATATTCCTTATCATTTTATTAGCCATCTTTTTAGGTTGTCTGATCTATATGATTTGGTCGAACTATACGAGTGAGAAAAAAAGAACATCCAACCTACAAGCTTTAAATAATGAATTACATAGAAAGAACAGTGAATTAGCTTCTACGTTAAAGGCATTAGAATATGCACTATCGGAAAACAAACACGTGCTTCACTTGGTAAGCCATGATTTAAGAAACCCCATCGGAGCAATACATACCGGCGTACAGGTTTTGAAAAGAATAAACAGCCATTCCGCCCATGGAGAAAAAATATTAGACATGCTGCAAACCGCAACTCGCTCGGCACTGCACCTGATCTCTCAAATATTGCTGACACCTACCGAACGTGTGATACCAAAGCGAGAAGCTGTTGATTTTGCTAAGATGGTTGAGAATTGCATTGCCATCCTACAGCATAAGGCCAAAGAGAAAAACCAACAGATCTTACGCTCGATTCCCGAGGCCACGATCAAAGTTGATCACGAGCAAATTTGTCGTGTAATCACGAATTTACTTGCCAATTCCATCAAATTTTCCGCCCACAATACCATTATCAGCATAGAAGGTAAGATCTTAGACCGTTGTATACTTTTAACATGTAGGGATGAAGGCGTTGGCATTCCAGTTGATATCCAAAAAGAAATCTTTAAACCATTCGGAAACAGTAAAAGAGAAGGAACTAGCGGGGAACCTTCTATTGGACTAGGGTTATCGATCTGCAAACAAATTGTCGAGGCTCACCAAGGCAAGATATGGTTTGAAAGCAAAGAAAATAAAGGAACAACTTTTTACCTAGAAATTCCCTTTTAAAATAGGATTTACAAGAATCGAAAAAGCCACTTATATCCTTAATGTAAAGCAGACGATCAAAGCAACAGAGATCTGCTTTGCATGTTTTTACTCTCCATGTATGCTTCGTCAAATAAACGGTCAATATTTTCTTAAAAAAATAGAGAAAACCTCTTCAGAAAAGAAGATCTTCTCATTTAATAACGATGTACAAAACAAGATAACGTATACAAACTGCAAAAAATATAAATTTAAAAACAGTATCTCTTGAGTTTATTCGCACCTAAATTATTGAAACACACCACAAAAAAACGCTTGCAGAACCATTACTACGCCTATTTTATTTGGAATAATTCCAAATAAAATATAATTTAGTTCGAAATTTGAGCTATAAACGGCAGACATATATACTCTTATGTCATTAAACGAAAAACACATTCTCACACGGTTAGCAAAAGGTGATACTGATGCTTTTGCTAGACTATTCTGTATACATTGGAAAACCGTCTATCGACTGTGTTATAAGTATACGGGAAGCCATTTTGACGCCGAGGACATCAGCCAAGAAGTTTTTCAACGGATTTGGGAGAAGAGGAAGTTTCTAATGATTCAAACCACTTTTGAGAGATACATCATACGAGCAACTAAAAATAGTATCTTAAACCATTTTAGAGCGACCGAAACAAAGAAAAAATATGAGAAGGATGCAAACTGGTATACGAGCCAATATACGACAGTACTGGACGTAAGACACCTAAAACATGCGGAAAATAAATACCACGAACTTGTAGCGCTTTTACCGGCCCGTAGTCATGAAATATATCGGAGAAAGACAGAAAGCCATATTACGAACGATGCATTGGCGAAGGAAATGGGCCTCAGTATTAAAACAATAGAATATCATTTACATCGGGCGAACAAATTTATACGGGAGGGTATCAAAAAGAATCAAGAAAATTTTTAGTGTGCCTTAGGGTTTATACATCCGCAAGTGTCTAATTGAATATGAAGGAATAGACATGTTATGGAAAATAAAGGGATGACACCCGAACTACTAAAAAAATATGCCCAATCCCGATGTGACAGCGCAGAACGCCAACTTGTTGAAGCATGGCTCGCATCGGATGACGAGGGTCAAGAAAGTAAAGATCCGATCGAAGAATTGGATGAAGCTGCACTGGGCGCGCGACTTTTGAGTAATATTCTCCCCACTCCCCCCCCTCAAAAATCACGTAGACTATGGCTATGGCGCGCCGCTGCAGCTATACTTATTATTGTTTCTTTAGGCATTATTTTGCAGCGGTTAAAGCATGCTACGCCGACAGAAATAACATGGGCTACATTGCACGCAGCGCCAGGAAAGAAGCTCACGGTCAAACTTTCAGACGGAAGCCATGTCACATTAAATAGCAATAGTCGTATTTGGTACAGCCTATCCGAAAACCACCGCATTGCGATATTAGAAGGAGAAGCACTTTTTGATGTTGCAAAAGACACACTCAATCCATTCTATGTACACACTCGACATGGCAACATACGAGTTGTAGGAACTTCATTCACTGTCAGCACTTACCCTTATCAAAGCGCAACCAAAGTAGATGTGCGTTCTGGCAAGGTAGTCTGCACACCGAAATCGACAGAAAGTTATGTTGCCTTACAAAAAGGAGAATCCATCACATTCAACAGGCAATTGTTGGCGCAAAAGATATTGATACATGAAGAAGATATCGCGCTGTGGGCCTCTAACATTCTGGCATTTGACCACGAATCTTTACCAGAAGTATTCCGCAAGATTGAATCTTGGTTTAATGTGCAAATACATACAACCGCAAATATAGGCCCCGAAAAACGGGATTTTCGGTCGCATTTCAAAAACCCTTCCCTATCTGCTGTGATGGAGAGCCTCTGCTATAGTTTGAAATTGCAGTATCACATCGAAGGAAACACGGTTTATATCTATAAATAACCTATCATGTCAACTTATTTACTCTTATCAAACCACGACCCGCCTTGTACTAAACTAACATACTGCTTAAGAATCCGGCACCCCATCGCCAAACGTTGTGCCGGAAACATCATTAAAACCTATTCGTTATTAACGTTACACAAAAATATGCAAACTAAAATAAAACGCATTCGAATTACACTATTTCTCCTTGTATTATCCATTTATTTACCCTTGTATGGCTATAGTCAAAGTAGCATACTCAAAGAACGTGTAAGTCTAGAAGCGAACAATATGACCTTAGAACAGGTAATCCAACATCTTGAAAAAACGCTTAACATCAATTTTTCCTATTTTTCAGACCAAATTGACCTGCACAAAAAAGTCGATGTTAAGCTTTCCAACACGCCTTTGGACATCGTTCTACGAGATGTCTTATCCCTTACATCAGAAAGCTACCAAGTTGACGGACGGCATATCAGCATACGCCTACAAGGTACCGCATCTCTTCAAGGATATATCACCACACAAGATGGGATACCCGCAGCTTACAGTACGGTAGCCATTGCCTCTGGAAAATCGACGATGGCTGATAAAGATGGACACTATATGATAAAAGACATCACTGCGGGCGAACATGTGTTGCACGTGAAGCTCTTAGGCGCCGATCTCGAGCGTCAGAAGATCACCCTAAAAGAAGGCAAAAACAGACAAGACTTTGTCTTCTCCGTTTCCTCTCAACATCTTTCCGAGGTTGTTGTAGTTGGCAATAAATACCAGGTCAGTGCTAAAAAGCAAAGTGAAGATGTCGCCAGAATAAACTTACCCTATATCCAAAACCCGCAGGTATATAGCGTTGTAGACAAAGAATTAATTAAAGAGCAGTTGGCCGTATCCCTAGATGAAGCATTTCGCAATGTTCCAGGCGCGGCACCTTCAAAAACCGGAGCAGGCATGCCTGCCTTCTTCTCCCGCGGGTTCCAGACTTCGGAGAATTTCAGAAATGGTATGGCGACATACCTGCGAACAGGTATAGATCTGGCAAACGTTGAACGCGTCGAAGCCATTAAAGGGCCTAGTTCTACTTTTTTTGGTGCTCAGATGACGTCCTTTGGTGGCATAATCAATTATATCACAAAGAAACCCCATGAGGATTTTACGGGGGAAGTCTCCTACAGCTCTGGGAGCTGGAATTTTAACAGAATTACTGCCGACCTGAATACAGCATTAGACAAGCAAAAAGACGTACTTTTCCGAATCAATGTAGCCCATCAGCGAGAAAATACTTTCCAATATCAAGGAGGGAACAATTCGGTTCTCCTCGCGCCTAGCCTGAGCTATAAAGTAAATGACCGCTTAACATTATCGCTCGATGCAGATTATGCCACACAGCGCGGCATAACACCGGGAGGCTGGTTTATTTCCAGCAGTTTAAACGAAAAAAGTTTTAAAGAGCTCAACCTATCCTATAGAGAATCTCTCAATGACAATTCGCTAACCAGCGATCAGCAGTCCACAAACATCCTTTTTCAAGCCAACTATAAAATAGCAGACCGATGGCTATCCGAAACGAAATATGCATGGGGAAATGGGGCGTATGATGATCTTTATATTTTCGATTTCATCTGGCGCACGACAGATTCCGTAGACAGGATATTAAGAAGCTTTACAAACGAGAACACCGCCCGCCATAATTTACAACAAAACTTCAAGGGTGATTTTAAAATAGGATCATCTCGTCATCAACTTGTAGCGGGCATCGATTGGGTACAGAATTTTCGCTACACAAGATATGATGGATTAGGTTACGGAGCAAAAGTATTTGAATCTGTAGATCTCACTCAGCTTTCAGCAGCGCCCGTTATTCGCATAGAAGAGGTTCAACAAATCTTATCGACACGCAATACGGGATACAATCAGACCACGCAAAAGACCTTTGGAACTTATGTTTCCGATGTAATTTCCCTTGCCGACAGGGTTCATATTTCCTTAGGAATACGATTTGATCGGTTTATCAATGACGGAACTTACAATACACTAAGTAGATCTACTACCGGCGACTACACGCAAAACACCCTATCGCCAAGGTTAGGATTTTCGTTTGAACTCCTTCCAGAAAAGCTTTCTCTTTTCGGTAATTACATAAATGGGTTTAAGAATATCGGAAACCAAATACAACCCGATCAAAGCATATCCGTTTTCAAAGCACAACGAGCGAACCAAATGGAAGGGGGAACAAAAATTGCTTTTGGAAAACTATTAAATGCGACATTGACCTATTACAATATCGAGGTTTCTAACAGTGTCATGAACCGTCTGGTAGATAATATGAATTTTTATTTCCAAGAGGGTGAACAAAAAAGTGAAGGATTCGAAGCAGAGTTATCGAGCAACCCTTTGCCAGGACTCAATATCCTTAGCAGTTACGGATACAATCACAACAAGTTTCTAAAAGCGAACGCCAGTATAGAAGGGAAACGCGCCTTAGGTACACCAGAGCACGTTGTCAACCTTTGGGCAACTTACGCCTTATTAAAAGGTGATATGAAGGGGTTAGGGTTAGGTGCAGGGTACACGTATGTCTCCGACGCTTACCTGGATGCCTCCAACAAATTTATATTAGATGGATATAATCTAGTAGACGCCACATTGTATTACAATCATCCTAAGTTTCGCATCAGTCTAAAAGGCAATAATCTATTGGATGTTCAGTATTGGGTGAGCGATGGTTATTACGCACGTCCACAGCGCCCAGCTAATTTTCTTGCAAGCCTGACCTATAGATTTTAAATAATTATCGAGTGCGTATCCTAGATACGTCCAATTATCGCGCCTTTGAACATACCTATCATTGGCGCGATTTGTTTGCACGTGCGAACTCCATGTCAAGGATCCCAGCTAATGTCTAAACTTCCGTTTGATATGGTAGTATCGAAATAAAAACTGGTCGTACCAAAGTGCAAATAACAACAATGCTGCAGGAAAGAACAAAATCTTAAGCTGTAGCGACCCATAAAAAAGAGCTCCACACAGACCTCCTATGAAAAAGCAGGAAATAATTGCCAGCTTTAGAAAGATACTGTGGGAAAGGCTTTTCCTTTCGCCTTCTTTTACAAAAAACAATTGAGAAAGTTCTATTCCAAGATCCGTAAAAAGCCCTGTCAGATGCGTAGTTCGGACTACGGATTTTGATATTCTACTCACTAGCGCGTTCTGAAGTCCCATTGCGAACAATAGCGATAACGAAAATCCCAATGCTGATGTTATCGGCCCCTTGTAAACAAAACCGTACGCTATAGCCCACCATAGGAGTATAAGTATTTCTACAGACATAGGCACAGAATAGCTCAAGGTATACTTATACTGCCGCTTACGTATGATTTCAGAAAGCATTCCAGAAAAAAAAGCGCCAAGTAAAAAAGCTAACACATACAGTATATAGATTACTGCTTTAGTATAATTCTCTAAGAACAAAACCTCTGCAAAAAAAGCGAAATGGCCCGTTACATTTGTGGTCAATGTGCCTATAGACAACACTCCCGCAATATTGACCATACCGGCTACACTTGAAAGAAGAATTGCAATCTTTAGATTATGTGAATAGTTTCGTCCTTTGCCCGTATGTTTGAACATATGTCAGCGATCTATAGGATATATTTAGACCTAACTGTTTTTATCCTATTTTTTAGTCGCAGCTAATTCACTTCGAATAGTTTGCACATACGCTAAAGACACCTCTGCGAATTCTGCAATATCTTCGTACGACCAATCGCCTCGATGGATAAGCTTTTTTACAACTTCATATTTCATTTCCTCAAGGCCCTCTTCTCTTCCTTCCTCTCGACCTTGTTCAAGTCCCTGTTGGATTCCTTGTTGGATTCCTTGTTCAAGTCCTTGTTCAAGCCCCTGTTGCAGTCCTTTCTCAAGGCCCTCTTCTAGGCGTTTCTTCTGTTCTTCTTCCTGGTATTGCCGAACAGCTTCCTGATCCCACTTTCGCTTTAAACTTACGTCGTACATCGTGCGTTCCTCCTGGTTTAATTCACAATATTCCGCTATCTCAAACAGCTTCTCAAATATAGATTTACGCAAAAACAAGGGCAACTTTTCTAAGGTCGATAGATTCCGTAAAACGTACAACCAACGATCCAGATCACTCTCCAGCTCCTGCTCTGCTTTTACAAAGTTACGTAACTGCACGTAAATAAAACCCAGATCTTCGTAAAAAACTTTCCCTGTAACCCTGTTGCACAGACAGATATCATGCAGAACATCGTCGGCTTCATCTGCCTCCGGCAAGACAAAACCGTCCATCAGGACAATGACATAGACTTCCGTGATTTCGTAATTCCAGGCTTTGCGGTTCCCTTTGGGGGCTTGGTCTGCGATGATCTTACTCCCATAGTACAGCATCCGACGTTTCAGGTTGGCCTGGGCCGTACGCTGTACTTCAATGACAAATTTTGTTCTTAACGGATTTACTTTACAAGGCCTACACAGTCGGATACAAGGCCGTTTAAATAGGTAATCGATTTGCAAAAGCTCATCTACTTTCTAAATTACCTTTTTATCAAAGCTTTTTGCACTACTCAGATATTTCTTTGTTCATCACCATATATTAAGTTTCTTTTTCCAAGTACACTTATAAGTATACAAGGAAGAAAAGTTTGCTAAGAAAAATTATTTATCAATTTTCAGGTTTCAAATCATCTCCATTCAAAAAATCTCAATAAAAAAGAACCTGGGATTTATCGATTCTGGCTATTTGTAAAAATTTATGATCCATCTTATGATCAGCAAGGCTGGAAAAGCATAGGTCAAGTTGTTTTATTAAAATACCTCAAAAGAGTCTACCACTGACTTCCTTTGGCTTGTAAAATGACCCATTCGCCGCTCGCATTAATGTAGCCCTTAGTGATATTTTGATTTTTACCAATCTCAGCATAGGCCAATCCAGAAACAGGATCAAAGAAGCCAAGCTGGGTGAATATGGGTAACACAACAGTATTAGAGATAAGGTTAACAAAGCCTATTCCGTCCTTACCGGCGAAATATATCTTGGGATTTTCCTCGCCCACAACGCTAAACAAATGCTGCCTAAATTTTCCCTTATCTCTACCTCTATCAAAGGAAGCTGCTATTGGAGCAATATTTTCAGAAAGCCCATATCGGGCGAAAAAATCTTTACGGTTGATAATACGGAAATCTGTGTCCATAAAATAATGCCCTGCGTAGGTAAGTCCATAGTTCTGAAAGGGAGGGAAGTTATACAGACGTTGCTCTCTCAACGTAAAACTACGAACCACCTCCCCTTTCTTATTCACGAATGCATAAGCCAGCTGATCATCTTTGCTCGGGTAGTCTTTCGGGTAAACGATGGCAAAGCCCTTAGAAAAATGTGTAGGTTGTTTAGAAAAGTTTACTGGGATAGCTATCTCACCCTTCATATCGATAAAACCGTATTTTAGTATACCAAACTGATCCCGTAGCCCTACCACCGCCATTCCATCCGAAAAAGGCATTGCATCATCAAAAACAATATCTGTAAGCTTTGTGCCATTCAAAAAAACGTAACCTTTTTTACCCGCACGGCTAACTATCCCAATCCCATCGTGAATTGCAGTCAATTCAGAGGGAGAATGGACAAAAAGTTTACCTTCCCGATCCTGGTAATAATACGTATTATACCTATTTCCCTGTTGATCTACTTGGTCGTTGAGGCTTTTTTTGCTGACCAAATAATTTCTTTCCAACGTTAGTGCAAAAGTAGCATTAGGAGGAACAGGGCTTTTAATCGTAATTGCCTGCGCATTCAGGTAATTATCATAGCCAGTTTGTGCACTTGCACGATACTTAAAAAAGCCCGTTCCAGCAACCTCATGGTTGTGGTAAACATACGTATTATCAGGATTAGCCATGCCCGAATTCACGTTCCACGCTTCGACGAATCCATACGTATTAAATGGAACTATTGTATTACCATCCTTATCTATCATAGCTGTGGCATTTCCTTTTCGAACAATTGCTTTACCATCGTTGAAGTCGTTCATATAATCTACGTCAATGTAAATCAGGTTTTCAGCATTCGTTCCTCCTTTGAGATGTCGCACAGTTTGCGAGGTTGGCACCGCCGCCTTACTGTCCGTATCTTTCTTTTTTCCGAAAATGCTCTTAAGCTGGTCTACCGATTCCTTGATCGTCTGCGTTTTCTGCGGTATCTGTGCTTTCGAGGGCAATACCACCAGTACGACAAATACTAGCAGGATATATAATTTTATTGTATTCATAACGATTATGAAATAAAGCTTTACATAAAGATATCCACTACAATTTTGCACGATAGACAAAAAATTCGCCGTCGGTAATGACCAAGGTTTCTGTTTCGTTGCCGTTTTTGTAGAGCACGCCGGAAAAAGTGCCCTTGAGACTGGAATCCTTGATTTCCGACAAATTCAGCACAGCCACATCTTGAGAAGAAAGGTTATAATTATTCGCAAGCCACATCTCCCCGTTAGCGTCGAAGAGGCCAAAAACAAACGATTCCACCACAACACCAACCTCGGCGGAGCTACCGTATATCACACCGCTCTGTATTTGTTCTGTGGATGTCAAATCTATAGACAGTGTCTCGCGTTGGCCATTGTAAGCAATATTTTGGGTGGCACTAATACGGCTAAGCTGCTTGCCATTGACTGAAAAATCAATGTAATTCCAAAACGAGGCGGAAGCAGTATTCACAAAAGAAGAATAATCTTTCTGCGTACCGTTCAACTTATAACGGAAGTAGTATTCGGAAGTTTCTTCCACTTCCGCGTCTTTATTTCCCGAACAGCTAAGCAGAAAAAATGGAATAAGAAAATATAGAAAGAAGCTTTTACTTTTCATATGTAAATAATTATTTATAAGTGTTAGATTTCATTGGAATAAATGATCTCGTTTCACTCGATTTGCAATCATTGACATTTCATAACATGCAGATGTGGGTGAAACATTATTTTCATCTAAAATAAGCTCTTTACCTAATATTCAGAAGCTAGATTTACTGCACGTGACCGATATAGTAATAACCGTTGGATTTTGCTAATAATCCGTCGCGCATCTTCATGACAACGCCCGCAGAAGCTTTTTTCCAGTCTCTTAAATCGCTTTGGATATCTACATAAATTTAGTTAGATTTGAGTAGCCAGGATTTATTACACCATGCTTCGTTTTTTTTTACTATCTACCACCTTGATCTTTTCGTTATTCTGCGTAGCTCAGGAACTCAATGATAAAATCGATTCCGTTGGCAAACTCTTGATAAAACATACAGGAAAAGATAGTATCCGGCTGCACCTTTTGCAAGAACTCTCCTATTTTTATTATTCCATCGATCCGTCGAAAGGCTTAGCTTTTGCAGAAGAAGCAATACAGCTAGCCTCTCATTTACGGAATAATACAGGTTTAGCTATTTCGTACAGTCGAAAAGGGATCAATCATTGGGCCAAAGGAGAAGACTCTTTAGCCATGGATGCCTCCAATCGATCTTTAGCATTATATAAAGCGATGGGCAACTTGTCGAGTTACGCCAAAGGACTGAATAATCGAGCACTGAACCATTACAATCAGGGAAACTACATCGCGGCCATCCGGGACCATGAAGAAGCCTTATCAATCTTTACGGCTCGAAAAGACAATAACGGTGTACTGCACTGTCACGTGAATATGG
This sequence comes from Sphingobacterium sp. LRF_L2, assembly GCF_965644235.1. Taxonomy (NCBI): domain Bacteria; kingdom Pseudomonadati; phylum Bacteroidota; class Sphingobacteriia; order Sphingobacteriales; family Sphingobacteriaceae; genus Sphingobacterium; species Sphingobacterium sp. LRF_L2. The sequence continues at coordinate 171,669 of NZ_CBFFRI010000005.1, read as the reverse complement.
GGGTTGTTTTTTTGGCACTGGACGACTACCCAAGAGCACTCGCATCTTTTCTATCTGCACTTCGAATAAACGATCCCTCTCTTGATCAGCAAGCTCACATCAACAGCAACATTGGGCTTGTATACAAAAACATGAAAGAGTATCACAAGGCCTATGGCTATCAGAGTCAGGCGTTGAAGCTTTATAGGCAAACAGGAAATAAACAAGGGATAGCCAATGTTCTTGGCAATATAGCAACGCTACACAATCTGAGCGGCCAACATCAAAAAGCGATAACAAGTTACCAAGAGGCACTGACGATCAATCGGGAGATAGGCAATTTAAGGCTTATTGCATCAGACCTCACCAATCTAGGTATTGTTTATAAGTTAGCTGGACAGCTTGATGAAGGCATGAAATATCTCCACCAAGCGGTAGAGGTTTATGCAAAGACAAACGATCAGAGTGGCTACGCAGAGGCCTTACTTTTCCTTTCAGAAAGCTATACCCGAGCGCATAAAGAGAAAATAATTATGCAGTTGAAGGCATTAGATATAGCCGTTAGAAACGGCTTCATTAGACGCCAAAGTGAGGCCTTAGAAGCGTTGAGTCGCAGCTATGAAGAAAAAGGAGAATTCCAAAAAGCATTACAATTGTACCGAGAGCATGCTGTTCTTCAAGACAGTATCCTAGGGGAACAAAAAGGGAAGGCCGTGCTAAGACAGCAACTTGAATTTGATTTTGAAAAAAAAGAAGCTCAAATACAAGCAGAAGTCTTAAGACAGAAAGACATACGGAATTCCATCTTTATCTGTAGCAGCCTTCTACTAGCGTCTCTATTACTTGTCTCCTTTTTTTATAAACGTAATCGCGATGCCGATAGCAGGAAGAAACATGCAGAACATGAATCAAAAGTAGCTGAGACCGAACTCAAGGCGTTACGGGCCCAGATGAATCCACATTTTATATTCAATTCATTGAATGCGATATACGACTCACTCTGCAAAGACGATGTAATAAATGCCCGCAAATACTTGCCAAAGTTTGCGAAGCTTATGCGACAGACGCTAACGCATTCCAGCCAAAAGGAAATATTACTTGCCGAAGATATAGCGTTTATTACGCTTTATCTCGAGCTAGAGCAGATGCGCCTACACCATACCTTCACCTACCAGATAACTGTAGAAGAGGGCATACAAGCGGAGAAGGTACTAGTTCCCCCCATGCTTATGCAGCCCCTGATTGAAAATAGCATCTGGCACGGTCTACGTCAACATCAGCCTGGACACATCGCTATACATATCTCACGCGAAGAACATCTACTCTGCATGTGTATTGAAGACAATGGTGTCGGCATGCCATCATCCTATCAAGAGCAATCAACTACACCGAGCAACAATTCCTTCGGCCTTCACATTACAAGAGAACGTCTATCACTGTTGGACAAACAAAAAGGCTCTTTAGGCCTAGGCGAGTTGCGCATCAAGAATAATCCCGGAGGCCAAGGGGTCATTGCCGAGATTCGTCTACTATTTAAACCTCTTGCTATAAGAACAGTCGTGCCGCTTTCCAGATCACGTGAGGTTTCCTCATAACTACACCACAGGAACAAAAAAAACAGTAACATGATAACAGGAATAATTGTAGATGACGAGAAACATAGTGGAGAAGTTCTCTTTCGATTGCTAAAACCCTATTCGAAAAGGCTCTTGATTAGAGCGATCATTAACAATGCAGAAACTGCAATAGAATACATCCAGCAAAACGCGCCTGATGTCGTCTTTTTAGATGTACAGCTTAACAACGATATGACAGCATTCGATCTGCTACGGGCTGTCCGACCGGTCAATTTTCACGTGATATTCATTACAGCATTTCATGCCTATGCCGTACAGGCCTTTCGGTTTAATGCTATTGACTATCTAATGAAACCGATAGATGAAGACGATTTGGCAGAAAGCATCAAACGTTTATTTGACAAAACTAAGAGGAAAGAACGTACAAGTACAAATCCTGAACTAAACAACCTACTTGATCAGCAGCATTATATCAATAAGCAGCACAAAATCAGCATCCCTACATTGGAGGGCTTTATATTTATACCAGTTGGTAACATTGTACGCTGTCAATCTGACACGAACTATACTATTGTGTTTATAGCAGATCGACGCACATATACTGTATCGAAGACTTTAAAGTACTTCGAAGATCTTTTAAGCCCCTTTGGTTTTTTCAGGATCCACAACAGTCATCTCGTCAATATGGATTATATAGAAACATATAGAAAAGGAAAAGGGGGTTCTATCACCCTTTCAGACAAGACAGAAATAGAAGTATCCGCTCGGCGCAAAGAAGAATTCATCAAAGCTATAAAATCTCACACCTGAGTTTTGGCCATCCACTAAAATTGATACCCTACGGACAAGGCTGTCCGGACACCCGTCCATCCACCATTTGCTTTAATGAAGACTCCGTCTTCGTTTACTATTTTCTCTTCAATCAAGCTAAAGTCGCCTAGATCATCTAATTGCTCGCGCAGATACTGTTGTTCTTCTGGATTCAATTTTCTCTCGGCTCGCCCCGTCAAGTCTCCTTTCGCCGATCCATAACCAACCGCAGCCACGCGCCAATCTAAACGAATATTTTCCCAAATTTTAAACTGAAAACCTACACCCACGCCAGCAGTCAGGATAGAAAGATCGCCTCGGGTATCCACATTGTCTATCGTATTATATTCCAGCTCTGATAAGTCCAAACTTATCTTAAAAGGAAAGCTAAGGTCGTACTGCGCATATTTAACGTACGGCGCTATATAGAACCCGCGCATGAGACCTCTTTGCATTGGATAGAACCTGCCTTCGATAGCCCCCGAAAATGCACCTTCCTTTGCCTTTTTTAAGGCCGTGTAAAGATCCTCATTCCCTGAAGCCATCCATTCACCCCAAACAGTGAAGAAGGGCACCGTTAAATTAGAAGGGCGATAACTAAGCATGGCACCCAGTGAAAATTTTTGGGCAATCGCTCGTTCATATTCAAAGGCAAAAGTTCCTGTCGTTAAGGGGAGAAGGTTAAGTTTAGCGATATTCTTCTGCACGTTAAGATCTCCCGCTTTATACACTTGAGCATAGCTCGTTCCAAATAGGACAGACACCGTTATGGAAAATAGAGATATTATTATTTTTTTCATATTTTGCCCTTTTATTTCGTATCCATTTCGTACTTTACACCAAAAGAACAGCCTAATGCGGAAAGAAGTTCATAAGCTGTCGCGACATTTGCACTTTTTCAATTGACACAAGATATTTAGACATTGCGTTTTGGTTCGAAACCAGCCGCCGTTGTCTACGTTATGTATCCCGAAGGATACATTCCAGGTATCTCTCTTGAAATTTATTAGTTTTAGATATAAATGCTTCAAGTACAGCGATGAGACTTGAACACCAAGTACCACGGTGTAAGAACACCTCAAAAGGACACATGATATCATAAGATGATCTGTATCGGTTGAACGTTACAATCATACCGAGTATATAATGATATAGTTGAACCTAACGAGAACTCAAATATACATACCCTATCAAACCTGCTCGGTATTTTCCACATCAAACCAATACAAAACCTGTGGCGCATCGCCTAAGCCATAATAGCCATTTAAACGTACTCCTTTGTAGCCTCCCGAGGTGAGAAGTTCAATTTCACTTGTGGACAGTTGACGCATATCAGCCATCGTATCTTTTTCGATGTACTTTTGACTTGACTCCAATAACGCCATCATAAGATCCTTAGTATTAAAACCGTTTTAAAAATATTGATTCTTTAAGTTCTATCCTAAAGATCATTGTATATTGCCCGGAAGCTAGACCGAAGGCCGAAAGTAATCCAATTCGTTTTGTTTACTTCAGGAGTTTCATAGTGTGCCTTCGCATAACGTTGTGTATATCCTGCTTCTAGGCGTAGATTATATTTTGGATTGAGAACATAGGCAACTTTAGCATCCGCGTAAAATACGTTGTTTTTAACGCCTTGACCGATATCGTTACCATACTCATTAGGAGCCGTTCTGTAATCTTGGAAGATATCACCGCCCATATTAAGTCCATCCTCTGTATCTAATCCTTTTTGGTAAATCATCCCCTGTAGCGAGAAATTCCAACGTTTCCAAGCATAGTTGGCAAGCCCAACAACCTCCCGGAAATTTGCACCTTGCGGGTGCGCTAAAGGTTCAGCATTATTGCTATAGTTAGATGCCGATCGTATATGAGCGTACATATACGGGCGAGCAAAGTTGTATTCGGTCAAGAAATTTAAGTTTTTCACACCAAAAATATCAAAACCCTTGACCCCGATTTGACCACTAAATTTATTTCTTGCGTATCCTTTTCCAGAAAAAAATTCGCTAGCTACAAATTCGCCCAGCATAAATTGCCCATAGGTGGTTAAGTTATTCAGCACCTTATATTTGCTATTTAATCCCACAAACATTTTATCTGGTGAGGTTCGGTTGTTCCTTTCAATAGCTCTAGTAACAATTACAGGAAATATATAGGCGAAGTCAAACCCTCTTCGACCGGCATCGTCGTAATTTGCCCAAATAACCGATTGAAACAATCCCACAGAAAAGCGGTTGGTAACATTCCAATCCAAGTATTGGAATGCTCCCCACTTGGCTCCATCACCTAGACGATCCCCTACTGTTCCGTCAATAAGACTAGTACGAGGGTTAACCGGATCGTTCATATAGCCCCATATTGATGCATACTGCACATTACCCACAGTTCCTGTCAGACGAAGATTCGCAAAATTAGAAGAGAAATCAGACAAAAGCATGGAACGATAACCGTCGCCAATAAAAGCCTTGTCATAACCTAGAGAAACATTCAGGTATTTATTCACATCATATACCATAGTGGCTGTTACATACATCCAATCTTTTTTGTTGTTTTCTTTCAGATTAGTATACGCTTGCCCGGGCACAACCTCATGCTCAACGATATACTGATCCAAGTAATCCGGAAAAACTCCTTGATTCTCGTAAAAGCTTGTATAAAGGGTAAACTTGTCCTTGATGGATAAGCCCGCTTGTATTCCTCTTGTATTAATCCAGGTATTTCTTTCCGTTGTGCCAAGATCTTTCCCTATCACCATATCGGGCAGGAAATCCGCATAGAACGTATAATCCTCTTTTTCTACCTGAACGAGATGCTCGTTAAAAATTTTACGTAGAAACCAATTATTTGAATCGTAGGGATTGCTGGATTGGATCGAATCCATTTTTACTTTCAGCGCATCTTTCAATATATAAGGTTTTATTGCCGTATGATATCTTGTACTCGGGGAATACATGAGATCATCCATTTTTTGATAGAGGTGAGGAGAGTAAGGTAGAGTCGTAACTTGCCCAGACGAGGGGTTTGTGTAAAACATCAGAAATGCTAAAAAAAGCATACCATATTTTCTCAAAGCAACCGATTTTTTGTGCATATAAACCTTGATTTATTTCAAACTTACATAAATTCACCCTTATGTGCAATATAACACAATTGCACATTACATGTATGAATATGTGATTTCACATATCATCAAAACTTATCCCATATTTACTGCGCAATAATCCAACCAAAAAAACAGTTTTGCCCAACCACATTAAATTCAAGCTAAGCTAAATGCGTGTGAAGGGAATTATATCCAACGGGGCACATTATAGCCTAATTGAACGGTAAAAAAAATTTCGTATAAATGGTTGTTTTTTTCTTGTTTAAAGCAGCTTTTTTAATTGGCATTGTTTCTTCATGTTAAAAACAGGAAGAGCTCCATTCAAATGCCTAAAACAAGCGTTTTTAAACATAACATCAATATCTACAAATTCAAGAAGATTCTTAAACTCAAAATTTTAAAATGGAATCCGACCTATATCCATAGGCCGGACACTAAGACTATGATGCTTGAAAAGCCATATTACATTATAAGTCATTTCAAAAAAATATCCCGTCGAATTAAAATAGCGTTTTCTATTTCCCTAAGTATTATAATTCCGAAACCAAGACACAAATTTATCCACACCTTCTTTTATTGTGGTATTACTTTTATAGCCAAGGGAATTTAGATATTCAGTATCAGCCCAAGTGCGAGGCACATCTCCCGGCTGCATCGGCATCAAATTTTTTTCCGCTTTCGTGCCTAAAGCTTCTTCCAGCGTTTCAATAAACGTAAGTAGGTTTACCGGAGAGCCATTACCAATATTGAATACTTGATAAGGTGCTTTATCCTTATTTGGATTTTCCAAGGAGATAATAATACCGTTTACAATATCTTCCACAAAGGTAAAATCGCGACTCATATCGCCGTTATTAAACACCTTAATGGCACGCCCTTCTGTGATTGCAGATGCAAAAAGAATAGGAGCCATATCCGGTCTTCCCCATGGGCCATATACCGTAAAGAACCGTAATCCCGTTGTTGGAACCTGGTACAAATGGCTATACGTATGTGCCATCAATTCGTTCGCTTTCTTTGTCGCAGCATAAAGACTAACTGGATAATCTACGCGATCATCTTCAGAGAAAGGTACCTTCCCATTCTCGCCGTAAACAGAAGAACTGGATGCATAAACCAAATGTCCAATTTTATGGTGACGGCAACATTCCAGAATATTTAAGAATCCTACAATATTGCTATCTACATAAGCCTCCGGGTTTTCAATACTGTAACGCACACCAGCTTGCGCCGCCAAGTTAATAACCGCATCGAACTGTTCCTTTTCAAATAACTTAGGAAGTGCTTCGCGATCTTCCAGATTCAAACGATAGAAAGAAAACGTTGAATAGCTGGATGAAGAAGCCGCCACGTTCCATTGCTCTGCATCCGCCTGGCTCACCCCAAGTTGATTTAAGCGAGCATATTTTAAATTGACGTCGTAATAATCATTGATATTATCAATACCGACAACTTCAATACCTTTCTCTAACAAGACCTTACTTAAATAAAATCCAATAAAGCCGGCAGCACCGGTGACTAATATTTTTTTATATTCCATATTTAAATTCTTTTATCAATTACTTCCCTTCAAATTCTTTCTGCGCGTATTCATAGGCTGCCAAATCGCCAATATCAAAACGCGAACCATTCAATGGCCACGCATATACCGTCGTTTGTTGACATAACCATGCCGCCAAGTTTCCTGGAGCATCGTAGCCACAACCTTCATCCAACGCACGCTTAATTAACGGCAAGTCCGCTTTCTTATAATAGTAGAAAGGAGGAACAGCCCAATGCGAAGGCGGCACCTCAGGTTTTTCATGCATAGCAATCACCCGGAAATCCTCTTCTGTTTCCAAAACACCCGTTTTTTGAAGTGCCGCTAACGAAGGTTCTTCATGGCAAGTAATACAGCTTGTCTGCTTTTCTTTGGCGAACGTAACGAAGTCTTCAAACGAAAATGTAATCACATTGTCGCCGGCTAACACCAGTAGATCTTCGTCAATATGCAGTTGCTCAATGGCAAACAATATATCCTTTACAGCACCCAGACGGTTTTCGTTGCTCGTTGTCCCGTCATTTAACACCACAATCTCTTTACTATAAGCGGCCTTATTTTTCCAGTTTTCAAAGTGTTCCGCAAATGTGGCATTCGTTACCACGATATGCGATGTGACCTCTGGAATTTGATCTACACTTTCAACCAGACGATCCAAAATAGTTTTACCGCCTACTTCTAGAAGAGGTTTCGGAAAGTTTTTTGTCAAAGGATATAAACGTGTTGCATAACCTGCTGCTAATATCAATGTCTTCATAATTTCTGCTTTGCTTTTAACACTTTAACTTACTCTGCGTACCCCGTCCGCTGTTTTACAAACCCGCACTTCGTATTTACCTTCCATCTCCGGATATTTCGCCAGGTAATTGTCGGTTACATACTTAATCGTTTCTTCACGGTAAGCAGGATCAGATAAAGCTACGCAGCAGCCTTTAAAGCCCGCACCACTAAAACGACCACCGTAGACACCGGGAGCTTGCTTGATCGCTTCGTACAAATCGATCATCTCCGGGCAACCTGATTCCCAAAACTGAATGGAACTATCCCCAGAAGCAAACATAATTGCGCCCAACATGGTGATATCTCCTTTGGAAAAAGCTTCAACAGCATGTTCTACACGCTCATGCTCCATCATAAAGTGCGTTGCACGTTTCGCCAATGGCTCAGGTAAGCGGTGTCTCCACTTGTTGTACACCTGACGATCCACATCCCGTAGACGGGTATCTGTAAACGAGTTATATTCCAAGCCTTCATAAGCCAATAAAGAGAAAGCCGCGACTTTACATTCGTCCGTCCGTGTATTGTAACCGGTGTTGACCAATGTACGTGTAAGGCCACTGAAGAAAACCAAGATATCAAAATCAGGCATCTCTGCAGGTTGTGGAATCAACTTGTACGATTCATCTTTGGTATCCAAATACAATAAATGATTCTTTTTGGATAACACCTCACAACTTTGGTCTAATTTACCTAAGCTTAATCCGATGTACTCTTTCTCTGCACGAAATGCCAATTCAATCAATTCCAGTTCATCCACTTCAATACCATTTACATCGGCTAATGCCATGATATAGCAAAGTAAGACAGCAGATGAGGATGAAAGCCCACCAACTGGAAGGGATCCACAAATCAGCCCCTGAACCCCCAATTTAACAGGGCCCTTCTTTGATACCGTATAAATCGCAGCCTGAATGTAACGCCCCCAGTGTTCATACTTTGCCGGAATTGCCCCCAAAGGAAAAAGCACCTGCCCTTCGAAATCCGTACTGAACAAATTGATAACACCTGTCTCCGTAGGAACATAAAGGAAATCCACGCCATGATCTAAGGCGAAGCCTGTTACATGGCCGTGCTGGTGATCTATATGTGCGCCAACTGGACACACACGGTAAGGACTATACACATGGCGAACCTCGTTCTCGGGTGTATCTGGAAATAATGAATGAAATTTCTTATGCATTTTATGATCTATTGGTAGGGATGTCTTTTGGACATCCCTCTATGAATTATTCTCCTATCGCATAGTATGCAAATCCTAGCTCAAGGAGTTGCTTTCTATCCAACAATTTACGGCCATCGAAAACAAACGAAGGACGTTTCATATCTTCCTTTATCTTCGCCCAGTCATAGCCTTTGAACTCGTCCCATTCTGTTAACACAGCCGCTGCATGTGCGCCAGACAATGCCTCGTAAGGATCGTTCACCACTTTTACCAAGCGACGGTTGTCTTCTGGGGAACGTGTACCCAAATAGTCTAAATCTTTGTAAATCTGCTCCGCAGGTACTTTCGGATCGTATACGATCACATTTGCTTCCTCAGCCAACAAGTGATCTGCCACGTAGATGGCTGCTGATTCGCGTGTGTCGTTCGTATCTTTTTTAAATGCCCAACCTAAGAAAGCGATACTTTTACCGTTCACCGTATTATACATCGTTTTGATAATATTCTCCGCAAAACGTGTCTTTTGGTGATCATTCAATAAGATTACTTGCTCCCAATAATCGGCCACAGCATGTAAATTGTACGTACGCGCTATATATACTAGGTTTAAGATATCCTTTTGGAAACAAGAACCCCCAAAACCTACAGAAGCTTTTAGAAATTTAGATCCAATACGTGAATCCTGACCTATAGCCCGCGAAACCTCGTCTACGTTTGCTCCTGTCACTTCACACAACTCAGAGATTGCATTAATAGAAGATACACGCTGCGCCAAGAATGCGTTTGCCACTAATTTTGATAGCTCCGACGACCAAAGATTCGTGGTTAAGATACGCTCACGAGGAACCCACGCCTCATAGACGCTGACCAAAGCCTCTATGGCATCAGCATCCTCACCGCCGATTAATACACGGTCTGGATTATGCAGGTCTGTTACAGCTGTTCCCTCCGCTAAAAATTCAGGGTTGGATAAAATGTGGAAATTAACGCCATTCCCCGTATTATCCAAAATACTTTTCAAAGCTTCTGCTGTACGAACGGGCAATGTCGATTTCTCTACCACTATTTTATCAGATTTTGCAACCGCTGCGATCTGACGGGCACAAAGTTCAATATATTTTAAGTCGGCGGCTTGGCCCTTTCCTTTTCCATATGTTTTGGTGGGTGTATTCACCGAAATAAAGATCATATCTGCTTCATCAATAGCCTTATCCACATCGGTAGAGAAGAAGAGATTACGACCACGAGCTTCTTTGACCACTTCGTCTAGCCCTGGTTCATAAACCGGTAGTTTAGACAAATCGTCATCATTCCAAGCGGCAATACGCGTTTCGTTTAAATCTACAACAGTAACTTCGACATTTAAATTTTTCTGCGCAATGACAGACATGGTTGGGCCGCCTACGTAGCCTGCTCCAATACAAGTTATTTTTCTGATATTTTTCATTATAGTGTACAAGGATTATTTAATGATATAAATTTACTTTTTGGGTTGTCGTTGAAGGCTATTGAATCATTAGTATTATTTTCATTATTATATTAAAAGAGCTAAAATTTATTCTTTACATTTTACACAACTTGGACTAGAAAACTACTCCTCTTACTTTGAGGAAAAAGCCTTTATAAATTTTTTATCAATAATTTCCCAACATACTTATTTTTAGTCAAAGCATCCTTACTTATTAGCTTATTGTTAATTCTTACACCCTTAAAAGAAATGTTTTTCACGGTAGAATTATTATCAAATCCCTGTAAATTAATTTTTCCCTTGCCTCCAGAGAGAGAAATATTTTCAAATTTTACATTTTCGATTCTACCTCGATTTCCATCTGTGCTCCAATATGTTTCGCCTATCCAAAGGGAAATAAATTTATCCGACTCTCCAACTCTAATGTTATTAAATGACACATTACTAACTGTTCCTTTATCACCGTTGTAAATTCTAAGCGTCCATTCTCTGCCCAGATCATGAATAATATCACAGTTAGTAAAATTTACATTCGTAATATCTTTTGTGACTTCGGCGCCTATACTTAACGCGTGTGCCAACTGATTCCACAGTACACATTTTTCAATCTTGATATCAGTCGCATTTTGTAAAACGCTCTTTGTCGTTTTAATTACTATCAAATCGTCCAGAGTGCGTATAAACGCTCCTCGAATCAACACAGCTCTACTACCATTAACATCAATTCCATCTGAGTTGGCTCTATAGCCTATCAGCTTTACATTATAAACTTTAACGTTATTAGAATTTGTTATCGGAATAGTCCAATGTGGCGAGTTTACAATCGTTACACCTTCAATTTCTATATTATTACCTCGTACGTCAATCATCTTTTTAGACAGTGCTGGTAGTAAACTCCCATCAATAATACCTCTCCCTATTAACTTAATATTATCTCCGTGAAGATTAATCAGAGGACTATAACCGTTAGTTTGGTGCTTTTGAGAAGAAATTCCCGTCGGTTTTTCGCCACTTTCAATTCGGCCTCGAATAATTGCACCTTCATCAACATATACAGTAGTATTGCTTTCAACTAATAAATGTCCAACATCGTGTATACCAGGACCATAATATATTAATTTACCGTTCCACTTACTCTTCACAGAGGCTAAATCTATAAGAGGTGGGTTCGCAAAAAGATGTATTGAATGTATAATATCATCATTGACTTCAAACGTATAATTACCTTCTTTAGATATCTCAATTTCAGCACTGTTATTCGAGATTTTATATTTAATATTATCCCGTTCCGGAAGTATTTTCAATTTCTCAATTTTATCTTTATAGATCAATACAACTTTTACCTTGCTTTTCATATCAAAATTAGCGAAAAAGGCTTCCTCAAAATAGTCGGCTGTATTTTTAACATCACTCATAGCTTTACCTTTCAAAGAAATTGAGCTCGGAGCTACTTTACATTTATATACAGGAATTGACACATCATCGATTAATATGCGAATATCATTCGATAATAAATCACGATCCGGAGCGCTATAAACTTTAGAGCCCTGAGAAAGCAACTGTGAAGGAAAAGATATAGTAAAAAAAACCGATAATATAAGAATATAAATTACGGACTTTCCAAAGAAAACATTCATAAAGACCTCCTTAAACTATTTAAAAGAATGATAAATATTATCCAATAATTTTATTTGACGCGTAATCTCAAATTTATTAAGAAAAATGGTTCTAGACTTATTAGCCATACCTTCAAGCAAAATCCGATCACTGAGCAAATGTTTAATATGATCAACAAAACAATCTACCTCTAATGGTGCTAAAAAGCCATTTTCTCCGTTCTGGACACAGTCAACATTTCCGTAGACCTTAGAAGCAACTATAGCCTTTGACAAGCTCATGGCTTCGATAACAGAAAGGGGTAGTCCTTCATACCTAGAAACGGTTACATAGAACAATGCATTCTTCAAATACTCGAAAGTCTCTTGCTGACTCAACCATGGTTTCAAAATAACAATTTCTTCTAAGTTATACTCTGAAACTTTTCTTTTTAAATGTTCTAAGTCAGGAGAGTGATAACCAACTCCTAAAAGATAAAATTTTAAATTAGGATAATGAACAATTACTCTCTTTATCACTTCGATATAAAAAAAAGTATTTTTCTGATATGAAGGGCGTCCTATATAGCATACATATTCTAATTGCTCGCTCGATAACTTGTTGGAAGACTTGTCGGCGCATGCATCAGGGACAGAGTTACTCCATAAATATGCATTTTCTACTTTATAACCAACAACTTCAATTCCAAGATCTAATTCCGAAGCGGAACAAGCCAAAAGTTTAGCTTTGAGTTTAGTAACTCTTTCGAAAAAAATAAACATCTTTCTTTTGATGCCTGTTCCGGCTAAAAAAGAAAACGCATGAGGAGTGTATAGTGTTATTGTTCTTGTGAGAAACCCTGCTATTCGGCCAATAATGCCTCCCTTAGCACTATGGCAATGTATTATATCCGGACGCTCTTTCAAAATGATTTTGATGAGTTGGAAAATAGCAATAGAATCGTAGAAAGGATTAATAGATCTATAAAGTCTTATTCTAAACTCCTTCACAGCTTGCCCACCTTTTACAATTGGATTATCACCGTCTTTATCTCCCTTTACTATAATATAATTATTCGAAATATTGTTGTTATAAATAATAGAGTTCTTTATGTAAACTCCTAATCCACCAATCATTTGTCCGACATGCAAAATTTTCATACTCTTATACACTTTTAAATATTATCCCAATGTCCTATCTTTTCCAATATTTTGCAATGATATTTTTGTATATCCATAACGAAATACCTTTGGGCAATAACCTATATAAATAATGGATAAACGGATATATATACCTCCAAGTAAACAATCCATAAAGTGAGTGTATACCTTTTAAGTAAATAACTAATTCCGATCTAGCGGAATTATTACGTTTTTTATAAAGATTGGGATTCTTTCTAAATTTTAATATTATATCAGGCACATTTGCAACTTTATAACCATCTGCTACTATTCGAAACCAAAATTCCAAATCCTGATTTCTGCGGAGATTGGGATTATAGTACATTCCTCTATCAAATATTGCTTTATTGATTATAACAGCGGGATGGACAAATGGATTTGTTTTGCAAAAGGTCTGTTTGATTTCATTATAATTCTCAGGCATGATGCGTGTTGCAATCTCCCCGTCCGTCTCGTTAAACTCAACCATACCACCTCCTAACAACATGATATCTGAGTTTTTCTTCAAATATTCTTCTTGAATTAAAAATCTTTCAGGTAACGAAATATCGTCAGTATCCATTCTCGCAATATAATCTCCTGAACATCTAGAAATACCCTGATTTAATGCAATAGCCAGACCGCTATTTTCAGATAATTTCTCTATAACCAGTATATTGCCTAATTTCTGTTTCCACTTATCTATCACTCTATAAAGTTGATCGGTTAGGGGGCCATCTTCAACTAACACAATCTCATCCGGCTTTCGAAGTTGATCATCCCAAATACTTCTCATACTAATGTCAAAATACGAAGGATTTTCTTTTCCGAATAAAGATAGTAATACTGATATTTTCATAATTAAATTTGTATACTAAGTCACTTAATAACGTATTTGAGCTAACGCCTCATAAGATCTTGCTTATTGATAAGCACAGTACCGTCTTCAATATTTTTATAGACAACACATCCTGCACCGATCACGCAATTATCTCCTATATTAACCCCTTTTAATATAACTACATTAGAGCCAACCCAACAATTCTTACCAATTTTGATTGGAGCGGATGTATATCCCTGCTTTTTCAAAAGCATACTCTTATCATCATACCGATGATTATGATCGTAAATCTTGACATTCTCACCAAAAATTGTACCTTCATCAATTGTAATACTACTCATTGACACAATAGAGCAATAATTATTAAAAAAACAATTATTTCCAATTTCTATCTTACCTTCTTTTTCAATTATTAAGGAAAAACCGTTCCTAACAACAACCCTATGCCCCAATTTGAGCTTAGAATTAAAGATTATCTTATATAAAAAGAGTTTAAGATAAGAGCATAAGTATAAATATATTTTAATGAGTACCATATTCGGAATATCTATTTAAAATTAATGACTTCAAGTCTTCTTTTTCCAGAATAAATAGTATCTATAAAAATATCCTTTCCATCTTCAGAAAAACGAGGATGTAGATCACATCTATTTACGCCAGTATGTTGTAAATCATGATATACCTCTAATATCTTTACAATTTTTTTATCTTTAAAATTATACGCAATCAAAGTCTGCATTCGAGATAAGTTTGGATAAGAGTCTATCACAATCCAGTCCTTATAAACAGTTGGATGGCCATCCCCTTTGTTAACTTTTGTCAATTCTAAATGAGGGGTTATTTTTCCTGACTCTAAGTCAATTGTATAAAAACCTAGGTTTCCTTGATACTGGCCGTATCCGAAAATTTTTGTGGTACTTAACCAACAGAAATGGCTTTGACATTGGTCAGATAATAACACTTTTAGATCTTTAAAATTTGATAATACAAGTCTATCATATCGAATGCCCTTCTTATAATAGCGATGAATAAAAATAAAATGCTCACCGTCTGGACTAATCATAATATGGTTGACAAAATGATCAGCATCAAGAAAATTTTCGTGTTTATCTAGATTTATTACTTCCGTCAAAGAATGTAACAAGCGAACCTCGTGTTGCTTTGCTTCGACTATATAAATACCGTCGTTTTCATAATCACGATACTCATCATTACTTAAGCTAGGTAAACAATAATAGCCATATTCAGGAGCATATGATATTAATCTTCGATAATTCACCCCTAAAAAATATTCAGTTTTGTAGCTATCTTGCATCGCACAGCGAAAGACGTCGACCACCTTATTTAGTTTCAGCGAATACCATTTACAGACATACATCTCATCAACAAAATCATTATATGCTATTATATCATCTGTAAGCCACATGGCACGGGCTCCCATCTGTAGATTATAACTATTTACTTTTCCAATAGAAATTATCTCCCCTGTCTTACAATTCTTAATTTTTATCTCTATATAATGTTCTCTACCTAAATCTTCCTTACCTTTTATCACATTATATAAGATATATTCACCCTTTCTCGGTGATTTATCATAATACCCATAGAAAGAACTGTCATTTTCTTCCAAATCGATATCGCAACTTAACTTACTTTCTTCTTTGAAGATTTTGACTTTATATTTCTTTTTTAGTATCGCTGAAAGTAAAATGCGAGCGGAATCCTTTAACTTTTTGATCATATCATTATTTCATTAATATATACCGTAACCGGATGATGAAAAATAAAACTTGATAATTCTTCCGAAAAAACATGAAAGAGAATAAACCAATTTTTTTTGATTGTTTAAATAAATCCCGCAATGTTAATCTATTTAAATCATCAATGAAGAAATGCTCTTTTCGAAGATTTTCAATCTTCTCAATAATTTGTTTATCCTTTAAAGATTTCTTTCGAAAATGATATCTTATAATTGGAAGAACGACAGTTTCAAATAACTGGTTTGCATAAATAGGTAAATTTAAATTAATTGGATAATTAATTTCTTGTAAACACTCCCATAAACGTTGCCCTTCCACTTCATACATCTTTTCCAAATCAGGATTAGTTTTACTAGATGTACTAAAACCTGATCGAACATAGTGTACATAATAATATTCTTTAATCGTTGTTGCACTGGTAATAAACATAGAAAATGTATTGCAAAAATCATGATCTTCGCCTCCAAATTTAAAGAAACGATCGAATTGAACCTTGTGTCGAGATATCAATTCGGATCTGAAAAATCCGTCCCAAACAAATCTAAAAAGACTTTTTTGACGTAGCGACAAATAATTTTTCACCAGATCAGCACGAGTATAGCTTGCATCTTCAAATCCTAAATGATCAGTGCGGGTTACTTGTCCATTTTCATCAATATATTCGACCACTTTTCCAAATTTCAGCAGATCTACTTCACTCTCCTTCAAGATATCGGCACAGTGCTGCAAAACACCCTCCCTAAAAATATCATCATGATCCGAAAATCCAATATATTTGCCATTTGCATTTTCTAACGCTCTATTTCTCGCTGCACAAATTCCGCCATTATTTTGCCGAATTACTTTTACTCGAGAGTCCTTATCAGCATAAGACTCACATTTCTCGCCAGAACCGTCGGTAGAACCGTCGTCAACAAGTATTAATTCGAAATCCTTAAAAGATTGATCAAGAATGCTTTGTATAGCAGCATCTAAAAATGAGCCAGAATTGTAAACTGGCATAATAATAGAAAAATAATAATTCATAATTTAATCGGCCATTATTTATGTGTATACTTCTGGAATTTTGGATTTCTCTGAACGTTTTGCCCTAAATTCCCTATGTCATCAACCGTATACCCCATCTTCCAAAGTACATACGGAAAAGCTATTTGGTCTCTATTGCTTTTTGAATTAAAAAATTCTATCCACCACCTATCCAATATATTGTTACCATAGTTATTTTTTAAGTCACTTAAAATTACCGTTGCTTCTAAAAGTCCAAAATTTTCAGGAAATCCATCCTTTTGGTAAGATTCAACCTGCTGTTCTAATGTTTCAATTTTTCCACGCTTTAAATATTTGCATGCCAATACTTCTTTGTAGATGCAATTACGAGACGAATGACGATGTAAAGCGAGTCCCGTTTTATTATTTAAAACTGCCACCAAATTCCTTAAATCAGAGGTCACTTGTATATTTCCATCTATATATATAGAATATCTGTACTCTTGCCCTAATATAGAAGGATGGAATTTCAAATATCTATTTATTAGCGTAAAGTCTTTTAAAGCTGCAATATCTTCAGGTATCGGCTTTACAATCCACCCTTCAGATTCAATTTTCTCAACATCATCTGTAAAAAGAACATAGTCAACATTCTTCGGACTCAAGACTGGTCTCTTAACACTATCATACCCTCCTACCACACATGTATAAATAACAAATTTACTTTCTTCGTCATAATCGGCTCCATAATCAAAAATATCTTCGGTCCCTTTAATGTCCTTACTACGTAATTTATGAAGTTTTTTATAAACAAGCTGTTTATCGAAGAACTTAAAGACCTCTCTTTTTTTTATCGCAGTGAAAAAATCGAAAAGTTTTTGGCCTAATACATACTCCTTACTATCTTTTATTTCAAATATCTTTTTGTGCAAATCTTCAATGATTTTAATATACTCAGGATCTTTCATACTTTTTATTCTTCTTTAATAGAAAAGGAATATAAATGAATGCTAGTACATAGCCTGCATTAACAAATTCCCAGCGTGCAAAACATTTGGCTAATGATATTACAAATATCAAAAAAATTAATATCGAATAGACATCTCTCTTATTGTATGCTCTAACGATAAAATATCGGAATAAGAACCCGTATAAAAAGCACCCCAAAATTACACCAACATAACCAAAATCCAGATAAAAATAGAGGAAAATAGATACGAAAGCATTATGCTGAACACCGTAAAATATGGGAATATACTCATCAATCTGTTTGAAGAAGCTTTCCGTATATAAAAAGAAATCCGGATAAGCCCCCCCTGCGACGAGATATGGCAAGAGTATAACCCTACAGACTCCGTAAACTGTTGTCATACCGTATGTCATAAAATTTGTTCTATCGGCAATAGTCAAATAATGATCTAACATTGGAACTGCCAAAGAAGAATAGGCATAATAGGTTTCTTTAGTTCCCCAATCAACCAACGCATGATCTTTTTGTCTATTTTCAGAAATAAACGAAATAGCAAAATATAAAACAACTCCAACAACCGCGACCTTTCTTACTTCTTTCATCGGAATTTTTATCCTAAAAGTCATTACTAGAATCAATGCCTGAAAAATAAGGTTGGTAATAACTATACGAGATCCAGTCACGAAGCAATATAAAACAGCCAAGAGGACAATTTGAATAATTTGCTTCTTAGATAATTTTAAATAATTAAAGAAATGCAATATTAAAAATGCATTAAAAACTGGAACAAGAGCAACAAGTATAAATGTATTAATAAATATTTCGGCCTTTGATTGCAATAGAGAATTACTTTCTCCAATTTCACCATATAAATCTCTAATTACCGAATAAGGGACACCCATTTGTAATAGACCAATTACTCTTATTGCAAGAATAAACAATAAAACTATACTTATATAATATAAACCATTATAAATTCTTAAATTAAGAGAATAAGAATCTCTTTCTCCAACCTTCACTATACGCTTTTTTCTTATATACGCCCAATACCCGAATGAAAAACTCACACAGCCAATTGAAATCACTAAATAAGGACGGTCAGAAAAAGCAACCATGTCAAACAATCGCAAACTAGCTAACCAACATATCATCGCCCACATGAGACAGAAAATAGATTGAATATTTAAGATTGACTTCTCCTTAAAGGCCCCTATTAAAGCGAAAATAATTAATACACTTAGTGCTAAAACCAACATTTGTTACTCCTCTTTTTGCCTTTGACGAAATACTTTACCTTCCATTACTAAAAATAATTTGTCATATAGTTTCTGAAGAGAACCAGAGACTATAAAGAGAATTATCAGCATAATGCCTGCACCAAAATAACCAATGTCATCATTCCCATTAAACAACTTGATTATAACTGCATATATTTGGCGATGGAAAAGATATGCGACCATTGACGCTAACGCAATATACGTCATAACCGGAGCTAACCGTGTATCCTTCATAAAACTACTAAAGCTAACGATAATTGTTATAATAAGAATAATTTGAGGATATATGACAAAGTGAAATTGTAGATACAAAATTGAAAGGGGTAAAAGAATAAATGAAAGCAAAAGTAAGACAGCTTTATTTCTTTCGATAAAATTAAACACACCAGAAGGTAAATTTAACCCTAAAACATAAAACGGAAAATATAATAACATTCTTGAATCAAGAGGATGATATTTGCCAACAAGTAGCAAAATTAAATATATGACACAAGCGACAATTAAACAATACCATTTATCTTTCCTATAGTGCAGAATTGGAGTTATCAAATAAAAGAAAATTAGAACTCCAAAAAACCATAAGGTCATGGGAGAAGGCATAAAAAATGCTGATAATCCTATAACTATTGCAAACACTTGAAAAAGAGAAATTGCCTTAAGAATCCATAGAGAAAGAGCTGAAAGGAAAAGCAAAAGGTAGAATCTCTTCAACCGTTTGGTAAAAAAGAAGCGCAAATCTTCCCAGGTATTAAATGTATATTTCTTTAAGAAAAATCCACTTAGCAACATAAACATACTCAATACCCCTGCAGTGATAATCTCACCCGTTTTATTGAAAGAATCTGTATTGATAAAAACACTTACTTCAGGCTTCAGATAATCTCTTAAATGCCAAAATCCAACCACCCAAAGTACACAAACTGCTCTAGCGATATCCAAAGTGATATTTCTAACAGAGCTTTTAGTTAAATTTATTTCTGACATGTCGATTACTAATCTTTCTTGTAATAAAATTATGAACAATTTTCTTCTCCTCTACATTTAAGCCAAAAAGATATATAAAAAAAACAGAACTTAATAAACAGATTCCACTTACAAATATAAATTCTAGCAAATTATCTACTTTAATCATATTAGATACAATAATTGGTCCCGTCGATGCTAAAATAGCAACCAAAGCCACTTTTAAAATGATACGCAAAAGATAATCCAAAGCAGAGAATGAAACAAGTTTAGCGACTATAAACACTCTAATAAGTAAAGATATAGAAGCTACTAAAATCGATATAAAAAATGTTGTTTCAGGAGGAAAGCCACATTTGAAGAAAAAATAATTAGCTGGAATACTAAGAATAACAATAAAAAAAGCAGAAAGTTGATACCATTTAACTTCGCCGCTAGCATGAGCTGAAGTTATTAATGGGTTTTCTAAACAGACTATCAATGACTCTATAATCACAAGTCGAATAAAAACAACAGAATATTCAGGTATACTTCCCAGCCAAAGTGATAAAATGTATTTAGTATCAAGCATCACAGGCATGGAGATAATTAACATCAAATAAAAAGAGAATTTTCCACTTAAAAAAACTAATTTATGCATTTCCTTAAAATTTCCCTCTGCATAGTAGATCGTAATCTGAGGTTTTATTGCGGTAAAAAAATTTAAAGAAAATTGGTTAACTGCTGTTCCTACCTGTATCGCAATCGCTCTTGATGCGTTTAATATGGGACCGAAAAATAAATTCAGGAAAATATTAGATGCTTGTGCCTTAACTATACTTGAACTTGAACCAAGCAAATTCCATCCAGTATAAAGAAATAGAGATTTAAATAATTCCCTATCTTTCACAAAAGTATATGTACATTCATCAAAGTTTCTCTTCGCATACAATCTATACAACAATGTGACGAAAAACGTAACTCCAAATGTTAATGCTCCATACATAATCAACTTGTCACTATCTAACAAATATAGAATGTATACAATCAAAAGTTTGAGGATCACCTCTATTATACTTATATATGCATAAGCATGCATCTTTTGCCTTGCAATTATTGCAGCATTATAGGGATTAGAAAGCATTGATGTGACACAACTCAAAATAGCAAACTGATAGATCCAATTTGCAGCAGTTAATCTCTCTGGAGGTATAACTAGGTAGGAATTAACAAACCATAAACCAATAGTCTCAGCAAATAATAAGAATATCAGAGAAATTAGTAAGTAAATAGAAAAGCAAATACTAAAAACTTTTCTCAATCTTTCTAAGTCATTTTTTCCTAACTCAATCGCCAAAAAACGAAAAGTAGAAGTAGACATAGCCCCATTGAAAAAGCCCATCATCGAAATTACGCCAGCGACGACGTTATAGATACCATAGTCCTCAATCCCTAGTACTTTTAATATTACTCGCGACGTATAAAGATTAACGGCAAGTATAAAAACCATTCGGATATATAATAACAAAGTATTTTTTGCTATGCGTTTATTATTTTCACGTGGGATATCTGACATCTGCACTAAACTGTGTTACTATTGATTTTACTAGACAAAAAATATTTATCTTGAAACATTCTAACTATGATCTAGATAAATTAATTATATTTATTTTACTATATGCGCCAACCTTAGTCAGTATTTCTTTTTTCGGGGACTAAAAACTTTTTACATATAAATTTATTTTCAGGTAGATCCATTAATATTTTTTTCTTTTCCTCAATAGATAATCCCTTAGAATCAATATTATATTGCATATTTCTTTTTATATAATTATCAATCGAGCATATAATTCGAGCTGGGTTGCCTCCCACTACAGAATCCGAAGGGACGGAATTTGTAACTACACTTCCTGCGGCTACTAAGACTCTATCCCCAATTGTGACGCCGGGCATAATTAAGGAATTCGTACCTAAGTAGACATAATCACCTTACCAAAACAATCGAACTTTGGTAAAACTGTTCGAGCGACTTGAGCTCCGCCATGAGTGAAAATTTGTACTCCCGAGGTTATTTGACAATGATTTCCTATTGTAATAAGATATGGTTCTGCACGAAGCCAAAACTTCGAAGATACCATATTATTTTTACCAATTTTAACTCCCGCAAATCTAGCCTGCCGTTCATTTGAGCGAAATTTTATGAGAAAATTTTGTATATCAATCATATCTAAACTTTTTAGTTATACATCGAATCGTAATATTGTTGATACTCGCCTGAAATTACATGTTCCATCCATTCCGGATTTTCCAAGTACCATTGTACTGTTTTCTCTATACCTTCCTCGAACTGTAAACTTGGTTCCCAGCCCAATTCATTCTTTAATTTATTAGAATCGATCGCATAACGTAAGTCATGGCCTAAACGGTCGGTGACATAGGTAATTAGGTGGTCAGAGGTTCCTACAGGATTACCCAATAGGCGGTCAACTGTTTCGATAATCACTTTAATTAAGTCTATGTTTTTCCACTCATTGAAACCACCAATATTGTACGTATCTCCCGTTTTACCTGCATGGAAGATGACATCAATAGCTCGGGCATGATCTACGACATACAACCAGTCGCGAACATTCTCACCCTTGCCATAAACAGGAAGCGGCTTTCCTTGACGAATATTATTTATAAATAAGGGAATTAACTTTTCTGGAAATTGATAGGGTCCATAATTATTCGAGCAGTTGGTGACGAGAGCAGGCAGTCCGTAAGTATCTTGGAAAGCGCGTACAAAATGGTCACTACCGGCTTTACTAGCAGAATACGGGCTATGGGGGTCGTACTTCGTATCTTCTGTAAAAAATGTACCATCAAACGCTAAGGTACCATACACCTCATCCGTGGAAATATGATAAAAACGCTTACCTTCGTATTTCTCCGGCAATGAATCCCAATAAACTTTGGCGGCTTGTAAAAGCGCTAAGGTTCCCATAACATTTGTTTGTGCAAAAGTGAATGGGTCTTTGATACTCCTGTCTACATGGCTCTCTGCCGCTAAATGAATAATTCCATCGACTTTATACTCCCGAAATAAGGCCTGCATAGCCTCGTAGTCGCAGATATCCCCCTTAACGAAAATATAGTTTTCTTCGTTTTCTATATCGCGAAGATTTGCGAGGTTACCCGCATAGGTAAGTTTATCTAAATTGATAATTCGGTATTCTGGATATTTATTAACAAATAGACGAACAACGTGGCTTCCGATAAAGCCTGCTCCGCCCGTAATGATGATATTTCTTTTGAATGACATACGTGTATACTGATATAATTTACTGCTCTCTTGTCGTTATAGTCTCTAATTCTTCTAAGCATTTAACCAAAGAATCTTTCCAATACGGGACTTTTACGCCAAAAGTATTTTTGACTTTGGTTTTGTCCAATACGGAGAAATGCGGCCGTTTTACTTTACTCGGAAAATCTTCGCTGTGGCAGGGCTGTATATCACAGCTGGTATGCTGCGCCAATTCTGCAATGGCTTTTGTAAAATCATACCAAGAACATACCCCTTCATTGCTATAGTGATAGATTCCAACCTTATCTAACTGCGCACTTTCGATAACAAAGCCTATTAATGCCGCTAAATCACCTGCGTAAGTAGGGGTCCCAACTTGATCAAAAACAACCTTTAAGGCGTCTCTTTCTGCTGTTAAACGCAGCATGGTTTTTACAAAATTGTGTCCAAAAGACGAATAAAGCCATGCTGTTCGGAAAATCAGATACCGACAGCCGCTTTTTTGGATGGCTAATTCACCATCTAGTTTAGTGCGTCCGTAGACACCTAATGGATCTGTATCCCAATCTTCGCGACACGGGATGTTTTGATCGCCTTTAAAAACATAATCTGTAGAAACATGGATCAATGTTGCATCATATTCCTTTGCGATTGTCGCTAAATGGGATGCTGCTTTTTCGTTGATCAGCGCCGCCGTCTGTTCATCGTCTTCTGCCTTATCAACATTCGTATATGCAGCGCAATTTACAATAACATGAATGGCCTGCTGCGCGACAAATTCCGCGATGGCTTCTTTGTTGGTGATGTCCAACTGGTTTACATCCGTAAAAAAATAACGATGTGCACTACCTCTAGAAACTCGTTGCATTTCATTGCCCAATTGCCCATTTGCACCGGTAATCAATATATTCATCTTGGGTTTTATTTAGGTTTTAATATAAATTATCGGTATACTGAAAAGGCGAATCTAATTCGGCAAGGAAAGGATGATACTTGTCTTTTTCGGATAAAACAATATCCGCTGTAGGAATTTTCCAATCAATTTGCAAGGCCGGGTCGTTCCAAGCAAGAGCTCCTTCTTGCTGTGGGGCGTAATAATTATCACATTTATATTGGAAGATTACTTCGTCGGTCAACACAACAAAACCATGAGCAAAACCACGAGGTACAAAGAACTGTTTGTGATTGTCCTCGGTCAATTCAACAGCAATATGCTGACCATAGGTAGGCGAACCTATACGTATATCTACAGCCACATCTAATACCGCCCCCTTGATAACACGAACCAATTTACTTTGTGCAAAGGGCGGCTTTTGAAAATGAAGACCTCGAAGCACGCCGTATGTCGATTTACTTTCATTATCTTGTACAAAGACGGTTTCCCGTACTTTCTCTAAAAAACTCTTTTGGGAAAAGGACTCAAAAAAGTATCCTCGGTCATCTTTGAATAGCCTTGGTTCAATAATAACCGGACCTTCTATAGTTGTTTTTATGATATCCATTCTATTAGCTAAAAGTCTAAATATAAAAAGCGGAACCTATTCTACTTCTTCGGCAATTTTCAATAAATAATTTCCATATCCGTTTTTAAGCATCGGCTGCGCCAAAGTCAAAAGTTGGTCTTTCGTTATCCAACCTTGTGTAAAGGCAATCTCTTCCAAACAAGCGACTTTATGCCCTTGACGTTTCTCGATCACTTCAATAAAGGTTGAGGCCTCGGATAAGGAATCGTGTGTGCCTGTATCTAACCAAGCGAATCCACGACCTAAAAGTTGCACCTTGAGTTCCTCACGCTCTAAAAAAACCTGGTTTACCGTCGTGATTTCTAATTCGCCACGTGCAGAGGGTTTGATCTGCTGCGCAATCTGCACCACTGAATTGGGGTAAAAATACAGTCCAACTACCGCATAATTCGATTTCGGTTCAGCAGGCTTTTCTTCGATGCTGATTACCCGACCATCTGGGTTAAACTCGGCAACACCATAACGTTCTGGATCAGAGACGTAATAACCAAAAATACTTGCAGTCTTTCCCTCCTCGGCAGTACGAACTGCCTCTTTTAACATCTTCGTAAAGCTCTGCCCATAAAATATATTATCTCCTAATACCAAACAAACCGAATCTTGTCCGATAAATTCCTTCCCAATAATAAAAGCTTGGGCGAGACCATCTGGTGAGGGTTGCTCGGCATATGTAAATTCTACGCCAAGGTCTGATCCATCACCCAAAAGGCGCTGAAAACCCGGGAGGTCATGTGGCGTCGAAATAATCAGAATTTCCCGAATACCAGCCAGCATCAGTACCGAGATAGGATAATAGATCATCGGTTTATCGAATATTGGCAGTAATTGTTTGCTCACGCCTTTTGTTATGGGATATAACCTAGTTCCGGAACCTCCGGCTAATACAATTCCTTTCATATAATGTATGCTGTTTTCCTTTTTATTTCACGTTCTTTTAAGAAGAGGCTATTTTTTCCAAAACTGCCACCAAGACTTGTTGTCATCCATATTCCCGTAATTGCCATAACCGTAGCCATAGCCATAGCCGTAACCGTAACCATAGTTACTGTAATAACTACTCTTCGTAGGGATATCATTAACCACCAATTGTATAGGTTTAATCTTATTTTTTGAAACCAAATCGTTCGGAATAAGTAACTGGTCTTTATAGGTAAAACCTTGCCGCACCAAATACAGACAAATGTCGGCATAGCGCGCCAACAACTGCGCATCGGTAACCAATCCTACAGGAGGCGCATCCATTAATATGTAATCGTATCTTTGATGGAGCTCCGCCATAAGTGTAGCAGCCCTATCGGAAATCAATAATTCCGCGGGATTTGGCGGAATGGCCCCCGCTTGGATTAAATGCACATTGGGATGGGCTCCTGAGGGCATAATAATCTCTTCAACACGAATATCTGGACGCACCACATAATGCGAAAAACCTTTTCCAGCAGCAAGCCCCAGCTTGGCCGTAATGGAGGGTTTACGTAAATCCAACTCCATAATCAGCACCTTTTTTCCTAGCAAAGCCAGAGAAACCGCTAAATTTAATGCCACATAGGATTTTCCTTCTCCAGACATGGAAGACGTAAAGAGGATACGGTTTCCACCTCTTAATGAAAACTCTAGGTTGGTACGCATCGCACGGAACTGCTCCGCAATAGGTGAACGTGAATTTTCACTGACCACCACCTGGCCGGCATTCTCCGAATGCGAAATAAAACCTAAAATCGGCAGTTTGTTGTGTTGTTCAATATCTTCGATCGACTGGACACGTAGATTTAATAAATTTTTAGCAGCCAGTAAGCCCAAAGGAACCGCCAATCCTAGAAACAGACCGAAAGTTAAAACTATCTTTTTACGTGGTGCAAAAGGAAGCTCTTCCGCCTTAGGCGAATCGATCAGTTTCGAATTGGACACATTGGCTGTTCGGCCAATAGCTGTCTCTTCCCACTTCTCTTGCAAGAAAATATACTGGGCTTGTTTAATTTGCTGCAAACGAGCCAAGTCAATATAGCCACGCTCAATCGTAGGTACCTGCGTAATCTGACTTGTCACCTGATTGGCTAGTTGCTGTTGGCTTTGCTTCGCCAATTGTAACAATTCCCGGCTCGAAGATACATTAGCAACCATATCCTGGCGTACACCTGCAATCTGCTGGGAAATATTTTTGACTAAGGGGTTATCTTCTGTATTGGCCATCAGTAAACGTTCGCGCTGTAACACCAATTCATTATAACGATTGATCAGCGAATTGAACGCCATATCCGCAGGAATCACTGAAGATGGAACGACACGTGGGTTTTGGATATCTGACAAGTAAGACGCGATGGCATCTAGCCCTGCCAATTGGGTCTCAATTTCCGCTATTTTTTTCACATAATCAGCGGAGTTCTGTAAAAGTAGTTTGCTTTGCTCTGAAATATCAGAAAGCTGGGTATTGCGTTTATAACCGGAAATACGATCTTCTACGCCGGCTAATTCATCCGTAATCTTTTCTAAACGGGCACGAATAAAAGATAGGGTAGAGTCTGCGACAACATTTTTATCGTTTAGATTTAATTCTACGTACTTATTTATAAGTGTTTGTAAACACTTCTCTCCCCGAACGGGCAAGGTAGTCTGCAGAGAAAGATCAATAGTAGACACCAACTTATTAGTAACCTGCGCCTTAAAAATCTCTTGAAATCTTTCAACAGTTTTCCGAATGGAATTTATCCCTACACGATAATCTTTTTCTTTTTCTAAAGGAACATTTGTATTTCTACTTAATTGTAACGTTCCCACCTTTTTAATAACAAATGACTTATCAATTTCAACAACGAAAGTTGTGTCTGAATTACTCAACTCTAAACGATCATCTTTTAAAGTTTTTATTCTTAATATTAATCCTTCTGTAATCTGTTCTAAATCACTCTTAACTTCTAAAGTATAAGGAGCCATTAGCAACGGCTCATCTTTAAAAACACCAACTTTTCCATATGTAATGTAGGCCTTTTCAGCCAATACCATCTCCCGCATTAAGTCGCCAGTCAATAATACTTCTACTTCGTTATCGACGGAACTTTTAGCGCCCATCATCCCTGATAAATCGGCTAAAGCAGAGGCCTCGCCTAAAACGGAACCTTTTTTATCGTCCGAGACCAAAAGCTTTGCATGTACATTGTATGTGGGCACTTGATATTTTAGAAAAAAGAAAGCAAAGGCCAAGCCCAATAAACCACAAAACACAAACCAATACCAGTTAGCCAAAACCAAACCTATAAACCTTATAATCTGCTTGTTATCGTTATCTGTTTTGATCTCTTCTGTAAAAAAGTTTTCTTCCTTGTCGTGTATATCTTTATTCATTCTTTTCTATATTCGATTTAAATTAGGATAATTTCTTTAACACTAAATTATCCATTCCATTACTTACTCACTAACAATCTCGTATATCATTACGCTATCATAATCGAGATAAAGCTATTATTAATACGGAAACAAAAGACCCTATTAATGCTATTGTCTGAGTTCTTGCCGCATTATTCGCTGCAGCTTTGGCTTTTCCAGGCTCCACATAGAGGACATCATTTTGTTTTAAGTAGAAATATGGTGATTCGAATAGTTCCGAACTATTCAAATTTAAGCGAACCAATTCTTTCTCGCCTTTAACCTCGCGAATTAGCAAGACGTTTTCCCGCTTACCATAAATAGTTAAATCACCAGCCAACCCCAAAGCATCAAGGACTGTTACTTTTTCGTTTGGCATAGTATAAGTTGCAGGACGGGTCACCTCGCCCAATACTGTAATTTTGTAATTTGCAAAACGTACCTGAACAGTAGGATCCTTGTAATATCTCGCGGCTAATTGAGTGATAAGCTCACGGGCTTCATAGGTCGTTAACCCTTTAAGCTGGACTTTTCCAAGTAGTGCCATATGGACATAACCGTCTTTATCAACGGAAAATCCAGACACAACTTGATTTCCGACATTTCCTACGGCAGAACTTGCCCCCACCGCTTGTACCGCCAAAGCCTGATTTGCTACGGCAGCAGTCGTCGGATCAATTGTTTGAATGCTGATGCTCAAAATATCATCGGCCTGAATCACTGGCTCGGTAAATGCCGCTGCCTTTTTGTAAAGAACCGCCGTCGTATCGGGCGGAAGGTCTTTGAAATACACAATATTTTTGACCGATGTGCAGCTGGCCAAAGAAAACAAGAGGAAAAACGCTAGCCAAGCGAAGCGCTTTTGAAATTTTTGAATTATCTCTTTCATGTTAATTATACTTGTATTGTAGTTGTAGATTTTTCGATGATATTGTATACGCGCTATAACAAAGATTTATTCTGGATTTTACACTTCTTGAAATATGGACGGATATCTTTCTTACTAAGGCCTTTTTCCAACATCGTCACGTGTCGCTCATGGTGCACATCGGTACCCACAAAGTCGATCAATCCTTTGTCCAATAAATGACGCGCTAACCGCTTCTCATTTGCTCCATAATAGCCAAAAATCGACAAAATATTTAACTGTAGCAAACAACCTAGGTCTTTAAATCGTAGCAAAGGCTTGGGATCTTGATGATAGAATACATAGCGCTCGGGATGGGCTAATATAGGTTTGTATCCCTTGACCTGTAAATCAAAGATATAGCCTTCTATATTTTTGCTCTCCTGAATATACGACATTTCTATTAAAACATGGTTTCCTGGTAAAGTCGCCAAGGTCGGGGATTCCGTCGCTAACAAATGGCCAAAATGCGAATCAACCATATATTCCGCAGCATAACCCTTTACACATGGTCTGGCTTCCGTCTTTTGAAAATCAGCAAAGGCCATGCCAATTTTTTCGGGATTATTGGAATACAAATCCGGAAATATGTGAGGAGTAAGATAAAATTGACTGAGTCCTAATGCAGTCAAACGATCTAAAAGCTGTAAACTCTGTTCTTTGCTTTGACAGCCATCGTCTAGACCGGGGAGAATGTGAGAATGCATGTCTACCTGCATCCACTCGAGATTGTTGGGTTTGGGGTTTTGGTTGAAGATACTCCACATATTGTTTTTCGGTTGATGCTTTTTCTTTTTTCTACGCTTACGATCTCGTTCCTTCTTAATTACAGCTTTTGACACTGTCTATGCCCGCATTAGCACGGTTAAAGGCTGAGGTTAATGACGGTATATTTCCACATTATTGCAAGATTAGAAATATCCGGCCGGCGCGCCCGGCCGGTATATTCCCCTACAATTACAAGTTTAACACTTGAGCTCTTTCAGCAGTTGTGTATGTAATAAACAACTCGATTTAGGTAAAGGATACACCGCGCTCAAAGGCGTAGCCTCTTTATGTTTTTGATCTTTATAAAAAAGAACGAAGGTGAATGTAGATAGCGGAGAGGAACAACAGCCCTTAGTAGGCGTTTTTCTCTCCTCTTATCATATTAATGGCTGTCATACAAACAATCTTGAAATCTAGCATGGCAGACCAATTACTCATATATTCTATATCGAATTCTACCCGTTTAGCCATCAATTCCGGATCTTTAGTCTCGCCACGGTAACCATTGACCTGTGCCCAACCCGTAATGCCCGGCTTTACGAATTGCCTTACCATATAATGCTGAATAAGCCTGCTATAGTGCTCCGTATGGGACAACATATGCGGACGCGGCCCAACAACACTCATCTGACCTAAAAAAACATTGAGAAATTGCGGAAATTCGTCCAAGTTTGTTTTTCTTAGAAATGCACCAATCGGTGTAATGCGCCTATCTCCCTTAGTCGCTTGCTTGTCGCCAGACTCTTTATTCACAACCATGCTACGAAATTTATAGCAACCGAAGGTCTTATTATTCCTCCCCGAACGTGGCTGCTTGAAGAAAATAGGCCCAGGACTCTGTATTTTGATAATTAATCCTATGATCGGTATCATCCAGCTTAGAATAAAAACAATCACAAAACCAGAGATCAATAAATCGACGAGACGCTTTTTGATTCGGTTTTCCATCGTGGAGAGACTTTCCTCGTGCGAGCGCAAAACAGGCAGATCTACTGTGATAGGCGATTGCCCAGTCCCGTAGTTGATACTTGCGCTTACCGCCGGAACAAAATTCAATTGCACACATTGGTGATCTGCAGCGAGGATCAGATCTTGGCTTACATCAGTTATACCCGGCGTACTTACCAAAAATACATCATGGATACCCAAACGGGAGACTTCTTCAAAATAACGTTTAAATTGAGCAACTTTCTCCTCACGGGATGCCCCCTCCATAGCGTTATTGTACTGTATCGTATTGATATTGTAAAAGGCGTTGTTCGGCGCAAAGCTGTCAGCCATGGTATTTATATAATCATTATGACCAATAATAGCTACTTGCTTACTCCAATTGAACCGCTTTGGCAACTTGGTATAAACGTAGGTGAGAAAAAACCTAGATAACGCCATGTAAAAAACAATAAAAACGGTCAAAACACTAAGAAAATACCACACCCCATGAAAGGAATGACCAATAAGCGTACATCCAGTGAATATAATAAGTAAAGTAAATACAGCGCGAATGCTTAAACGAAAAACATTTTCCAACCGCTCTACAGTACTATCACTGTACAACTTAAAAAAGAGTGCTGATACTACCGCCGCCAAATTAAACATGACCCATAAGGAAAAATAATTGCTGGACATGACTTCTTGCGCTTCAATAAGCCCGTAGCCCGCTACAAATGAAAACGTAACGACAAAGGCAATATTCAAACACACGGCATCGGTGAATACGAGTAGCATCTTTACTAATGCTAAAACGCGATTTTGAACATATTTATGCATAAAACACTAAATTAATTTCTTTTATTTTATTTTCTTTTCTCATAATAGTCCTGACATAGAGACGGATACTATACCACTTTATTGAACGTATCTTTGTATTTTCCACACACAAAGCGTACGTTAAAAAATCAAAATCGAACCACAAAGCATAACTTAAATTTAACAAAAGATACATATTAACTTAAAGTTAACCATATGTAACCTATTTTTACAAAACTCAATCTAAACTCTCGCAATAAATTTTTTCTGTTTTCGTATTTAAGTCAGTATTCAATAATCTCTATTTTCCTGTTTTCATAGTGAAGCAATCTATTCGCAAGCTTTTACCGATGCCTTGATTGCTAAGGTGAATATGCATATCAACCTTAAAATGCTACTTTTCAATTAGTAGACACAAATATAAGCATCTTTTGTAAATTAATCGCTACATCTATGATAATTTTATATTAATAAATCATTTTTTATTAAAAAAAACATTTTCTAGTCCCAAAAGGTGACAAAAATCACATTTTTTTTAAACAAACATTCTTACCATGCGTTATTCACAAAACGAATCATACAAATTCGATAAAAGGGAATTAAAACTGCACTTAAAAAATGCTTATTCAACTTCTTCTTATAAATTCCACAACTGACCTTATACCAAATTTCATTCCAAATGTCCTTCCCTTTTTACAGTCACTCCAATCCTTCTCTCTCTATCACTTGTACACATAGCTTTATAGATTGTGACGACCTTCTTTCTAGCGCAACCAAAACACCGCTTTTTTTTCGAAAATAGCATACCACTGTCGAATAATGTAGACAGTACGACCTAAAATCAACACGAAAGTAGGCTTTTTAAGTTTATTATACGGAAATTCCAAGGGGACATCCGGGGGACAAAGTGGTCATAAAGTATAAATGCAGCGTTAAGAAAGCCTTAAATGCATATTAAAAAGAAAAAGAACAGCCAAATGTACGGGTATATCCACAAATCTGACACTTCATTCAAACAGAGCTCTACGTTGCAGCACAAATAAGGAGACTTCGCTCTTTTTAAGCCAAAATCTCTTTCCCAAGACACGAAAAAGAAATATCAGTAAGTAAACACTCACACATTTGAAAAACTACTGCAGATATACAGGCCGAAAAACATATATACGCAGGTAAAATTATATATAGGTAGGGATTATCCCCCTTCCCAAACAATTATATTCTTCACAGATACAAAGATCAGTCATCAAGGCTAGCTTTTACAACCCTATTAGTTAACATCAATTAATAAATAGTTAATTAATAATCCACGCTAATTCCTAAAAAAAAAGTGAACACTTACTTATAGCGATTGGAGATAAACTAAAACAAAAAAGTCACGGTATGCCTGGCGGCATTCCATGACTTACTATAATGCGTCTCTGTTGGACGCTCGTGTTGTGCATATTATGCTGACAGGCTACAATCTATCGCAATGGATAAAAACCGTCGGTATTTATTTAAAAAAACCGTAACCCTAATTGGCGATTACTTCCAGCTCGGTCCTACGATTAGCCTGATGTTCTTCTTCTCCGCACGACGCCTCATTGGAACAACGATTGAGCAATTTGCTTTCTCCATAACCCATTGCTTTCAAACGGTCATAAGATATTCCTCGACTAACAATATATGCTACCGCAGACTGCGCTCTCCGTTGCGAAAGTTTCATGTTATATGCATCACTTCCTCTACTATCCGTATGGCTAGACAACTCAATATGTAAACTGGGATTATCACGCATAACACGCACCACTTGATCGAGAACAACTGCTGCATCTGGCCGTATTGTGGATTTATCGAAATCATAATATAGATTCTCCAAAACAAGCTTGTCACCTACTTTATTCAAGGGTGCCAGATAGAGTGATGCCATCAAAGCACTATCAGCTTTTGGATAGACAGCGTCAATCCGTAAAGAATCCGCCATATACCCTTTATGCTCCGCAAAAACACGATGAACTGTGCCTTTTGACAACGCAAAGGTGAAGCTGCCATCGGCTTCACTTTCTTTGCGAGCAACCAGCCGCCCTGATCCGTCGAACAAACTAAGCATAGTTTCTCCCAAAGGTTCTCCTGTCTTTTTATCGAATGCTGCGCCATGTAGAACAATGTTTATCTTAGGTTTTTGATAGCTGAAACTGTACAGATCGTCTGCTCCTGCTCCACCTCCTCTATTGGAGGATAAATACCCTTGAAAATCTTCTTCTTCGCCGACAATGGGTACAAAAGCGAAATCATCCGAAGCCGAATTTATCGGATAACGCATATTTTCGATCGAAACCCAACGCCCTGCATCACCCTTGGCCACAAAGATGTCAAAACCACCCATGCCCGCAAAGCCATCGCTACTGTAATACAACTTACCTTGATAAATGGCGGGAAAAACTTCATCTTTAATAGAATTGATAACTGGCCCAGCATTTAAAGGGCTTCCCCAGCTCCCATCAGATTTCTTTTGACAGTACCATATATCTACACCTCCATACCCCCCGGGCCTGTCTGAAGAAAAGTACAATTGCATACCATCTTCGCTCAACGCTGCGTGTCCTACAGAATAGGAACTCGAATTGCTATATGGAAAATCCTGCACTACCCAATGTTGTTCCTTTTTGATGTACACCTTGAGATCCAAATTATATTTTCTAAACCTACGCCCACCAAAACGATACTTTTCAACCTTTCGCCCCTCGTAGGTTTGGGTCACATACAGGGTATCTTCGTTTCTAGTTGCAACAAGAGGCCCCAAATGATAGGAAATACTGGAAAATGCCTCATCTTGCAAAGGCTCAGGAAAGGATAGGTCTAACCCAGAACGTCTAGCAACAAACAGGCGTAAGAAGCTGTTTCCGCTCATACCGCTACGCTTACCAGCTCCAACCCGAGGTTCCGCGACATAGATCAACTTGTCAGAGAGTGGAAAAGCACCGAATTCGGATAGACTGCTATTCACTTCATGGACGCCTTTTAAATGGTAAGGCAAAGGGGTGGCAATCCAGCTAGCAGCGGAATCACAACCTGCAAGTTCTAAGAGTATACTGGGCGTACTGCCCTGATCTCTTGCGTATTCAATTAACTGGGACTTTGCTTCGCTATACTTTCCGCTTTGCTTTAACGACTGGATATAACCCCACTTAGCTTCCGAACTGTGTTTGCTCGTCTGTAAGGCGCGCGCATACCAATTCTCGGCGGATTCGTAATCGTTTATATACAGGTATGAACTCGCCAGACGTTCGATATACTTAGCTTTCGGCCGCTTTTTCTTAAGGAGAAGTTTTTCAAACAACGGAATGGCTTCTGCATATTCCATACGTTGGAAAAACTCTTCGGCTCGCTGTCTTACACTGAGTTGCTCTTGCGCAGAAACCGACAAAAAACTGACCGATAGCAAAACACAGACAATTGTTTTGAGATTATATATTAAAAAATATTTCCTATAAATAATAATGAATGATGACTTCATAAGCGCCTTAAACGGCAGCAAAGCCTTCCTTATTTTACAAAAAAACAACTTTAGAATAGACATAATTAAAAATATCGTGGACTTAATAGCTGCTCAAGTATACGACCGAAGGTAACACCAAGGGTTACCTCGTGTGTGCCACTTTGCAATCCTTTCATACTGTTCAACATGATGTCATAAGAGTACCCTATACGCAAATTACGATTGACTTGAAACTGAGCAATACCGGTCAGGGCATTGAGACTGCTAAGCTTAATGGCCGACTGATCGTAATAGTCTCGATTAATTATGCGCGCGCGCGTGCGGTACCCCCCGCCAATCCAAAACTTATCTTGAAAAATGAAAAGCGCATTGATGTCTAATACAGTGGGGCCACTGAAATCGTCTTTAATAAGAAGACTAGGCCTCAATAGCAGTCCTTCTTCCAATGAAAATAATGCTCCTGCAATAAAATAGCTGTTGACCGTTCGGTAAAGGCTTTCTAGTGAATTTGCATTATAACGCAACTCATCGCTGTCTCCTTGATCTGATAGAATGTCTTGGAAAGATAGCCCTGCATACCAACGAGGGTTGTAATAATACAGCCCTAAACGCAAGTCCGGATGCCAACTTGTAATCATTCCGTCAGGAATAGCCTGATCATTACGATCTACTGGATCCAGCAGATGCCCGTCTAGTCCATACTGGGTTACACCTCCACCAACACCCACTGCCAACCCCTCGTTACCGCTACGGTCCAACTGTAATCGTAATGCATAACTACCATAAACCGAGGTTGCGCGCTGTGCACCCAACTTATCCGTGGTCAGCTGCAGAGCTACCCCGTGTCTCTTAGACACCGGATCGACAACACCATCCACAGATAGTGTACCTGTTTTAGGGGCTCCATCCCAACCTGTCCACTGACTGCGAAGCCCCATCTGGCCAAACCACTCTTCTTTATAACCTGCATAAGCCGGATTTACACTAACGGAATTGAACACATACTGCGTAAATTGTATGCTTTGCTGCCCACGGCTATAATAGCTCAGACACACGCTTAATATCGTTAATATAATACGTAAAGGAAAATTCATTTTTTTCATTATTTCTTGATCATTACCCATCCTTTTAAAATTTTGACATCTTGAGCTTTGCGAGCTTTGATCGTATAAAAATACGTTCCTAGCTGTAAGCCCGAACCGTCCCACGTATTATCATATTTCTCGCTCCGGTATACCTCATTACCCCAACGATTGATAACCACAAGATTGACTTGATCGAACTGCTCAATACCAATGATTTCGAAGAAGTCATTTACCCCATCTTGATTAGGCGTAAAGATATTGGGAACAAACAGCTCACTTTCCACGTTGATAGTCGCTATGGCTTCGCTATAGTTACCTGGATTAAGTACGTCGCTGATCTTATATGGATATGTATAAATTCCTGGGCGTAAACCTCCGGAAATCAGAATAACGCCATCGGCCTGCATCTGCAAACCAGCATGACTCGCTGTACCGCCATCAAGGACAACCTCATCGCCCACGATGTGGCTACCATTAAAGGTATCGTTGTTCAATACGCTGCTTGTTTGCTGCGCTGAACGGTCCCACTGCACGGTAAACGTATCGTCTGTGGCTTTGATTGGCGCGAAGATAATCTCGATATATGCGGTTGCTGAACTACAATTTGTCGGATTCAACACCTCGCAAATCTGATAAGGATAGCTGTAGGTTCCTGCAGAAATGCCCCGATGTATGGTTATCGTTCCATCGGCTGCCATCTCCATGTTGCTATGGGGACTAGTACCTGGCTTTAGCGTTACTGCGCTACCTAACAACACTTTGTTATTAATCTTGTCATTCACCAGAACACTGCTTGTCTCTGTTTCATCCCAGCCATTAATACCTTGATAATAATCATCTACCGCTTCTATTAGGGCAAATAGTACTTCAAACGTTGCTGTAGCCTGAGCACAATTTGAAAGATTACGTAACTCACATATGCGGTAAGTGTAGGTATAAGTTCCGGCTGGAACATTATCTGCTATGCTAATACGTCCATCGGCGCCCATATCAATCCCCGCTCTTGGGCTTAATCCTGGGATAAGCTGAACGGTCGTCACACTGACTGCATCCCCTTGCAAACGGTCGTTATCCAAAACCGAATTTGTCTGACTTACGCTAGCACCAACGATCTTTCCAAAATCGTCATCGATCGCCTCAATCAGCTTCCACGGAAGAGGGGTTATCGTACAGTTCGGACAGTTCGGATCTTCCGGACCATTCGGATCTTTTGGGTTACCTGATTCCGATTCTTCCTCAATCTCATCCCCACCAGGCTCTTTCCCCGACGCAACTGCGAGGTTGGCAACGTAACCACGATCCATATCAGCTTGCGTGATGCTATGATAAGCAGTGAGGCTTTGGCTCTCTCCTACCGCCAACCGGGAAATATTGCCAACAACATAATCGTCGGCATTGCTATCTGTAACTTCTATATCATATAAACTCGTGTTACCTGTATTGCTGACAACAATCGTATAGGTGATCTTATCCCCTACGTAACGGTATGCAATCGAGAGATCGCTAGTTTTGATGACATTCATTCCACCAATTTGTTCAACTGGAACTACCGTACAATCTGGACAATCCGGATCAATTGGATCAACAGGATTCGTATCGGTAGATGAAGCTTCAACCTCTTTGCCTGAGGGATCTTCCCCTTTTGCATAGGCGATATTGTAAACCGCTCCCTTGTCTATGTCGGCTTGTGTAATCGTGTGTTGAGCTAAAAATGTTTGCCTAGTACCTACAGGAAAAACATCGATCGTACCTACAGCCGTTTGATCGGCGTTCGCATCGCTCAGTTTAACACGATAAAGTGTTACGTTTCCTGTATTAATAACAGTGAGCTGATAAGTGATAATGTCTCCCACCGCCTGATAAATCTTTGTGCGATCTGTGGTCTTATAAACAGTCATCTCTCCTTCTTGTTCTACTGGCGTAATCGTACAACTGGGACATTCGGGGTCTACTGGCGGATTGGTAGGATCTTCAAAATCAAGCGGATTGCTATCTAATGATAATGCGCGCACAACTTGCCCCACAGGATCTTTCCCTTCTGCTAACGCTATGTTATAAACAGCTCCTCGATCTAAATCAGCTTGGGTTAACGTATGACTGGCAACGAAAGTGCGGGTCTGTCCAACTGCTAAACGACTTACTTGACCAAGTTGCTTTTCGTCTGAATTCTCATCCGTTAGCACGACGTCACGGATACTAACATTCCCTGTGTTTTGGAGCGTGAGCCAATATTCAATGACATCTCCAACCTTATTGAAGATACGTGTTCGATCGGTGGTTTTGAGCAGGGTAAGGCTGGCTTGTTGCTGAACAACAGTTATTGTACAGTCGGGGCATTTCGGATCGTACCAAATGGAGCTAGTACCAAGCGGCGCTCCGTCTGTAGACTGCTCTTGTAATGTGTGTCCTTCTATATTTCGCCAACTAACAACCGCCTGATTATAAACAGCTCCGCGATCGAGATCGTCCTGTGTAACGGTATGAGTGGCTGTAAATGTGCGCGATTCGCCCACTGCTAATGTGGAAATTGATGCTATTTGCTGCCGATCGGCATTGCTATCGCTAATAACAATATTGGTCGCCGCTCTATTCCCTTCATTTATTAAAACAATGCTGTATGTTATTACGTCGCCAACTTTATTATATACTTTGCTTCTGTCACTAGTCTTAATAAGCGCCAACTGATCTTGGGACCCAACAGGAGTAACCGTACAATTGGGGCAGTTAGGGTCGCGAAGGGGATCTGCAGCTTCCAAAGGATCACCATCAACCGAAAAAACAACATACCTTTCTGATTTGCCGTAACTTGACTCCAAACGAGCCTCATTGTAGACTGCGCCACGTGTAATATCTTCTTGGACGATCGTATGTGATGCGACGAAGACCTTGGACTCACCTACTTCTAGCGTAGCTATAGTGCCGACCTCTTGTTGGTCGGCCTGCGGGTCAAAAACTTGCAGCTGCCTCAGGTTGACATTTCCTATATTCGTTATACTTATGCTGTAGTAAATAATATCTCCAACAGCCATATAACTCTTCGATCGATCGGCTGTTTTTGTGAATGTCAGCTTGGGTTCTTGTTGTAATGCAGTGACGGTACAGTCGGGACAACTTGAATCATAAAATGGGTCGATACGAGATATCGGATTACCGTCTACTGATTTAGCAGCTATAGCTATAGATTTTGGACTGCTACCACGAACAACAGCTTGGTTATAGACTGCTCCAAGGTCTAAATCGGATTGGGTGATCGTATGCTGAGCTACGAAAGATACAGATTGACCTACAGCGATTTGTGACACAGAACCCACCTGTTCCTCATCTGCCTCTGGATCCGTAATATCGAGATTAAACAACGTTTGATTTCCTATATTTTTAAGCAAGATCGTGTAATGAACAACATCCCCAACTTTACTATAACGCACTGTCTTGTCAGCGGTCTTGGTAAGTGAAACCTGCGGCTCTTCTTCTAGAGGCGTAACAGTACATGCTGGACAAGAGCTATCAAAAAGGGAATCGCTCGATGTCAAAGGATTGCTATCCACCGATGTCTGTGTATAACTGATCTGCTTCGTATCCTGGTAGGAAACACTGGCGATATTATACACTGCACCACGATCCAGATCGGCTTGCGTAAGGGTGTGAAAGGTGCGAAAGGTACGTGTTTCACCAGCTTCGAGCAGCGCTACCGTCCCGACCTCTAACTGATCGGCATTAACGTCATGAATAACTAGATTACGGAGATCGACGTTGCCGCTATTATGCAATGACACGTTATACTCGATCACATCACCTACCTTACGATAACTTTTAGTCTTATCACTGGTTTTAAGCACAATAAGTGCGGGGCTTTGAACGAGACCGATAACCGTACAATCGGGACAACTCGAGCTATAAAGAGGGTCGTCGTTCGTTATCGGATTACCATCTTTTGAGACCGCACTGAAAGAAACACCCTTCGCCGTCTTAGCGGTCCCCTCCGCTTGATTATAAATAGCTCCGGTATTGAGGTCTGATTGCGTCACAGTATGAACAACAGTAAACGTACGTTCCTCTCCAAGTGCTAACCTGCTGAGCGTGGCAACGTTTCGCGTATCAGCATTGGAGTCTGTTATATTTATTTGTACTAAAGCAATATTTCCTGTATTCTTAATCACAAGCTGATAACTGACCTGATCGCCTACTTTACTGTATTTTTTTGTGCGATCAGTGGTTTTTAACAATGTGAATATAGGCTGTTGCTGGATTGCTATAACCGTACAAGTAGCACAAGATGCATCATATAATGGATCGGAATCGGCGATAGGATCGGGATCCACAGATAATCCCGAAATACCAACCCCTTGAAACGTCTGTGCTACTACTGAGGCCTGACTGTAAACGGCTCCTAAATCAATATCG
Source organism: Sphingobacterium sp. LRF_L2 (assembly GCF_965644235.1). Taxonomy (NCBI): domain Bacteria; kingdom Pseudomonadati; phylum Bacteroidota; class Sphingobacteriia; order Sphingobacteriales; family Sphingobacteriaceae; genus Sphingobacterium; species Sphingobacterium sp. LRF_L2. The sequence goes on along the minus strand of NZ_CBFFRI010000005.1, from coordinate 131,163 downwards.
GACTGACTTAGCGTGTATTTTGCATGCAGCTCCCTACTTTCTCCAGGAGATAACTGCGTAAAGAGACCTGATTCTTGAAGAGTAGCTTTATTATCGGATAAGGAGACTTGATATAGACTAACATTTCCGGTGTTAATCAACGTTATCACGTAATCCAACTCATCACCGACTTGGCTGTAGACTTTCGTACGATCGATACGCTTTGTGAGACTAAGCTTCGCCTCCTGATAAATTGGAGCAACCGTACAATTAGGACATTCAGCCGATAGTAAGGGGTCTGTCGACCCTAAAGGATTTCCATCGACTGATGTTTCGTTTATCGAATCCCCTTTTAGGGTAATACCCCTGACCTGCGCCTGTCGATAAACAGCTCCGCGATCGATATCGTCCTGCGTAATCGTATGCGTTGTAGTGTATGTCTGAATTTGGCCAACTTCCAAGCGAGCTACCTGAGCAATGTCAGCACTTCCTCCCACAAGGTCTTTAATCTGTAGATCTGTTAAAGAGACATTCCCTGTATTCTTAAGCGTTATAGCAAATGGTATAACCTCACCTAAACGACTATACCTCTTGCTACGATCTACCGTTTGCAAGAACTGTAACTTTGGAGCCTGCAGAAGGGCCACAATCGTACAATTTATGCAGTTTGGGTCTACCGATGGGGCTGTGCTAACTAGCGGTGACGGATCGACAGAGTGCACACTAAATGTTGTCTGACCGGTATTTTGGCCCGAAACTATAGCTTCGTTGTAAATAAACCCTTCGTCTAGATCTTCCTGCGTAATTGTATATGAATTAATATATGTCCGCCGCTCCCCTAATGCCAAGGTGGCAATGCCAAAGCTTGTGTTATCAGACTTTTTGTAGTTTACGGTTAAGTTTTTTAGTACCTCAGTACTGATATTGGTTACTGTAACTGTATACTCAACAACTTCACCGACTTTACTATAGGTACTTGTCCTACTAGTCGATTTCTGAACAAGCACAGGATCCGCGGCATGTGCTTGCATAGTGATAAGAAAAATGAACCAAAAATAGAGAAGTCCCCGACCTTCCCGATCTTTCATTTTATACTGGATAAACTTCATAGCGTGTTAGCGGATTTTACATCCTCACTTTATTCAATAGTAGATCAATAGTATTCATTAAGCTAATAATTTATAGTTGAAAAATAAGACCTTATTAAAAGTCTTAATCAAGCTTTCTGCAAAGCAACTAAAAGCCCAATCAAACAATATTTTTCACTATAACTATACTTTTGTTTTACAAAGATAGATTTAACGTAACAATAATTTCCCCACCCATTTGGGTAGTATTCTCTTTTTTTTCCATTTTCTGTGAATTTACTCCTTTATCATAAAGGATCAACGACCTATTTATTAAAATTTATCCAGACTTTCTTCCCCCCTTGCCAATAGTTAATGAAACCTATGGATGTCGGCATTTTTTGTACCTTTGCCCTGCAAAAAAACAAAGTACAAGAATGGAAGACGCATGGTTTCGGAGATAACGATTGGGCAGACCTTAATTGTGTTTTTCGGTATATTTTTTGGTTTTGGAACGGGATTTCTGCGTTTTCAACTAATGCAACGATCTAAAAACTATCGTGAGATATTACTTTGCACCACTGTATTCATCATGACTTGGCATTTTGTTGTTTATTTTTTGATAGTCAGCAAACTTATTCTGCACTTTCCCTACCTATACAATAAGGGCATTCCAATGTATTATTTGATTGCACCAAGCCTCTATTTTTATGTTAAATATTCGCTTTATCCTACATCGCAACTTCCAAAATTAGCGTATCTGCATTTACTGCCTGCCCTATTTGGACTGATTGACACCATCCCTTATTTATTTGCAAGTGCAGATGAGCAACAACATCTCCTAAAAATCGTGGTAAACAATATGTCTGAAGGTTTCAGTCATAGTCTTGGATTTATTGATCAAAAGTGGCATTATCAACTCCGTTATCTTCTTGCATTTATATACTTTGGGGCACAATGCCATCTTATTTTTCAATTTGAAAACGATACGCTTGAACAGAAAAAACACGTACGCCGAATCTATTTCTTAACCTTGATATACGGTATACATCTGATCTTTCAAGGAAGTATAGTTGTTAATGTGCTATTAAATAAAATACATAGCTCTTTTATATTAAGCGATGCCGAACGTTTAACAAACGTAGGCCTAGCATTTATCATTTTTGGAGCCGGCTTGTTTTTTCAAACACTATTGCTCTTCAGTAAAATAAAAGGCACAAGATCCTGTATGGGTCGTACAGAGAGTTCTTGTGCCAAACAGGAATAGAGTTGCCAGGTTATTAATCGAATGCCCTACCACCATAGAACTTACAATTTCCTGCAAAACTACTCCCTATATAGATTTGGTTTTCTACAATTTTGAAGAAATAAGCGGACCTTATCCGCTTCTAAAATAAACTGCCTGCATTATCAAAAACTAGGCGAACAAAGCACGAACATTGCTTTTATTTAGAAACAATTCTTCATTACGTATTTTCCCAAGAAAACAGGTTGATAGATCTTCCTTTCTAACATAGTGCTCGATCGCTTTCATATGTCTTCCATAGTGAATATTAGTTCCTATAAGGTCTACCATACCTTTGTCAAGCAAACTGCGAACCATTTGCCTTTCTTTGCTTCCATAATAGCCATAACAGGAAAGCAGACTGACCTGTAATAAACAACCCATATCCTTGAATCGTATTAATTTATGCAATTGATCTTGATAATAGACATAACGCTCGGGATTCCCTAATATTGGTGTGTACCCACTATCTTTCAAACTTTTAATCGCTTTTTCGATCAATGGACTTTCCCTAAGAAAAGACATACCTAAGAGAACGTGCTTATTCGGTAAACACAGTAAACTTTCTGGTTCTTCTTCAATTAAGGTGATTAACTTTTCATCTACCGTGTACTCCGCAGCGTAGTCTAATAGCATATGCGCCACTTTAGCTGAATCATGTAATTTTAAAAAGGCGGACTCAATACGCATTCGATCATTCGGATATTTATCACCTTGAATATGTGGTGTGCCGTAAATTTGAACTAACCCTTGGTCGTAAAGTCTCGACACCATATCAATACTTTCATTCAACGATGCACTCCCGTCATCTAAACCTGGAAGTATATGCGAATGCATATCAACACGCATCCAGCTGAGATCTTTAAATTTTATTTTGCGGCTAAAAATGGAAAACATATGTACTTAATCAAAAAAGTTATTAATACGCAAAGGGTTTATTACAATCTTCACGGTGCGAAACACGCTAATTATAGTAGGGCTCTTGCCCTTGTTTCACCGATCGAAGTGCAAATAAAGCAATCCTATCATTTACTTACGAGATAAAAGAAGGGGACAAAGAGGGGACAAATAGTACCTCAAAAAAACAACAAATTGATAAACAAATAATTAACACGATGTTTTGTAAAAACTCGTTAAGATAATATTAATATGGAAACAATCCTACCCTACACAAGCATCGAATACTTTTTACAAAAAGCACCAGCTGATTTAATTGCTCAGGGCAAAAGACAAGAATGTCAATAACAGCGTTTATGGAATTTATTTGATCCGAAAACTTAATATAGTAGTACTAAACTTACACCATGAAATCAATATATCATTATACTGGTATCTTTTAACTTGAAAATTTTTCGTATAAATGCGGAAACTCAAAATCAAGGTTACACGCAGCTCTTCTTCAGAAAAAGTTCTTCATTTTTTATTTTCCCAAAGAAATAAGGAGATAAATCTTGTTTCGAAACAAAATGTTCTATGGCTTTTATATGCCGATTATAATGTATATTAGTCCCTACGAGATCGATTAACCCTTTTTCGAGAAGATTGCGTATCATTTGCTTTTCCTTGTTACCATAATATCCATAGCAAGAAAGTAAACTGCCTTGCAAAAGACAACCCATATCTTTGAAACGAACTAATCTTTCGGGGCGATCATGATAATAGACATAACGTTCGGGATTGCCTAAGATTGGTACATACCCCTTGTCTATTAACCCTTGAATAGCTTTTTCAAGTAAGGGGCTTTCGGTTACGAATGGCATTCCGAGAAGTACATGCTTGTGAGGCAAGCAGATGAGTAGTTCTGGATCTTTCTCAATGCAATCCACAAGCAACTGATCTACAGTATATTCCGCCGCAAAATCCAATATTAGCTCATTTATAGGAATCGAATTCCGTAAGTCTAAGCAGGCTGACTCGATACGGTCCCGATCGTTTGGATAAATATCGTTCTGAATATGTGGCGTTCCGTAGAACTGCACAATACCCTGTTTGTATAACCTGGAAACCATATCGACACTCTCTTCTATTGACATACTTCCGTCGTCTAACCTGGGCAGCACATGGGAATGCATATCAACACGCATCCAGCTTAGGTCATTAAATTTTCGTTTACGGCTAAAAATTGAAAACATGCGTATTAATTTAAAGATTTTAACAAGGTGTCAGACGACATGCAGCTTTTCTCTAAGTCCGTAACATGTAGTTTCTGATATAATTTTTGTATTAGTGCATGCACATGAAATTCAGGCTCTTTCAATCGCTCAGCTACACCACGCACTGAAGCACCATTAGATACAGTCTGTAATAGAAAAGACTCCATTTTGGATAATGACGGTAAATTATTCGTGTGATCGTACTGTTCAAAATAATTTAATATGCTTCTTGCTAATCCGGGACTGATCCAATACGTTCCTTTCCGATGAGCAAGCAACCGGCTCTCCACTACAGGGATAGGGGCTAATTCGGGTAAATAGCCTGTTGCACCAGCGAGAATACCTTCAAAGATCGCTTTCTTGTCGTCAAATGCTCTCCATAAAACTACGTTAGCGGGATTAGGCTGGCAAGCTGCTGCACCACACAATAGACGCACAGTTTTATAGGCAGGCTCTACGCCACAAAGCAAAATATCCAGGTGCTCCCGCCCTTGTTTTTTATAAAATTCTTCGACGCTATTTGCCGTAATCGTAAGATCAAATGATGACGATTGTACAAAATAATCATTGAAGGCTTTTAATACGGTTGAACGACCGTCAACTACGGCTATCTTATATTTGTTTAGATTAATCATTGTTTCTCGGTAAATGAGATATTTTGTCAAAAATAGGTCGTTGTAACACTATTTTTCCCACCCAAAAGGGTGGGTTTCAAAAAAGAAATAGGTACTTCGAGGGAGGATTACCGATCCTTTACGACAAGAGGATTTTAGCTAATTTGTAAAAACAACACATTTTTGTAGCTACTTCGCTACAAAAAAAAACAACAAGATGACTTTTTTAAGATAGGGATCGATTATTGCAGACCATAACGTAAAATTTATTATGAAATGTCCATGATTGCAAAGCACAAACACGGATGAAAAGAACCCGGACATTCCATATGGCCTTTAAAAGTCAAACCGAGTGAAACGAGCTCATTTATTCCAATGAAATCTAACACTCATATATAATTATTTACATATGAAAAGAACCCCATACACGATATACGCTATTGTGTTAGTCGTAGCTGGCGTCGTGCTGCTAATGACGACATGCCTAAATAGCATATAGTTTGAAGGCAAATAGAAGGAAAAAAAGATGTTCGAGTATTTTAAATTCCCGAACTACGATCGCGGTATTATTTTTTAGCTTTAGGTAATAATAAAGAATAAAAAAGTTAAATAACCATGAGGAAAGATCGGAAGAGCTAGGGAGATTAAATAATACACAATGAGTTACTGTATACAAAAAAAAGATAAAATCTTTTTTTTGTATACAGTATATTTTATTGCTCCGTTGCTAAAGGATTGTAATTTGTTTCTCGTTCGGGAATCACCCATTTCCATGCGTTATTGGCGGTCGGCGCAATAGTTACGGCCAAGGCGGCAATAAAGTTACCTCCATTTGCCCATGTTTTGCGATCGATTGCGTCGCCCCAACGCTTCATATCAAACCAATCAAAACCCTCGCCCCAAAGTTCGACCTGACGATAGAACTTAATCTCGTTCAGGAGGTCGGCACCTGTTGTGGTGCTACTGTACTCTGTATCACGGCCTGAGGCCTTGATCAATTCATCGAGTACGGTATGCACTTCGGAAGATGCTTTGTTTTGGAAATATTTAGCTTCCGCTTCGATCAAATACATTTCAGAAGAGCGGAAATGATTTAAATGTCCTACACCAGGCATATCATTTGCTTTGATCTTGAATTGCATATAGGCATACACCAATGAGGTCGAGTATAGGTCTGTCCAGGTGGCGAAAGCATGTTTGTACAGGTCGCCACCAGATGTTGCCTGACCTGTGCTTGACGACAGATTGCTGTAACCGTCTGGATTTAAGAATAAATCGCGACGGATATCGGTTTCAGGAAGTTGTTCATACAACTCTTTGCTTATACATTTTGGATAATTACGTACGGCAGACGCATTCGAATTGTAGGCGATATATGCTTGATAGGAATAGTAATATAATGTTTCTTCCGAACCACCGTAACTGCTCCAGATCCACTCCGAAGTGGGATTTGCGAAGCCCGCTTTGTAATCGCTCACCGACATCAGGGCATAACCTTCACGCGCAAGCTTAGCATAGCTCTCAGCATTGGCGTAATCTTGTTTGTTTAAAGCGGCTCTGGCATATACGGCGTAGGCGACATTTTCATCGATCTCGTAATTCTCCGAACGCACATAGCCCGATGATTCAAATAAATCGAGAGCTTCATCGAGATCCGCATAGATCTGCGCATAAACTTCAGCCATACTACTCAATGGGAGCTCCTCATTACCAGGAACCGTACGTAGTACAACCCCGTTTGAAGTACCATTGCTTGAATCGCTCCAACGCGCGGCATACACCTGCAATAACATCGTGTAAGAATATGCACGATACGTAAGCGCCTGCGCCTTGATATAATCCCGCTCCACTTGAGTTCCTTCTGCATCAGCAATGTAGTAAAGAATATTGTTGGCATTCCCAATAAGTGAATAGTAATAATACCACGGGTAATAATCGTAGATGGTGCTGTTATTCGTTAAGTACGTCGCATTGATAATAGGAGCCCATCCCGAAAGATTCACAAAAAAGTTATTACCAGGATAATTCCCGTAATACATTTTTATGGTTCCCTCACCGTTAAAACCCTGACTACTCAGGTGCTGCATGGTCATCAACTTGGCGATACCATTGATAGCCATAGCTGCATTTTCAGTAGTCTCAAAAACAGTTCCTGTTGAAATTTCGTCCGTAGGTGCTGTTTCTAAGTATTCTTTGTCACAGGCACCAAGCATCAAGAGCATGCTTGCGGCAAAATAAGTATATATAGATTTTTTTGCTTTCATTGTTTTTCTTGTATTTGTCGTTTACAATCCAATATTTACACCGAAGGACACAATTCTAGGGGTAATCCAAGAATTGGAATTGGTCCCTGTGAAATTCTGTTGCGGGTTCATTCCCTGTAATTTGGTAAAAGTAGCTAGGTTTTCTATTCCCATATTGACTCGTAACGTCCTTAGTTTAATCGCGTTTAGATATTGAGACGGCACACTGTATCCTAAGGCAATATTTTTGATTACAAAGTAGGAACGATCTACCAAGAAACGACTAGACTGGGCGTTATTATTTCCACTTAAAGTATAATCAACTACAGGGGTGCCATTCGGATCGATACGATCTGCGGAGGTTTCTGTCATACCATTTGGAATGCCATCCCAAGCTTTCAAGACATCCGTATGTATCGCTGAAGGCGTAGCGGAAACGCTCATCAAAGATGCATAGGTATTGTCGTAGACTTTTCCGCCCAGAGAATAGGTAAATAAAGCCGACAGACTGAAATTCTTGTATGAAAGCGAGGTATTAAAACTTCCGTATACGTTAGGAATAGCCGATCCATGCCAGTCTTTTAAACCGTATGTCGTATTTGTGGTGTAGGAAGTTCCATTGATTTCGACGAGGTGTCCGGCTTCGGACGCTGCATCAATTTTCTCTGGATCAATAGTATATAGCGAATTTCCTGTTATTTGATCCACTCCTTTAAAACTATACAGCCAAAAACTATACATACTTTTTCCTTCTTTATAAAGATATTTGGTATCACTAGGAATATAGCCTTCTTCTCTGTTCTCCTCTGCTAATCGAACTACTTTATTTTTCAAGAAAGTAGCATTTGCACCCACGTTCCAGCGCCAATCGTGCTTACGAACGACATCGACATCAAAACTGATCTCCCATCCGTGATTGGATACAGAACCAATATTTGAAGTTATCGTAGAAACAGCCGTTGATGTGGATGTTGCTCCCGCTGATAACGGGGAGTTCACATCAAAAAGCAGATTGCCAGAACGCTTATCGAAATATTCAACCAAAAGATTGAATCGATTAAAAAAACGACCTTCTACAGCTGCATTGAATGATGAAGAAGTCTCCCAAATTAAACTCTTATTACCGTTCTGAGAAAGATAAAGTGCTGATTGCCCGCCATTCTGCTCCATACTGTATAGATCATAGTATGCATATAGACCTGCTCCTCCATCATTACCTACCTGTCCATAAGCAGTGCGCACCTTTAAACTGTTGATCTTGTCGGCATATTGCTCGAGGAATTTCTCGCGCGAAACGACCCAAGAGCCTCCCAACGACCAAAAAGTACCCCAACGCACATCCTTATAAAACTTTGAAGATCCATCACTCCTTATCGATGATTCCACAAAGTATTTATCATCATAACCATAGGTTGCACGAGCGAAATATCCTTCCGTGCGATAATTTTCCTGATAATCAGTCATGCTGATCATCTCTGTAAAATTAGACAAGGTTGTATTTCCTTCGAACGTTTGGTTTGCTTTACTAAGATTTAAATAATTATAATTGATAAACGAGTTTTCATGCCCCAACAAAGCTGTTACGCCATGCTTACCGAAAGATTTTCGCCAAGTTAACAACTCTTGCGCCATGTAGTTTTTATACCTATAGTTTGTTCTACCTGCACGACCATTATTGCCAGATCCATCACCGATAATCGCATTATCATACGTTGCTTCATCATTGTTCCGTACATTCAAATCGCCCTTAACGGAAAAGGTAAAATCTTTCAGGAAGTTAACATCGAAATAAATTTGTCCGTTCACCGTGTTACGTGTGGTAAAATCTTTATTCAACTCATTCTCCCAAATGGCATGACGACCCACATTTTGCGCGCGGGTACCGGTACCCTCTTCGTACTGTCGATTCCCATTTGCGTCCAGCACATACTCACCTGTTGTAGCATCGTGTTGGTAAACCGTATAAATAGGCGCAATATTTGTAGCAAAATAATAGGGATTCACATAACTACTTGAACTACTTGAAGAGCCGGGAACCGTATTCGAAGTCTGATGTGTACCACCTAGATTTAATCCGTATTTAAACCATTCTACAGGCTTCATATCTGCACTTAAACGTCCCGTAAAACGTTTGTAATCGGTATGATTGACGTAGCCTTTTTCATCGAGATAGCCTGCTGAATAGTACACGTTGGTTTTCTCCGAACCTTGGTTTCCGTTGATGTTGTAATCTTGGCGATGCCCTATACGTTCAACAGCATTGAACCAATCCAGATCTTCACCAATTGTTCCTTTTATTTTTGCATCGCTACTGAGTTTTCCATTGCTATCAAAAAGCTCATTATCGGACAAATTATAAATATTAGCAACCAATACATCAGAAATCAAGGTATTAGACGCTTCGGCTCCCGCAACTTCTGCATTGGGATAGGCTGCGGGACTTGTAGACATCAAAGAATTGCGGTAGCCTTTCCACATGGTTTCCATAAAGTCGGTCGTACCCATGCGATCATACATTTTTACACCACGAGAGTAAAAACCCTGATTAATCGAAGCATTAACTGTTCCCGTGCCGCCTTTACCTTTCTTTGTCGTAACGATAATAACACCATTCGATGCACGGCTTCCATATAAGGCCGCAGATGCTGCATCCTTAAGCACGGAAATACTTTCGATGTCATTTGGATTTAAATCGGAGAACTTCCCTCCAAAGATCGCCCCATCAATGACATAGAGAGGGCTGTTACTTGACAATGCATTATCAGCACTCCCTGTAGAATTATTGTTAATGGAAGTAAATCCACGGATACGAATATCGGGCTCTGAACCAGGCTGGCCGGAGGTATTGTTAACCTGAATACCGGCAGCCGCTCCTTCCAAAGCCCCCATTACGTTGGATATGGGACGTTTCGCGATATCATCGGCTGATACGGAAGAAATACTTCCCGTGACAGACTCCTTCTTTTGCGTACCGTACGCCACAACGACGACCTCATCCAACCCCACATCGAATGGATCGAGTTGTATATTGTACGTGTTAGCATCCGCTATGCGAACTGTTTTTTCGGAATAGCCAATAAGTTTGAAGACGATCGTCTTGCCTTGCGCGACTTTGAAAATGTAATTCCCAAATTGATCGGTTTGTGTCGCACTTGTTCCGTCCTGGAGCACGACAGTAACCCCCGCGAGCGGAGCGCCGTTCTTATCCGTGATCCGACCGGTGATGGGTTTTTCTTGTGCTTTCACTACCTGGAGTAGACAGATAAGCACAACAATAAAACTGAGTAGTTTTTGTTTCATCTGCTGTTGTTGTTTAGTTATCGAAAATGTTGCTCAGATCACGTCGTCTCGTGCCTTGCAGTTAATATGGACACTGAGTTGAACTTGATGGCGACGAATATAGAAGAAAAAAAATATTAGTTGCACAAGAAACCTATAACACTTTTAACGTTTTAGCAACAATAAACACCATTTTTTATCAATTTTTGAATTACAAAATAACGCGATAAAACATAATAAGTAAACTAAACAATAGTTGTGTTAACATTCATTTACATCGGGCAATATGAAATAAACTTTGTAAAGTCTTATGAGACTTGATTCTGCATAAAAAACGTCCTAGAGACACGTTTTTCATTTGCTGCTCCACAGAAATAGAAAAATAAAATCGAAAAAGAGTAGAAAGAATGAAATTTTAATATGGAATAATTATTTATGATTTTTTTCATAAAAGAAAAGCAATTGTAACAAACAAGCAAACGAAACACAGATTAAACCCGCGAAGAAATAATATTAAAAAATCAAAAAGAATAACAAAATGATGAAAAAAATACCATGAAATCGAATAAAAAATTTAAAAAAAACAAAAAACATTCTAAAAAATATTTGTTTTTATCATTTTTTTACACTAAATATGTGTAAACAACAAAAATGAACACAAAAACACCTTCCGTTTTCGTTTCATTTACTAACTAAACTACTAACAACCATGAAACACACACTGTTACTTATTACGATGTGCTGCCTGTCCCTTACGACTCTTGCGCAAAGCAAGATCAGGGGACGCATCAAAGACGAAACGGGAAAACCAATCGCGGGGGTCACCGTCAAAGAGAAAGGAACTAATCGTGCAACATCGAGCGATGGAAACGGTGCATTTGAGATTGAGCTTTCGGCGAATAACAGGTTGCTGACTTTTATTGCTTTGGGTTATCAAACGCTGGAACTACCCGCAGCGAATACAACAGAAATCACCTTACTACCGGCGAACAGTGACCTGGAAGAGGTGGTTGTGGTCGGATTTGGCACCTCTATTAAAAAGGATTTGACAGGAAATATTGCTCGTGTAAAAGGGGAAGACATCGAAGGGATGCCTGTTGCCAACTTAACGTCTACGCTACAAGGAAGAGCTGCCGGAGTAATGGTGGAAGCCAACAGCGGAAAAGTCGGCGAAGGCGTTAAGGTACGTGTGCGCGGATCGGGATCGATCAGTGCTTCGAACTCCCCGCTCTACGTGGTGGATGGTATTCCGATTACAGACGAAGGGATTTCCGCGAACGCGTTGACCGACATCAATTTTAACGATATCGAAAGTTTCGACATTCTAAAAGATGCTTCTGCTGCGGCTATTTACGGATCTCGTGCCGCAAATGGGGTGGTTTTGATCACGACAAAAAAAGGAAAAGCGGGAAAAACGAAATTTACGCTAAATTCGCAATACGGGAAAAATAGCGCAACCGGCCACCGGAAGTTCTTGAACGCGGCACAATATGTGGAACTGATACGGGAGGCCGCCATCAACTCGGACAATCTGGACGGAATAGACCCTACGGATCCGGATCAGTACGAAGATTCGTGGCTGGAATATGTAGAAGGTCGCCTAGACCGCTACTCAGGTTGGTCTGACTGGCGTAGTGGGGAAACGAACAAACGCGTTTCTACGCCAGCGGTAGCTACACGGATCAGGATGGTATATTGATCAATAATGCTTTTCAACGCTACAGTGGCCGATTAAACGTAGACCATGAGATCAGTAAGCGTTTAAAAATAGGCATCAACCTCGGCCTGAGCAAAAGCACGACAAACCGTGTGGCTGCAGATAATGCTTTTACAAACCCTTTGCAACTGGTAGCTATGGCTCCTATTACACCAACACATGACTTAGATGGGAACTTGTATAATACACCAACAACAACCTATTACAACGGCTTGCTGGAAGTGGATGAGGTAGAGCGTGGCACCGAAAGTTTCCGCAATTTGGGCAATGTATTCTTGGATTATGAAATTATACCTCACTTGAAATTTCGCTCGGAATTTGGTATCGATATCCAAAATCAACGTATGAACTACTGGGCTAGTCCATTATCAGAGGCAGGAACAGGAATCAATGGCTATGCTCAATCGGAATGGTTTAAGGCAGTTAATTACAACACAAACAATTATTTTACATACAGCAATCTTTTTGCAGATAAACATGCTTTCGATGCGACATTGGGGATGTCTTATCAGGACTATGAGGACGAATACATTTGGGTAGAAGGACAGGATTTTCCCGCTCGCCAATTACGCAGACTAGCCAGTGCAGGTGAAATTACAGATGGAGAAACGAAAGGCAACCGCTACAATTACCTCTCATACTTTGCACGAGCGAATTACAAATTCGATGACAAATATTTACTGAGTGTAAGTGGGCGGGTAGACGCCTCTTCGAAATTTGGAGTAGACAACCGTTACGGTTTTTTCCCTGCTGTATCCGCTGGCTGGATCTTATCGGAAGAGGAGTTCTGGAAAGACAATGGCACAGTTAACTTTTTCAAACTTCGCGGTAGTTGGGGATTGACTGGAAACGCCGATGGATTCGGTAATTTCGCACATCTCGGATTGTACGAAGGAACCAAATATAACAATGGTTCGGTATTGGTAACGACACAGCTCGCTAATCCGAAACTGAAATGGGAAAAATCAGACCAGATCGATATTGGATTAGATTTTGGTTTATTTAACAGTCGATTAACAGGCGAGCTTGATTACTATGTACGGAAGACCAAAGATTTAATCTACAATGTCCCTGTACCAGGAACATCTGGTTTTTCTACACAAACAGTGAATCTAGGCTCCATGGAAAACCGGGGGGTTGAGCTTGTCCTTAACTCTATTAATGTTTCAAAAGAAAACTTTAAATGGACAAGCAGCTTCAATATTGCCTACAACCGCAACAAAATCACGAAGCTAGATGGTGCCACTGATAAAATCCCAGGCAATGACGGCCGTTTTATGAATTCGCTTATTGTAGGTGAATCTATCGGTATTTTCTACGGCCCGGAGTTTGCGGGGGTGGATCCGGACAACGGGGATGCTCTTTTTTACAAGGAAGATCGCGGTACGACCAACGATATGGGTGAAGCAGGAAACTTCATCGTGGGCGATCCAAATCCAGATGTGATTGCGGGCTTTAACAATACATTTACGTATAAGAATTTCGACCTTTCGTTCTTATTCCAAGGTGTATTCGGTAATCAGATCATCAACGGCGCAGGTGCCTTTATGTCTTCAAGCAGCGACTGGTTTGACAACCAGACTATTGATCAGCTCGGCCGTTGGCAACAACAGGGCGATAGAACAGACATCCCACAACTTCGGTTTTACTACGGCAACAGTGCTTCTGCCTCCAGCCGACATGTGGAAGATGGCGACTATGTACGCTTGAAAAATATTACCTTGGGCTATAAACTACCTGCTTCTACCTTGACAAGGCTACGCCTGAGCAGTGCACGGCTGTTTGTCTCCGGGGTCAACTTGCTGACGTTTACAAAGTACAGTGGCTGGGATCCAGAAGTAAACTCAGACTTCAGGGAAACGAATCGAAACCAAGGTGCTGACTTCTACTCGGCTCCACAAATCAAGACCTGGACAGTTGGTTTAAATATTGGATTTTAATACGATAGGGAGGAAAAAACAATGAAACTTGCATATAAATTTATACTAACAGCTTTCATGACGGGCTGTATCTTTTGGAGTTGCGACGGTAAATTGGATATTGAACCTGAACAAGAGGCGTCAGAAGAATTAGCACTTATCTCCGACGAGAATGTCAAGAAAGTATTAAATGGATCCTATAATGAACTGAGTGATGAATACTTCTACGGTGGTATTGTTCAGTTGTTCTCGGAATTGCTCACCTCAACTACTGAAATTCGTTGGGAAGGCACCTTCAACCAGCCTCGAGAAGTATTTAACAAAAGTATCCTGACAACCAACTCGTTCGTAAGTAGTTTATGGCTACAGGGATATGATGCCATTAATATCGCTAACAATGTGCTAAGCGCACTGGATGTCGTCAATGAGGATGATCGGGATGTAGTGGAGGGACAAGCCTTATTCGTGCGCGCAGTCGCTCATTTTGAATTGGTTCGCTTATTTGCAAAACCTTACAGTGCGGGCAATACAACAAGTAATCCAGGAATTCCGATCAAATTAATCCCTACACGCGAGATTAACGAGGAAAGCTATGTTGCACGGTCACCTGTAGAAGATGTGTATGCACAGATTTTAGACGACTTAATAACTGCAGAAGAGAAACTGGAAAATTCCAGTGAAGTTGCTGTAGCGCAGAAAACTGCTGCTGCTGCTATGCTATCAAGGGTGTATCTACAAATGGAAAATTACGAGGAAGCCCGCGATGCTGCCAACCGAGCTATTAACTACAATCAATTTACGGTGGAGAGCGTCTACGCAAAGACATTCAACAAGGGAAAACTTGACGCGTCGGACTCTGAAACAGTTACATTAGATGGGATTTTCCAAATGCCGGTATCGGCTCAGGATGGCGCAAATGAGATGCATATATATTGGTCTATAACCGCTTATGGTGCACGTGCGGGAGATGTCGCGGTGCTTCCGGCACACTTGGCTTTATACGACCAAAGCACCGATGGTAGTGGGGCATACTTAGACCATCGTTTAGCACTGTTCTACCGCGGCGAGGGGAATTCAATTGGGACAGGCGACTGGCGTTCTGGCAAATGGAAATTCCTCAACAGCAACCTTTCTGTTGTTAGACTTTCGGAAATGTATCTCACACGTGCAGAGTGTAATTTAAGGTTGGGCACGGCTGTAGGTGCCACAGCATTGGAAGATATTAATTATATTCGGGGATTACATACCGCTTTACCGGCATTGACGTCTATCGATTTGAATGGCATCTTGTTGGAGCGCAAATTGGAATTGGCACACGAAGGACAAGGTATTCACGATATCAAACGCATAAAAGGATCGGTAGACGGTGTGGCATATGATGACGTTTCCTTGCTCCTTCCTATTCCGCAACGTGAGATTGATGCGTCGAACGGTGTTTTAGTACAGAACTAAGCAGATACAATATACATGAGATTAACCTTTCTTTTTTTAACTTTTTTTTCGCTGACGCAATGTTTTGCGCAGCTAAAAACTCCGGAACAGTTTTTAGGATATCCGGTGGGCACTAAAGTAACGCCACACTGGAAAATCATTGATTATTTTAAATATGTGCAAGAACATACATCGACAAAAGTAAAGTTGGAGCAATATGGTGCCTCTACGGAGGGCAGGCCGCTCTACCTCGCTTTTGTTTCTTCGGAAAAGAACATTGGTAATCTGGAGAAGATTCGGATCAACAATTTGCGCCTGGCCGGCGCACTAACCGATCAAGCAGGAAACGAGGCGGAAAATCCGGCGATTATCTGGATGAGCTATAATGTACATGGAAACGAGATATCATCGGCGGAAGCAGCCATGTTGACGTTATACGATCTTGCTAACCCAGCCAATAGCAAGTCGGCATCCTGGCTTGAAAAAACTTTAGTCATTTTTGACCCCTGCTTGAATCCAGATGGAACGGAGCGTTATATCAATTGGTACAATGGCGTAGTGGGAACGCAGTATAATCCTTCGACCTTTGCGCGTGAACGGCATGAGCCTTGGCCGGGAGGACGCTATAATCACTATTACTTCGACCTGAACCGTGACTGGGCCTGGCAGACACAGATCGAAAGCCAGCAGCGTGTAGCAATCTATAACAAGTGGTACCCTCATGTGCATGTGGATTTCCATGAGCAAGGGGTCAACTCACCGTATTACTTCCCCCCAGCGGCAGAGCCCTTTCACGAAGTAATTACACCTTGGCAACGTTCTTTTCAGGGGGTAATTGGCAAACATAATGCAAGCTACTTCGACGAGCGGGGTTGGCTTTATTTTACAAAGGAGAATTTCGACCTCTTCTATCCGTCGTACGGGGATACTTATCCGACGTATTCTGGGGCTATCGGTATGACTTATGAACAGGCGGGTAATACCGCCGGTGGATTGGGTGTGCTCACAAATGACTTGGATACGTTAACATTGGTGGACAGAGCGAAGCACCACCATGCTTCGGGCGTCAATGCTGTTGAAGTGACAGCGCAACATGCTAGCGATGTGGTTAAGGAATTTCATAAATTCTTTAACGATGCGAACAGTGGTAAACTATCCTCATACCAAGCTTACGTGGTAAAATATAAGGAGGCCGATCACAGCAAATTTGTAGCACTAGCGCATTTATTAGACCAGAACAATATCCAATATTTTGCCGGATCGGGCGCTGTGAAGGGTTATGACTATGGGAACAAAAAGGAAAGCAGCTATGCGCTTACGGGAAAAGATATGGTAATCCCGGGAAGCCAGCCAAAGGCAGCTCTTGTACGTGTGCTCTTCGAGCCTGAGGCTAAATTGGTGGATTCCATTACCTATGATATCACCTCTTGGTCTGTTCCTTATGTGTATGGACTGGATGCTATTGCTTCTAAAGCGCCTATTAACAAACGGGAGGACTATAAGCTGACAGAAATTAAGAACAATGTGGAGAGCAGCTATGCTTATGCGGTAAAGTGGAATGGTTTCGCAACAGCACAATTTGCAGCTGCGCTTCTGAAAAACAAGGTACAGCTAAAAACTTCGGAAGAGCCTTTTGTTGTTAATGGGGTGGATTTCCCACGTGGCTCGCTGATTGTCTTAGGGCAATCGAACAGTAAAGTGGCTGATTTTAAAAAGAAACTTAGTGCTGCTGCGGATAGCTTTCAGGTGCAACTGTATGCTGTAAAATCGGGCATTGTGGAAAAAGGTAATGATTTCGGCAGTTCAAAAGTACATTCCATCAAACCTCCAAAGGTGGTATTGCTTTCTGGTGATGGACTCCGTGCAATTAATGTTGGGGAAGTTTGGCATTACTTTGATCTCCAGTTGGGTTATCCGCTTACGTTGGTGAACCTTGAAGACATCGGCCGTATCAAATGGGATGAAGTTGACATCTTGGTGCTTCCAAATGGTGGATACAGCTTTCTAAAGGACAAGACACAGGCGGATAAACTGGGCGACTGGGTGCGCGCTGGCGGGAAGGTTATTGCTTTGGAATCCGCTGTTGATCAAGTACGAGACCTTTCTTGGACAAAGCTTGCAGCAATTAAGAAGGATACAACAGAGACGGCGAAGAAGACGCCTGTTCTGCCGGTATATGCGAATCGGGAACGCAGTGAAATGACAAGCAGCGTGAGTGGTGCAATTTATAAAGTGACGGTGGACACGACACATCCATTGATGTTTGGCTACCAATCTTACTACACATTGAAACAGGATAACAAAATCTACCCTTACCTCAAAGAAGGAGAAGGCTGGAATGTGGGCTATTTGCTGGAAAACTCGAAAATGAGTGGATTTGTTGGCAGCAAATTGAACAAGAAAATGCAAAATGGGCTAATTTTCGGTGTGGAACCTGTAGGAAGAGGCTCCGTTATTTACCTCACTGACAACATTCTCTTCCGTAACTTCTGGGAGAATGGTAAGCTGATGATGGCAAATGCGTTATTTCAGGTAGGAACCTAAAAAAGAAATATTAAAAGTGAAATGAACAAATACTGCTACTTTTTAAGGGTTATATTTCTATAACCCTTAAAAAGTAGCGCAACAAACTAATTTCACTTTTATTTCCTTTTTAGCCAATAGCAACCTCAGCTAATTCATAACTATCCTTTTCATCCATCAGGGAGGCATTTCTTATCGGACAATTGCTCAACAATTCACGAATTGGATACCTTGAAACGATTTCTTGCAAAGCAGCTAAATGCTTATCGTGATGTGTATCTGTACCAACGAAATCATACATACCAGCTTTCAATAACGTGTGGGCAGCATCTTTAACATGACTCCCATAATATCTACTAATCGATAATAGATTTAATTGCAATAAACAACCTGTATCTTTTATTTTCTTGTACGTCTCAAAATTATAATGGTAATAATTGTAGCGTTCAGGATGAGCAAGAATCGGCTTATACCCCATTAACTGTAAATCATAAATCACCTTAAAAATAGCCGCAGATTCTGCTAAATACGACATCTCGATCAGCACATAACCCCCTGGCATAACACATAGATCGTTTTTCGCCATAGAACTGAGCAACCCCTCATCAACCATGTGTTCGGCAGATGGCACGATGTCAACCTTAAGATCTTTTGCTTTTAACGCCTGCTGCAGTTGGACGCATGCCTTGCCTATGGTACCCTTTGTATTTGGATGTACACCAGCCATAATGTGAGGTGTACAAATAAATTTCTTGAATCCTAAGTGCTTCAAACCTTCTACGAGACGAAGAGACTGCTCTACAGACTGACTGCCATCATCTATAGCAGGAATTAAATGATTATGCATATCGACTTCCAAAAAGGCAAGCTTGCCCAATACCTTTATCTTCACATCGTTCTTCTTTGATCCGAACATTCTTTCCAATAATCCCATAATATTTCTATCTAATTCTCGTTATTAAAACGTAGTGTAAGCGTTAAAATACTTCCCTAACTATTAAAACCTCAACTGTGGAAATAGTACAAAAACCGAACCGTTTCTTGTATTATAATCTGTTGCGTCAAAATTTATTTAAAAAAAATCTAAAAACATTGAGGTTTATTCATTAAAAAAACAGCCTATTAACCCTTTCCTGAGTGTTTTTATAGATATGGACATGAGATAATAAAAAAGTAGGCTATTCGCTATTTGTAGCAAAAAATTGACAAAACCCAATTAATTTAAAAAAATATCCCTGGAGAATCTCTTTTGAATCAAATTGAAAAATAATGTTTGCGCTAAAAGATTCTTTTAATAAAAACACGATTACATGCACTTTTCAAAAGCTTTATGAATACATGCGAACCATGGCCTTACGATTATAGCCTGGCATCTACTTCCCTCTTTGGCCAAATAGCCTTTGCATCGAAAACTACACTAATAGGATTTTTAACATTTTTTAAAGATAAATTAACAAATTGCTCATGGGCCACAGCCAAGACTATGGCATCATACCCATCACTATAGCAATTAAAATCTCTTTCATCAACCATAAAAAAGGATTCATCTTGCGACTGACCAACAAGAGAAAAATCTTCCCTTACTTGTACTAAAGTCGGTAATTGAGGCAACAACTTTATTCCGTATTGCTGTTCTACTAATTTAGCATCGGCCCAAGGGTCATAAACATCAACTGTTAATCCAAATTCTGATAGTTCCCGCACGACATCCACAACCTTACTATTGCGTATATCTGGACAATTTTCTTTAAACGTGATACCCAACACCAGTGCCTTCGCTCCTCGTACTGTAATGCCCTTTTTTATAAGAAGCTTAACCGTTTTAGAGGCAATGAATTCTGCCATCCTATCGTTAACGCGCCTACCGGACAAGATAACTTCAGGATGATACCCTAATTGGGAAGCTTTGTGAGCCAAATAATAGGGATCTACAGATATACAATGTCCTCCTACCAACCCCGGCTTGAAAGGTAAAAAATTATACTTTGTGGCCGCTGCGGCAAGAACCTCATGTGTATCGATACCTGTACGATCGAAGATTAGTGCAAGTTCATTTACAAAGGAAATATTAACATCTCTTTGTGCATTTTCTATAGCCTTTGATGCTTCGGCTACCTTTATAGATGACGCCTTATGTGTTCCGGCTGTAATTATTTTCTTATAAAGCTTATCGACGCGATCGGCAACAGAAGGCGTTGAGCCTGAAGTAATTTTAATTGTATTTTGCAACGTGTGGATCTTATCTCCGGGATTAATACGTTCGGGTGAATACCCTACAAAAAAATCTACATTGTATTCAAGCTTTGACACACCTTCCAATATGGGAACGCAATCCTCTTCGGTACAACCTGGATAAACTGTAGACTCGTAGATAACAATATCTCCCTTTTTTAAAACTTGTGCAACGGTTGAGGAAGCATGTAAGAGATAGGAAAGATCGGGCGCATTGAACGTATTAATAGGAGTGGGGACCGTAATGATGTAAATGGTTGCATTATTGATCTCTGCCATATTGTTAGTCACCTTATAGCCCAGTGAAAAAGAAGAAGACAGCCCGAGATGCAACACCTCGAGAAGCTCTATCGTATCAATTTCTTTGGTACTATCTACTCCAGATTTCAAAGCTTCAACTCGCTCCTCATTAATATCATACCCTATAACCGGATAATGTTTTGAAAAGGCTAATGCTAAAGGCAAACCAACATAACCTTGTCCTATTACAACTATGCTATCTGCCATAAAAACTATGTTTAGATTGGTAAAGAGAGATAGAAGTTTCTATAATTTGCTTCTCAGTCATAACTTCTTATTAGCCGGCACATTATTAACCGTAAAAGGAGCCTCTGTCGGAAAATGTTCTTCCAAAAGGACTGGTGTGATCCGATCCTGCATCATATAAAGCTGCGCACTAGCTTTGGCATCAGACAAGGGGTCATGATGGTTCAGTTCAATATTCATAATGCGGCAACAGATGCTCAGTTTTGTCTTTTTGAAACCTTTTGATCGGTAAATTTTACTGGTACACTCCCATTCAGGGGGCAGCCCCAGTATTTTATAGTCGAGTCCATAATAGCCCATCGTCTTCATGAGTACTTCTCTATCAAATTTTTCGTTGTGTGCCACCATAGTGGCTCCGGTAAGACAGGGCTCTATTTCAGGAAAAAGCTCCAAAAAGGTCGGAGCTTCCAACGTATCTTTTGGCTTGATCCCATGCACACGTGTTGTCTGCCACATGTACTCATTCTTTGGGGGCCGCACTAAACTGTGAAATTGTTCCACAATTTCGTTGTTAACCACCTTTACGATCCCCACTGCACACACGCTGGTGTATGCTGCCGTCGCCAGTTCAAAATCTATCGCTGTAAAGGTCATAGCATTGTATTTCTACAAACCTAAAGAAATTCAATTTTATATGCAATACAATATCGAAGGCGTAGTACAATTATTTAGCGGGTTAGACAACACGTGAGTACGATTTAATAACCATACTTCTCTTTCCATTTGCTCTTAAGCGATTCACGGAGCTTGCTCTCGGAGGCATTCGCCCCGGGATCGTAAAGCAATGTGCCTCGCAATTTATCGGGAAAAAACTCCTGTTGAACGAAATTACCAGGATAAGCATGCGCGTATTTGTATTCCGTTCCATAGTCTAGCTCCTTCATTAATTTTGTCGGCGCATTGCGTAAATGCAGGGGTACCGGAAGATCACCTGTTTTCTTCACTAGTGCCTGTGCTTTATTGATGGCTTCATAAGAAGCGTTGCTCTTGGCTGATGAAGCGAGATAAGTCACCGCTTGCGAGAGAATAATTCGCGATTCGGGCCATCCGATGACATTCACAGCTTGAAAACAGTTGTTTGCAAGAAGTAAGGCATTGGGATTCGCATTACCAATATCCTCGGAGGCTAAAATCAATAACCGCCTCGCAATAAAAGAAGGATCTTCTCCTCCTTCGATCATACGAGCCAGCCAATACACTGCCGCATTAGGATCGCTCCCCCGAATAGATTTTATAAAGGCGGAAATAATATCGTAATGCTGCTCTCCTGTTTTATCATACAAGGCCATATTTTGTTGAACCTGCTTCAACACGAATGCATTCGTAATTGGTTGTCTCTGTGCGTAGGCAGCATGAACGACCAACTCAAATACGTTCAGTAATTTTCGGGCATCTCCGCCAGAAAGACGAAACAGTGCTTCATGTTCCTCAACCTGAACAGGATGATTTTGGAGATAATGATCCTTTGTCAACGCTTGGTCCAGGATCGCCTGTAGATCCTGCTCGGTAAGATGTTCCAAAACATAGACTTGACAGCGGGACAGCAATGCGGAAATAACCTCAAAGGAGGGATTTTCCGTGGTTGCACCGATTAGTGTGACAAGTCCTCGTTCTACAGCGCCTAAAAGGGAGTCTTGCTGTGACTTCGAAAAACGATGAATCTCATCGATGAACAAAATAGGCTGTTCCTGATTGAAGTTTCGCAGCTTTTCGGCCTTGTCTATAACATCTCGAATATCTTTCACTCCCGATTGGATGGCACTGAGCGAAAAAAAAGGCCGTTTCAGCTCCCCTGCAATCAACAGCGCTAAACTGGTCTTACCGACGCCCGGTGGCCCCCATAGAATCATTGAAGGAATATTCCCTTGTTCAATTGCATTGCGCAGAACCGCGCTATCGCCTATAATATGCTGCTGCCCAATGTAATCCGCAATACTTTTGGGGCGCATTCGCTCTGCTAAAGGTATTGGTGTTGCCATTTCACAAAGATAACTATTTTATGCGAGGCACAACGTGCGGGCTATTTCCAAATTTGACGTTTTGATTATTGTTTATCCCCCCAAAATTGGCTATGTTTAAGTCACAAACAATACATAGAGAGATGAAAAAAAGATTTTTAGCATTGCTTGCGGCAGGCGTTATTTTCGTAAGTTTTAATGATGCACAGGCGCAGGCAAAACTGCCTCAATCGAGTAGTTCTACTAAAATTGAACAAGGTATCGGTATCAAAACGGTTACCTTGGTTTACCAACGTCCAAATGTTAATGACCGCGTCATCTTCGGAGCATTAGAGCCTTTCGATCAGGTATGGAGAACCGGAGCAAATAATATTCCTAGTATCACTTTCGAAGAGGAAGTAACGATCGAAGGCAACAAGGTACCTGCTGGTACTTATGGCATCTTTAGTATTCCAAAAAAATCAGGCGATTGGACCATTATTCTAAGTAAAAATGTAAACCAATGGGGTGCATACCAATACAAACAAGAGGAGGATTTTCTACGTTTTCCGGCAAAAGCAAAGAAACTCAATGATAAGGTAGAAACATTTACCATGGCTTTTGAAAATGTAAAAACAAACGGAGCGGACCTAACCTTGGCCTGGGAAAACACAAAGGTGTCATTTCATATTGCAGTAGACCAATCCAAAGAAATCTTAGCTTCTATTGACGAGGCCATGAAAGGCGAAAAAAAACCTTATTTTCAGGCAGCTCAGTATTATTACAACAACGATTTGGATATCAACAAAGCGCTTGCTTGGGTGAATGAAGCAGACAAAGGAAATACCAAAGCACCTCATATCAAATATTGGAAAGCGAAAATGCAACTAAAAGCAGGAGACAAAGCAGGAGCAATACAAACTGCAACTGAAGGGGTAACGATGGCGAAAGCAGCGAACAATGCAGAATATGTCAAATTGAATACGCAAGTGATCGAAGCTGCAAAAAAATAATCTATTATCTGGCTTTTAAAGCTTCATACAATATTTCAACGGGGTGCAAGGCATGTTCTTGTACCCCTTCTTTTATTTGGTGTCTGCAGGACGTTCCGGATGCCACAACCACTGATGTAGCTTGTTTCTTTTGGATGGTGGGAAAAAGCACCAAATTACCGATTTGCGCAGACAATGTATAATGTTCTTTCTCATACCCGAAGGAACCTGCCATTCCACAACAACCAGAAGGAATGATATCCACGTGAAAATTAGCAGGAAGTCTTAACAACTCGGCTACCTTTTCCTGTAGCCCCCAAGCTTTTTGTTGGCAATGCCCGTGAAGTAGTATATGTTGATGATCTGAGCAAAAATGATTGGGGGATAAATGCCCCGCCTGCATTTCATTATAGAGAAACTCTTCTATTGTCAGACTATACCTCGCCAACTGATGGGCTTGATCCAACTGCGCTTCATCGACAAGATCTATATATTCGTCACGAAAACTGAGTATAGCGGAGGGCTCAACGCCCACGAGACAATGTTCTGCGTCTACCAATTCACCAAAAATAGCCACCTGTTGATTCGCAATTTTCTTAGCCTCTCGAAGAAACCCTTTGGACAGCAAAGCGCGTCCGCTAGCCGGATGGTGAACAGCCTCAACAGTATATCCTAAATTTTCCAATAATAAGATGGCTGTCTTACCGATGTGTACGTCATTATAGTTGGTGAATTCATCGAAAAAGAAATATACCTTCTTACCATTAGAAGAAATCCGGGCTTTCCTTTGACGAAACCAACGGTTTAAGGATTCTCCTGCTACTTTTGGCAATTGCCTCTGTGGAGCAAAGCCAATGACCTTCTTCAGCCATTTACCAACCAGGGGCTGAGCAACACTCCAATTGTATAAAGCTGAAAAATAGGACGCAAATAGATTCAATTGATGAATATGCCCGATTAACCAACTTCGCAAAGGCACGCCATTCGCATCGTAATACGCTTGCTGGAATTCGGCTTTTAGCTTAGCCATATCTACATTCGACGGGCATTCCGATTTACATCCCTTACAACTTAGACAGAGATCTAGTACCTCTTTGATTTCGGGATAATCAAAAGGATTCTCTTTTGTTGAAGTAGACAGCAGTTCGCGCAATATATTGGCACGCCCACGGGTACTGTCCTGCTCATTCCGTGTCGCCATATACGAAGGGCACATCGTACCGCCGCTCCAATGCGTTTTTCTACAATCTCCAGAGCCGTTACATTGTTCTATATGCTGCAAAATATGTTGCCCTCCGTAACGAAATACCGTAGCTATGCTACGTTGCTTTAACGGATGGATCGCATCGTAGCGTAAAAAGGTATCCATTGCCGCAGTATCGACTATTTTACCGGGATTAAAAATCCCTTCAGGATCCCAAACTTGCTTGATCGCACGCAAAAAGCTATAATTCCGTTCGCCGATCATGTACTCGATAAATTCCCCCCGTAGCCTCCCATCGCCATGCTCCCCACTTAAGGATCCCTTGTATTTTTTAACAAGCTTTGCAATTTCCGTCGCCACAAGGCGGAATTGAACTTTTCCTTCCTCGGTTTTTAGATTCAGTATAGGTCGCAAATGTAGCTCTCCTGTTGCCGCATGGGCATAATGAACAGAATAGAGCTTATGCCTGGCTAATATCTGATTGAATTCAGCAATATAGGCTGGCAAATCATGGACATCTACAGCTGTATCTTCAATAACGGCAACAGGCTTATCATCTCCCGGTGTGTTACTCAACAATCCTAAACCTGCTTTTCGCAGATCCCATACTTTTTTTTTATCTGCCCCTGTTATCAATGGGAAATGATAGCCCAGACCTTCTTCACGCATACGTGCCTCCACATGCCTTGCGAGTTGAGCAACCTCTTCTAGACTATCCGCTTCGTACTCGACGACCAAAATAGCCCCCGGATCTCCTTCGACAAAAAAACGATTCTTCGACTGTGTCAAATTATTCTTGGTACAATCTAGGATATAGTTATCCATCAACTCCGAGACAAGTGGTTGATAAGTTAGCGCTATAAGGTTTCCTATCAGCGCATCTTCCACAGTCAAGAAATGCACACACAACAACGCTGTAGGCCTATGTGGAAGATCAACAAGATTTAGTTTGATCGAGGTTATGAATGCAAGGGTTCCTTCGGAACCACACAGTAGTGTACTGAAATTAAAAGGCATACCTCCGGCGGTGAAGGGATCACTGTCTAACAGTAAGTCTATGGCATAGCCGGTATTCCTGCGTTTGATACTTTTTTTTGGAAATTCTTTTCGGATCTCCTGTTGATTCTCATAGGTACTAAGGTAGCTACGTATCTGTCGATAGAGCTGCCCTTCTAGCGTTTGCAATTCGCATTTCGCGCAGAATTCAACAAAGGTTAGATCTTTAAAAAGAACGGTACTGCCATCGCTAAGAATTGCCTCGATTTCCAAGGTATGCTCTCTTGTACTCCCGTAAATTAAGGAATTGGATCCGCAGGAATTATTACCGACCATACCTCCGATCATCGCCCGATTCGCGGTAGAAGTTTCTGGACCAAAATAGAGATTATGTGCTTTCAGAAATCTATTCAGTTCATCCCGAATGACTCCTGGTTGTACGCGAACCCATCTTTCCTCAACATTTAGCTCTAAGATCTGCGTAAAGTGACGCGATATATCTACCACGAGTCCACTTCCTACAACTTGACCTGCTAAAGATGTGCCCGCTGCGCGCGGTATAAGCGAGATCTGTTTTTCACGGGCAAAGGCAACAAGCTTCATGAGATCGGCTACATCTTTCGGAATTGCCACAGCCAATGGCATTTCTCGATAAGCTGATGCATCAGTGGAATATAATATCCGCATCTTTTGATCCCAGAATAAATCGCCTTCCAGCTCCCTTCTTAATTGTACAAGCTCCCGTTCCATCACGATAAGCTCCTTTTACCTTTTAATCTGTGTGGTGTAAGTGCTTTCAAAAATCTTATCGGCATTGTTGGTCTCGAACCCATCACGACGATGGGCTGCTGTCAACTCTGCTCTAGGCAGGTCTCTAAATTGGGGCAAGGGACTACGTTCAGCAAACTCCACATAGCTTCCTGCAATTTCCAATGTTTTTCCATCAGCAAAAGAGGCTTCGTAAAGGGCAGAAACAGTACTACTCTGTCGCAAAAGACCGTCTGCACTGGTTTTTATCTTTCCACCTGCGGTATTTAAAGTAATACCGATACGCTCTAAAAATGCATTAAATTCTTCTAAAGTATTATAGCCATCACGTAACTCATGTATGCTGATGGTGTAATGATTAAGGTAATAACGGTTATAAATGACCCATGCCGCATATTCACTTTCTTGCAATAGCTTTTGATATTCGTCGGAGGAGGGCAAATCCCATAGCGGCCGTTGTAAAAAATCAGCAACTTCCCTACCATTTGCCAAATCCAGGGAATCGACAGGGTCCGCTTGGATAGGATCTGTATACCGATGAATGATAGCCTGTGTCTCCCCACTCAGCGCCGCAACTTGCAATTCGGACACAAATATCCGAGGATATCCCACTGTTGGTGGAGCGTACCAATACGCGTCTAGTTTCTTACCTTCAAAATAGTAATGGTCTCTTTTCTGATAACCATATGCGAGAAAGATCTTTTCGAAGGACTGTATCCCCAGATGAGGAACACCTAATGTGCGAAAGGCGATATGATCATTTACAATATCTTCTTGGCTATAAACTACGCCTTCTTCCTGCATGGCATTTGTGATAATCCCCACATCTGCGACATGCGCACGATAGTGGGCAAATAAATCGTTGAGCACGATAGCTAGGGGTTGGTGTTCTTCAAAGTGCATAACGTCATGAATTAGGGTTTATTTTCGTATAAAATTAGCCAAATTACTCACTTTATGCAAAATAATTTTGTACAAACCACCAAACAGAAACGAATTTATATTTTAAGAATTAAAGGTCTGCACGTAATAATTTCTCGAGTTCTTCGGGAGAAAGGTTCATATTTACATTCCCGTCTTTCGCTAAAGATATTTCCCCTGTCTCTTCCGAAACAATGACGGCAATAGCTTCGGAAACTTCTGTCACACCTATAGCTGCGCGATGACGCAACCCAAATTGCGGAGGAAGATCATCACTGTCTGATAGTGGCAGTACACTACTCGCAGTCATAATTCGAAAATCTACAATAACAACAGCGCCATCATGCAATGGACTATTTTTAAAAAAAATAGATTCTAATAAACGTTTGGAGACTGGCGCGTCAATGTATTCGCCACTGGATTGATAGTATTCTTCGTCAAAATGGCGGGAAAAAACCAATAAAGCGCCTGTCTTCGATTTCGACATACTTCTACAGGCTTCTACGATCGGCTTGATCTGCTCGCCGTTATCTACACCGGCTGTTTTCTTTGTTCCTAAAAAGCTTAAGAAGAATTTTTTTCGCCGCAAGGATACATTTTTTCCAATATGGATGAGAAAACGTCGTATTTCTTGCTGGAACACCACAATGAGGGCAATGGAACCGACGGAAATAAACCCTCCAAATATTTCGGTCAACAAACGCATTTCCATCTGTTTAACCACAAGATAGATCCCGTAAAAGAGTCCGATACCGAGCAGTATATTGACAGCTATAGTCCCTTTAATAAGACTATAAACATAATAGATGATGATCGCCACCAACAAAATATCAATGATATCTAAGAGGCGGAAACCACTAAAAATATTGAGATCAAAATTATCCATGTATTTGTTTTTGCAATTTAAGAAAATTAAAGCAGGTTTTTTCCGTTGAATTGCAGATTTGACATTCAACAACAGTTTGTATAAACGAATGAAGTCCGTCTAAAAGTAAACCTTACTTTTAGACGGACTTCATTCAAACTTGATTATTTAGGTTATCTTTATTTCTTTTTAAAGCTTTCTATCCCCTGTTTGAGGTAGTTGGCATAGCTTTCCACATCATAGTTCGCTCCGCTTGGCGGAAGGAGTACGTTGCCCTCTGTATCCACGATCACATATTGTGGTTGGGAGTTGCTGTTGAACGTTGCCGCCTGGAAGTCACTGTTCTTCTTGCCTATGCTGTTGATCTTCTTGCCCGAATAGCTCGATACATACTGTTCTTCGGGCTGAAGCGCCGTACGGTCATCCACAAACAGCTCGATCATCACAAACTCGTTCTTGAGCAACGAGGCCACCTGCGGATCTGTCCATACATTGGCCTCCATCTTACGGCAGTTGACGCAGTTCCATC
Source organism: Sphingobacterium sp. LRF_L2 (assembly GCF_965644235.1). Taxonomy (NCBI): domain Bacteria; kingdom Pseudomonadati; phylum Bacteroidota; class Sphingobacteriia; order Sphingobacteriales; family Sphingobacteriaceae; genus Sphingobacterium; species Sphingobacterium sp. LRF_L2. The sequence goes on along the minus strand of NZ_CBFFRI010000005.1, from coordinate 101,963 downwards.
CGGTGAAGTCGATCAGGGCCGGTTTCCCCTGCTCTTTGGCAGCGGCAAGCCCCTCTTCGTATTCGTAGTAAGGTTCGAATCCCTTCGGTGTACCACGCTTATGGAAGATATCGTAATATTTTTTTGTCTTGCTTGCCTTGGTAGAAGCCGTTGTACCAAAATTGGCAACGGACAGGTCAAAGTCCTGTGTGGCCGAAGGTGGCAGGAAGGCCGAAATGGATTTCAGGGGTGCTCCCCACATTCCGGGCACCAAGTACACGACGAAGGCAAATACGACAATGGCGAAGATGGTCCGCGGTACGGAAAGATAAGCAAGGGGACTATCGTGCGCGAAGCTGATCTTGCCGATCAGATAGAGCCCCATCAGTCCGAATATGACGATCCACAGTGCCAGGAACACTTCGCGGTCCAGCCAGTCCCAGTGGTAGGCAAGGTCGACATTGGAGAGAAACTTCAGGGCCAGTGCGAGCTCCAGAAAACCGAGTACCACTTTCACGCTGTTCAGCCATCCGCCCGACTTGGGCAGGGATTTGAGCATGGAGGGGAAAACGGCAAAGAGCACAAAAGGTATGGCCAGTGCAATGGAGAATCCCAACATCCCGATGGCTGGTCCCATTCTCTCGCCCTTGGAAGCGGCATCCACCAACAGGGTACCGATGATCGGTCCTGTACAGGAGAAGGATACCAATGCCAGGCTGAAAGCCATGAAGAAAAGACCGATCAGGCCACCCTGATCCGACTTTGCATCGATCCTGTTGACAAAGGAGCTGGGCAAGGTCAGTTCGAAGGCCCCAAAGAAAGAGGCCGCGAAGAGCACCAATACCAGAAAGAATATAAAATTGAATACCCCGTTTGTGGAAAGGGCGTTCAGCGCATCGGAGCCAAAAGTAATGGTGATGAGCATCCCCAGTGCCACATAGATAATAATGATAAACAGTCCGTAGAGAAGCGCCTGCGATATGGCCCTGGCCCGTGAGCCGCTACGTTTGGTAAAAAAGCTGACGGTAAGGGGCACCATGGGAAATATACAGGGCATGATGAAAGCGGCGAAGCCTCCGATCAGACCGGTGATAAAGATTCCCCAAAGGGATCTATCCTGTGCGGTATCTGTTGCCCCTGTTTTTGTTTGGTCTTTGGCCAGGCTATCCTGGGCAACACTATCTGTTGCTCCATCGGCAAATACCAGATCATCAGGAACAGCCAGAAGACTGTCTGCTGCTGTTTGTGAAGGACTATCTTCGACTGCTGGTGACGCTGTAAACGCTACGCCATCCAACGAAAGAAGGCTATCTTGCTCTTGCCCAATTAATGCAACGGGAAAGAGCAAAACAAACCAAACTATAAATCTACATACGACTTTCATATACTTTAGGTAATAATTTTTAAATCAATGGATTCGCTAAACGACTAATAGGATGGAAACCATCAAAATTTATTTCTGTCGAAATAAAACCCTCTCGAACAGGCTCATCTTTTACTAAATCTGTGCTTAGGTATTTTTTATTATCGTCACACAGCAGGGTAACCACGGTAGCGCCTTCTCCGAGCTGTTCCTTCAGCTTGATAGCTCCAATTACATTGGCTCCTGAAGAAATTCCAACCGCCAAGCCGAGCTGTTTGGCTAATTTCTGCGCCATCAGGATGGAATCGCCATCTGATGCTTGGATAACTTCATCCAACTGATCAAGCTTGACAATCGCAGGAATAAATTCGTCTGAAATACCTTGAATACGGTGTGATCCAACTTTATATCCAGTTGTCAGCGTTGGGCTTTCTGCGGGTTCCAAGGGGTGTATTTTAACAAAAGGATTAATCTGACGAAGATAGTTACCAACCCCCATCACAGTACCACCGGTACCTACCCCGGCAACAAATGCGTCGGCAGTTTTACCTACACTTTCCAGCTGTAAGGCAATCTCTCTTCCGGTTGTGAGTTCATGTGCTTCAGCATTGTATTGGTTTTCAAATTGGCGCGGTAAAAAAACGCCGCCTTGCGCAGCTAATTCTTCGCTTAGCCGAATACTGCCTAAAAAGCCTCCTTGTTCTTTGGTGATCAACTCGATATCTGCCCCCATACTTTTTATGATATCGATACGCTCTTTACTTAACCAATTGGGCATAATAATTTTCACCTGATGCCCTAAGGCCTTACCTATAGCCGAAAACGCGATACCGGTATTCCCGCTTGTTGCTTCGACAATGGTATCCTGAGGACGAATGGCACAGTTCATATAGGCTTTATACAAAATGTAAAGCGCCATGCGATCTTTAATACTACCTGTTAAATTATAGTTCTCGCATTTCACATAGATGATACCAGGCTTACCTTTATAGGTATACTGTAGTTCAAGCATGGGTGTATTTCCTACTAAACACCACAAATGCTTAAATTTACTATCTAGTTTGGGAGATAGACATTTACTGATTACAGCTTCCATATTTGTATAAAATTATTTTACAAAAGTTGCATTTAACAAGATATTATTCAACAATAAACATATATTTTAAAAAATATTATTAAAAATTTTAATAATACTGAATTTATTTCAGATGTAATTATTAATTTCGTATTAAATCAAGAAATCTTATTATGGAACTCGACGATGTAGATGTAAAATTATTGCGCTTGCTGCAGAAGGACGCTTCGATGAGCAACAAAGAACTTTCTTATCATTTGAACAAATCGATCGCCGCGGTACATGAACGGGTAAAAAAGCTGAAAAACAATGGCTATATTAAACGTACTGTAGCTATATTGGATCGCAAACGCGTAGGAATTGACTTAATTTCTTTTTCTCAGGTTTTTCTAAAAGCCCATACGGCCGAAGTCTTAAATGAATTTGAACGAGAGGTCGCCAAATTTCCGGAGGTGATGGAATGTTATCAAATGGCTGGATCCTATGATTTCATGCTCCGGATAGCCACAAAAGATATGGAAGCTTATCATATGTTCTTACGGCATAAATTGGCTGTACTTCCACAGGTAAATACCGTACAAACGTATTTTGTTCTCTCTGAAACGAAGAGCGAAACGGCGTATCCTATTTAGGGATGTCCAACTGATTGTATGTAATATAAAGGCTTTGCTTCTATTTTTCGTAAGTTAAAACTTAATTATGTAGGGACTGACACAGCAGGTACTCGTATCGGCTCTTGCAATTATACTATTGTACATAAAAGTGAATTTATGTAAGTTTGGACTAGAACAACATCGTTTATGACTAAACTATCTGTTAATATAAACAAAATCGCCACTCTGCGAAACTCACGAGGTGGGAATATACCGAATGTCGTATCCACAGCATTGGCATGCGAACGTTTCGGAGCAGAAGGAATTACAGTACATCCTCGACCTGATGAACGACATATCCGTTATCAGGATGTCTATGATCTCAAAGCTGAGATCGTAACGGAATTTAATATTGAAGGAAACTGTCAAGAACAGAAATTTATTGATTTAGTTATCGCAAACAAACCGACTCAAGTCACGTTGGTGCCGGATGCACTCCATCAAATCACATCTAATCATGGGTGGGATACGATAACGCATCGCGATTATCTTCGCGAAATGGTGAAACGATTTAAGGATCAGGGAATCCGCGTGTCAATTTTTGTGGATCCAAACGAAGACATGGTAGAAGCGGCTGCGGAAACGGGTACAGATCGTATTGAGTTATACACCGAATCTTATGCTGCAGAATTCGGCTTTGACAAGGCAACAGCAATAGCACCTTATTTTAAAGCGGCAAAGAAAGCAGAGGAGGTTGGACTTGGTTTAAACGCTGGCCATGATTTGGATCTTAACAATTTGAAGTATTTCAACGAACATATTCCCGGCTTATTGGAAGTGAGCATTGGACACGCCCTGATTGCAGATGCCTTATATCTAGGCTTGGAAGAAACTATTAAACGTTACCTCGCTTGTTTAAAGGCCTGATGGATGTTTAAAAAAAAGGGGACTGCAATAGTCCCCTTTTTTTTAAACATTTATCTTAAAATTTTTACTTTATACCTTTAAATATTCTATTCCAACGAATCTTGCTCAGGAATGTTCCATCAGTGTCATAACTCATCCAGGTGAATAAGGCTTTACCAACAATATGATCTTCAGGAACAAAACCAAACTCACGCGAGTCAGACGAATTATCCCGATTATCTCCCATCATCCAATAGTAATTCATCTTGATCGTATAGGTGTCTGCTTTTGAACCATTAATATACACGCCATCATTACGCTGCTCTAACGTATTCCCCTCATACACTGTTATTAATCGGGAATAGATAGGCAACGTTTCTGCGTTAAGCTTAACAACATCGCCTTTTTTAGGAATGGCTAAAGGGCCAAAATTATGGAAATCCCATTTCTTATTGTTGTCATGTGGAAAGGCAGATCCAGAATTATCATAGGGAAGCACCTGCTTGACATTTGTCCATTTCTTCACCTCCTCTATTTCTTCAGAAGTTACGTACAATAAATAGGGCTCTGCAATGGCTACGCCAGTCATCGGATCCTTTGCGTATTCAAAACGCTTCTCAATCAACCGTTCTAAGTTCAATCCCGATCCATCGGTATAGATTAAGTAGGCATGCTGTACATCGTCGGAATCGTATCCCACCTCATTATTTACATAAAGAACAGCATTACGCATTTCCACGACATCCCCAGAAATAGCAACAGCTCTTTTGATATAGTTTTCACGCTTATCAATTGGCCTATTGTAAGGCGCATCTGCTTCCATCGGAAAGTTAAAGACAACAACATCATTTCGCTTGACCTCCTGAAAACCGGGCAAACGCTTATACGGTATTTTTATCAGTTCGGAATATGCTTTTCCGCCGGTTATAGGCATCGTATGATGTGCAAAAGGAAATGCTAATGGCGTCATTGGAATACGTGGTCCGTAATTTAATTTGCTTACAAACAGGAAGTCTCCGATAAGTAGGCGACGCTCCATTGATCCCGTTGGAATCATATAAGCTTCAATTAAAAATCCACGAATCAAAGAGGCTGCCACGGTTGCAAATATTATAGCATCGGCCCACTCTCGTGTTACCGTTTTTTTATAAGGGTACTTCTTGCGAAACTCTTCTGTATTCGACACGCCTAAATATTTCACAGCAGGATCTCGCCCCCACAACGGCAAATAAATGAACGGAAAAAGAACAGCTACGGCCGTTTCCCAAAAACGACGTTTTCCGAAACTCTTCAGAAAGTCTAAATAAAGTCCATAGAAAATAAAAATATTTACAATGGGGACGATAAGCAATATAACCCACCAAGCGGGACGATTAGTAAGCTGTGTAAGAATATACTCCCTATAAAAGGGAACGATTGCTTCCCATCCTTGTTTTCCAGCTTTTTTAAACAGTAACCACAAGCCGTAAAGCGCAGAAATGGTGCATACTGTAAAGATTATATACCACATATTTTAAATGTCAATATTTAAAAGTAAAATTTAAAAGGCAAAAGTCAAAACGCCCTTGTCTTTGGATTCTTAAAAAAGATCTAGAAGTTAAAGTCAAACATCTCCGTCACTTGGTAGAATCCTTTCTTTTCCTGCAGCCATTCTGCTGCAATGACCGAACCTAAAGCAAAGCCAGCACGGCTATGTGCAGTGTGTTTAAATTCAATTTGATCTACTTCAGAGCTGTAAAGAACGGTGTGCGTCCCCGGTACCTCTTCAATCCGATGACTTTCAATTAGAAGCTCTTCCGAGCTTGGAATTAATTCATCCCCTTCACCAACGAGGTTGTTTACCCATTGTGATTTGTCGTCCAAACCGTCCAATATCCCTTCCGCAATTGTAATAGCAGTGCCACTAGGCGAATCTAACTTATGTATGTGATGAATCTCTTCTACTTGCACATCGTATTGCTTATAGGGATTCATTGCCTTGGCTAGCAACTTATTGATATGGAAAAATACATTGACACCGATACTGAAATTGGATCCGTACAACAAGGTCTGATCTGCTTCTAAACAAACGGATTTGATCTCCTCTAAATGTTCATACCACCCGGTTGTACCAACAACGATAGGCAAATTGGCTTCAAAGCAGAGGCTTATATTTGCAATAGCCGCCGCAGGCTCACTAAAATCAATCGCGACATCCGCACCAGACAGATCATCGATGCCAACAGATTCTCGATTATCTTTATCGACGATAAGGTAGATTTCATGACCACGCTTAACAGCAAATTGCTCAATAAGCTGACCCATTTTTCCATACCCTAGAAGTACTATTTTCATATTTATCTGATTATTTATGCTTGAGCTCTCACGTAAATGATGAGTTCTCTAGTCTTGGTTTGCTTCGCTATTATAGTCTATTTTTCTAAATGCCCTATTGCTCGATACAGGAGTATTTCCTATCTATCTCACGTCATCGCTACAACTCTACGCTTACTAATTTATATTCATTGTTAACTTAATCCCCGGTGTTATGCGATAGCCGCTCAGCACGTTACTACTGGCATAGCCTGTCGAGGGGAGGAACGTCGGACTAACCTTCATCGTCATGTCACGACCAATATTCCATCTATTCTTTAACATCGAATCGACATAAGCTTCAATGACATTGAGCCCCCACCATCCCGCTGTAATCAAGATCGTCAAATCTCTGTTACGACGCCCATAATCTTTATAGGTCACTAATCCGGTTGTACTAAAATTTAACAAATCCGGATCGAGTTTATCAGAATCATTGACGGAAATCCGGTATTCAAGTTCATCCAAAAATTTCTTATAATACCATTGCCAATAGTCGAAGACGAAATATCCCGTTGCAAGCCCCCCATAGATAATCGGAACTTTAATCCACCACAATCCCTTATTGGTATACTGCCCCCAACCTGGCAACATCAGAGACCGTTTCCAGGCAACATCCGACAAATGCTCAATTTCTAGACGTGCCGAATCCTTTTTTATATCCTTGTAATAATACTTCGCACGCTCCTTCTCAGCCCGTTCTCTCGCTTTACGCTCCTCACGCGTCTCTTTTTTTACCGTATCCTGTACCGCACGAGCAATGGAGTCTGCCACTTGCAACTTCGACTGAAGGGAATCTGTAGCAACTTTCTGCTCCTGTGCTTGGAGGAGAAAAAGAGAAGAGAAAAATAAAAATAACGTTAAAAAATGCCGCATTACCAATCTAAAAGCTCAAGGATACGACTCAGGTCGTCTTCACTGTCAAAAGGAATTTCGATAGCTCCTTTTCCTTTGCTATTTTTCAAATTTAAACGTACTCTTGTCGAAAAACGAGACGCCAAATCGTCTTCTATCTTTTGATACTGAAAATCCAACTGCTTTCCAACTGGCGCTTTTTTCGGTTTACTTTGCTCTTGGATATTCCGCACTAAAATTTCCGTCATCCGTACAGACAAACCTTTCTCAACGATCTCCTGATACACATACAACTGCTTATCCACTTCACCCACATTGATCAAAGCACGGGCATGCCCCATAGAAATCTCGCCATCCCGAATTCCCGCTTGAATTGCCGGGGGTAATTTGAGTAGACGCAGATAATTCGTAACTGTAGAACGGTTTTTACTCACACGTTCTCCCAGCTCTTCTTGCTTCAGGTTACATTCTTCAATCATACGATGAAAACTTAGCGCAACCTCTATTGCATTCAGATTTTCACGTTGAATATTTTCGATAAGCGCCATTTCCAGCATTTGCTGGTCATTTGCTGTGCGTACGTAAGCCGGTATTTCTGCAACTCCTGCCAATTTGGATGCACGTAAACGGCGCTCTCCACTGATCAGCTGGTACTCATTTTTGCTTACCTGACGTACAGTAATCGGCTGAATCAACCCCTGCAATAAAATGGAGTCTGCAAGTTCGCGAAGCGCCTGTTCATCAAAGTCTGTCCGTGGCTGAAAAGGATTGACAGCAATCTGTTCTACTTTTATAAAATTAATGCTGCCGGCCACAGCTCCAGGACTTTCTTTAGCTATACCATTGCTCCCCGTATTCTTTGAAACATCAATATCCTCGCTTTGCAATAATGCACCAAGCCCTTTTCCTAATCCTGTTTTTCTTTGTAATGCCATACTATACTGTTGCTGCTTGCGAATTTTCTGTTACTAGGCCGTTTTTTTGCAATATCTCCCGCGCCAAATTCAAGTAGTTAATAGCCCCCTTGCACGATGCATCGTGCATAATAACCGAGATCCCAAAACTTGGGGCTTCACTCAGACGGGTATTCCGTTGAATAATTGTATCAAAAACAAGATCGCTAAAATGTGTACGCACTTCTTCCACCACCTGATTGGAAAGACGTAAACGAACGTCATACATCGTAAGTAAAATTCCTTCGATCTCGAGATTGGTATTTAAGCGGGTTTGTACGATCTTAATGGTATTCAACAATTTCCCCAAACCTTCTAATGCAAAATACTCACATTGAACGGGTATGATAACAGAATTGGACGCTGTTAACGCATTGATGGTAATTAACCCTAACGATGGTGAACAGTCAATGATAATAAAGTCATAATCGTCTTTAATCTGCTCCAACATTTTCATCATCTTGAACTCCCGTTCGTGCATATTGATCATTTCTATCTCTGCACCGACAAGATCAATATGTGCGGGAAGTAAATATAAATTTGGCGTATCTGTAGATTGAATTGCATCGTGAGGATCCAAGTCATTGACCAAACATTCGTAAACACTAGCCTTTATTCCGCGAGGATCGAATCCAATTCCAGATGTCGAATTCGCTTGTGGATCTGCATCTACTAACAACGTTTTGTGCTCTAAGACAGCCAAACTTGCCGCCAAGTTAATAGATGTTGTCGTTTTTCCTACACCGCCCTTTTGATTAGCTATTGCAATAATTTTTCCCATGAGATTGAAATCCTTTCTAAATCTAAACATCGAAGATGCAGACCTTTTCCAAAATTAACCCAAATTTACATTCCTTAGGTAAAGAAAATGCTTAAATCATGTTAAAATTAGTATTTTTGGCCAAAGCTCCTAATCGCCGACTAAGGTTGCTAAGATACAAAAAATAGCGTTATACCTTTGTAAAGATTTTTGGGCTTTTTGTAACAGAACTATCCGCATGAATTTAATTATATCAGGAACAAACAGAGAACGCAGCAACTCTATAAAAGTGGCCCAATATTACCAACAGGAACTCGCTAGAAAAGGAGAAAACTGGAAAATTCTTTCACTTACTGAACTACCAGCAAACTTCAGCATATCTGACCTTTACGGCAAACGAAGCTCCGACTTTGAACCCATACAGAAAATGGTATCAGACGCACAGAAATTCATCTTTATTATACCTGAATACAACGGCAGTTTTCCTGGCATTTTAAAACTGTTTGTTGATGCATGCGCCTTCCCCGCCTCTTATTACCACAAAAAAATTGCACTTGTGGGACTATCTTCAGGAAAGTATGGGAACATCCGAGGATTGGACCATTTTACAGGCGTGTGCAATTACATGAGAATGCATGTGCTACCACTAAAAATACATTTAGCAAAAATACAGGATGAGCTCGACGAGGAGCAACAGTTTCACGATGAATTAACGCGTAAATTTATACACGAGCAAATCGAGGAAATTATACGATTTTAAACGCTTCCTTTGATAATATTTTCAAGCAACTCATCAAGGTTGCTTCTAAACTGAATATCATCAGCTGGATATTGCTGCAGTGTTTCTTTCATTTCTTCGTAGCTAAACATCTGCCAATCTCCCTGATGATATTCCAATGCGGTAAGATTTTCGATCCAATCTCCCGAATTCATATAAATACAGCTTCCTTTCTTGGTTTCCACTTTACGAATCTGCGGCTGATGAATATGCCCACAGATCACATAGTCGTATTTGTTCTCAATGGCTAAATGCGAGGCTGTCTCTTCAAAGTCTGTGATAAACTTTAACGCTTTTTTCACCGAATTTTTAATCTGCTTCGACAGTGAATACTGCTCCCGCCCTAAACGGGTCAAGCACCAATTCACCAGCGTATTGAGCTGAATCAAGCGATCATACCCCCAGCCCCCCAATTTTGCTAACCATTTGGTATGTTGAATAGATGCATCAAAAACATCCCCATGAAAAATCCAGCTCTTTTTTCCATCTAAATTCAACAACAGCCGGTTGGTTAACGTAATATGACCAAACTGCATTTTCCCAAACTTGCGCAACATCTCATCATGATTACCTGTAATATAAACTACTTCACAACCTTGATAAGCCAGGTCTAGGATATATTTTAAAACACGCAAATGGGACTCTGGAAAATAGCTCTTACGAAACTGCCAGATATCAATGATATCACCATTGAGAATAAGTTTCCGTGGATTGACAGAGGATAGATACCGGAGCAATTCTACAGAGCGACATCCATAGGTTCCAAGATGTACATCGGATATAACAATCAAATCAACGTCTCGCTTCATATTCGTTTTTTCAAAGTAACCACATTCACGTTAATGTATGATTGTGAAGACATTAAGTAATTATCAAATTTTAAAAAAGAAATGGAGAGCGTTGAAAAACAACACAAAAAAGAAAAGCACCGAAAAATCGGTGCTTTGTGGAGGCTACTGGATTCGAACCAGTGACCCTCTGCTTGTAAGGCAGATGCTCTGAACCAGCTGAGCTAAGCCTCCTTTTATTTGGTGGAGAATACTGGATTCGAACCAGTGACCCTCTGCTTGTAAGGCAGATGCTCTGAACCAGCTGAGCTAATTCTCCAAGCCTTTTCGCTTATTGCGTGTGCAAATATAGGTCTAAAATCTGATTTGCAAAATTATTTTTCGTTTTTTTTACCAACGAATCAGCAATACACTAGCTACCAGCAAAATAATTTCTACGGCTAATCATAAAACTTCCAAGATACACCAAATCTAAAGTTTGCATCGTTCATTGGATAACGGCGAACGGTATAGTAACCTTTCGGATAAAAGGACTGGTTGAAGAAATTATATGAAACAAATAGATTGACACGATCGATATTTCCGGTGAACCATAGGTCACCAATAGGATAGGTGGAGTAGTTAATCCCTACATTATCGTTGTAGAATTGACCTGAATTGATCGAATATGATGGCGATCTAAAAGGAGTATTAAACCGGACATCCATACCTAACCGGAAGTCCATGACATTGTACAATTTGTTGGTATAGTAGAAACTATGCCAGGTGTAGAACTCCGGAATGGCTAACACATCAGCGGCATCGCTTTTTTGATAAACAACCAGATTATCCAGGTGAAACCGTCTAAATCGGAAGTTTTGTCCCACGGATACTTTCAGAAGGTTGAGATTTCCGGTTTGGGCAGGCGTAATTTGACGCAATAAACTCTCATCATTATCTGGATTATCTACTTCTTTAAAGTATAGGTACTTGTCCATCAGAAAATATTCCGCCTTCCCGGAGAATCCAATCTTCTTATTTGAATAGGCGAACGATAGATTTTGTGTTTTTGTCTTATCCCAAGCATAACTCCATTGGTGATAAGTATAGTTGATACGATCAAAGATCATCTCTGGCGACTTATTTTGAGAATAGGCTCCAATATTAATCTTACCCGCATTCTCACTTAAAAATACGTCGGCATTGGCCTCGTAAAGATAGTCGCCAGCATTCTGTCCGACTACGATCTGATTGACCGTAGCCCTTAGATCAACCCGATCACTGAACTTATATCCTAAGGTTCCCTTGACCATACTATTCTGGTAAAAATCAGAAGTGAGACTATCCTTATACCAAATAAGGTCATTCTGAAATGCTAGATCAAGCTTTGCTTCATTTTTGAAAACTCCTTTGCCCCGCAAATAAAAGCTGTAAGTAAACTCATTCGTAATGGTCGTAATACTAGTTGTATCGTCAACCAGCTTAACGTCGGCTAATGGAAAAGCTCCTTGCAAATCTTCTTCATTTTTAAAGAAGACAAACTTGCGCTGCCTAATAGAACTGTTATGCGCAACACTATTCGTTGGGTGAATTTCCATATCGGGGGTTCCAGCATACAGGGTATCTAAGCGTCCGATAAAATACGATTGTCTTATGAAGAGTCCGTTATCTTTCCACTTATTGTAGGGACGATTGGCATTTGTTCCGGTTAGTCGGGTGGCATATCCCATATTCGATGTACTCGTCGTATCCTTGAAGACATCGTTACCGTATATAGTCCCAGCGTCGTCTACCACCGAACCATTTTCTGGTGAATTCAGATTATTGAAAGTTGCATTGAGTAAAAGGTTATACCTGCTATCCTTGGACTCATACCAAGAAAATACAGCCGCTTTTCGATCGTTATATTCCTGATTATTGTAATACCCATCGGTATTGGTTGCATAATACTCTGCACCAATGTTTAAACGAGGATTTATATTTTGCGCCAACCTTACCCGAAACACCTGATCGTCAAAAAAGAATCCTACGGTATACAATTCTGAAAAACGGGCCCGTGCCCGGAAATACTGAATAGAATCCGAATGGAGGGCATACCGCTCTAATGCGTGAAAACCTGGCTGAAAACCGATAGTCTTATTGGGATTGAAAAGGAGATCTCTTGTCGCCAACCCGTAGGAACCGAGATTAATGGAGGGATTCCAAGGGAGGTTCTGTTTATTATAATATTGGAAATTGACGTGAGAGGTATCCAGTTGAACAGTACGTGTAGACTGTTTCATTATGTTCAAGGTGGTATAACGCACATACTTTGCAGTGAACACCACCGAATCCTTCTTGTTATCTTCTTCTGCTCTTGCAGAATCTAAAGCGCTGCTAAACTCTTCCTCGACCTGTGCATTCACATAGGCTATACCTGTCATAAAAAAAACGAAAAGAAGGAAGAGTCGCTGTACGTATCTGTTCATCAATACCTATTGTTCTAAATGTTACGCCAAAAATAAGGCTAAAAATTGCATTTATTGCAATGCTATTAATTCTTTTAGAATCTTCGTCATCTTTGGCTCGGCCTCTGTGGCCACATCGACAATTTCCTGGAGCGATACAGGTTTTAGATCGGCATGGAATCCCTCGTCGGTAATCACCGAGATCGCAAATACAGGAAGCCCCATGTGATTGGCGACAATAACCTCCGGAACGGTACTCATACCGACAATATCACCTCCTATAATGCGCATGTAGCGATACTCTGCACGAGTCTCTAAATTTGGGCCAGGAGCAGAAACATACACTACTTTATGCGCACGGAACTTTAGTTCACTGGCGATTTCCAGCGCTTGATGTACCATTTGTCTATTATAGGGTTGACTCATATCCGGAAATCTTGGACCGAAATCGTCGTCGTTTGCTCCACGAAGGGGATTATCAGGCAAAAGACTGATATGATCGTCTATAATACCTATATCTCCCTTTAATATACTTGGATTTAAAGAACCTGATGCATTGGACACAAAGAGTTTTTGTATTCCCAAGGCTTTCATAACACGTACGGGGAAGGTAATTTCTTGCATATTATACCCTTCATAGTAGTGTAAACGCCCCTGCATGGCCACAACCTTGCGACCATTCAATGTTCCAAAGATCAATTTTCCAGAGTGAAACTCTACCGTCGAAATCGGAAAATTGGGAATATTGGCATACATCATTTGATGACTTACCTCGATTTCGTTGACAAGTTTACCCAGTCCTGTTCCCAGGATTATGCCAAATTCAGGTTGAAAGTCGCCTATTTTTCTACGTATGACATCTACGGCTTCTGCTATGAGTTGATACATGGGATGATATAATCTGTTTATTCAAACTTAGGTTATTTTTTGCTATCGCACAAATTACACATAACGCCCGATTTAGACTTTAACAAAGATTAACCGATTATTTATAACACAAAAGCCTATCGTAATCTGATAGGCTTTTGTTAAGACGTGGGAAATACTGGGTTCGAACCAGTGACCCCTACCTTGTCGAGGTAGTGCTCTAAACCAGCTGAGCTAATTTCCCTAAGGACTCTTTGCGAGCGACACAAAGATACATTTTTTGCAGATTTGAGCAAGAAAAATCGCGCAATATTTAACTGGATTTCGATGCTCGTCCAACCTTTCCCTGTGAGGTTGCCCCCAATAGCAAGAATGTTGTCAACCCGTTATAGACAATTAGTTCAAAACCTATACGATAGCCCGTGTGCGGAATAATGTAATAGGTATTTAAGAGATACCAAATAACCGGTGAGAGTATGCAGAAATAAGGCACCAAATTATCGTTTGCTTTATAACGCGTCAATATTCCAAAGGAGAAAAGCCCTAACAATGGACCATAAGTATAACTGGCCGCTGTAAAAATAGCAGTAACAACAGAATCATCGTTCAATAAACGAAAAACCAAAATGACCGCCAACATCAATACACTAAATACAAAATGTACAACATTGCGCTGCTTCACAAGGGAGGGATGGTTTGGGTTTTCCTTTTTATTAAAATTTAGAAAATCTACACAATAGGACGTTGTAAGAGCCGTCAACGCTGAATCTGTTGTCGCAAACGTAGCTGCTGTTAATCCCATCATGAAGATGACTCCAGCAGATACCGATAAATAATTTAATGCAATTTCCGGATACAGGTAATCTCGGGTAAGCAAACCACTGATATCAATACCTTTATCTGCCACATAGATATAAAGAAGTGCACCAACAGCCAAGAAGAAAAGATTAATAACAACAAAGACTCCGGTAAAGGTTAACATATTTTTTTGTGCTTCTCCAATAGTTCTCATACTGAGATTTTTCTGCATCAGATCTTGATCCAATCCAGTCATGGCAATGGTTGCAAAAGCTCCTCCAATGACGTGTTTCCAGAAATGGTTTTTATCACCTAAGAGATTCTCCCATACCATGATCTGGGAATACGAACTCTCTTTTACTTTTTCAAAAGCCTCCATTACCGACAAGCCTAGCCCATCCGCCATAAAATAAATCGAGAGCAACACCGCCAATAGTAAACAGAACGTCTGCAATGTATCGGTAATGATAATAGTCTTAAGCCCTCCTTTATTCGTATAGAGCCATATTAGTACCAAACAGCCCGCTACGGTAACGCCAAAAGGAATACTCCAGGCATCGAATATAAATTTCTGTAAAATGATCGCCACCAGGTAAAGACGAAATGCAGATCCAACGGTCCGAGAAACCAAAAATATCATGGCCCCCGTCTTGTAACTCTTATACCCCAATCGCTCTTCCAAATACGTATAAATGGACGTTAAATTCATACGATAATAGAGTGGAAGCAGCACATAGGCAATAACAATAAAACCTAAGGCATTTCCCAACACGAATTGAAAGTAGCTAAAATTAGAGGCGCCAACGGCTCCAGGTACAGAAATAAATGTTACCCCCGACAGCGCGGTACCAATCATCCCAAAGGCAACCATGTACCATTTGGAGTTTTTGTTAGCAACAAAAAAAGTTGAATTATCTGCTGTATTACGGGATGTAAAATAAGAAACCGTCAGAAGCAGACCAAAATACACGAAAAGAAAGGTCAGAAGGATAAAAGGAGACATGTTTAAGTTTTAATGTTGATTAGTTGTTAGCAAATAGTAGCCGCTCTATTTCAGCGCATGGCTATTCTCGATAGCTTTACGCACACTCCCGTAGCGTTCCAATAAGGTGGTAGCAGTTTCTTCGTCCAGCTTTGTTTCATCCATAATCATTCGCACCCCTCGAGCAACAAGCTTAATATTGGACAATTGCATATCCACCATTTTATTTCCTTTTACACGCCCTAATTGTATCATAACGGAAGTACTCAGCATATTCAACACGAGTTTTTGCGCTGTTCCTGACTTTAATCGAGTAGAGCCTGTGACAAATTCAGGACCTACAACCACTTCTACAGGATATTGTGCAACTTGGGCAATAGGCGAACCATCATTACAAACGATACATCCCGTTATCAAGCCTTCTTCGTTTGCACGTTGAAGTCCGCCGATCACATAAGGTGTCGTACCTGAGGCCGCAATACCGATAACCACATCATCTTTACTCATTCCGTATTCCTTCATATCTTTCCAAGCCTGCGCAGTATCGTCTTCCGCAAACTCGACAGCCTTGCGTATCGCTTTATCTCCCCCTGCAATCAAACCAATAACCCAATCGAAAGGTACACCAAATGTAGGTGGACATTCGGAAGCATCCAATATACCTAACCGACCACTTGTTCCGGCTCCAATGTAAAATAGCCTCCCCCCCTTCTTCATACTATCCACCGTGACTTGTACTAGTTTTTCCAATTGAGGTATAGCTTTCTCCACCGCAAAAGGTACAGTTTTATCTTCGTTATTCATGTTTGTTAGCAATTCTGCAACAGACATCTTATCTAAGTCCTGATAATTCGACTCCTTTTCCGTAACTCTATTCATATCACTAATAAAAACTTCTATTCTACAAATATGCAAATTTACGCATAAAACATGCATAAAAACGCATTATTTTTTTGTTTCGATTCTTTTTCCTGCCGTGAGTTATAACAAACCTGCTAACCAACGCTTGCCATACAGTTCTTTAGGCTCTCGCGGAGCCTTTCTTCTGATAATCAACGTCAAACATAGATAATTTTATATGGATTTGTAAGGACAGTTAAAAAAAAAGATGATATGCGATCTGATGCAGAATATACTGTTATCCCTTATCTGATCGGCAAATCCCACTTTCCAATAAAAATGGAATGAATACAATTCAATCTAACACTTTATTTGCTACTTTCATAAGCTACTTTCATGAGCGAATTTGCCCCTCTTGCATCTTGACTATACTCCCAAAACATAACCCCATTACCACTTTGTTTCGCCAATTCAACTTTATCTTTTATCGTGTTTATTCCATTGTAGTAGTACGCTGTATTGTTGAACAAAAATTGATCTTCTGTAGGAACGGCACCGTTATCAAGCAAACTTGAGAATGTCATCGAATTATTATTGGCACTTTTTCCATATAAAGGCAACCCCAATACAGCTTTTTCTCTAGGCAAGTTCTTATCTGTCAACCAGGTTTCCAAAACCCGATTAGCCATAACCAATGTAGCATGATGATCTGGACTATCTGGATCAATACCAATACCATCGTATGCCATTAGATTCACAAAATCCATAGCTTCCAGTGCGCCATTAGTAATCCCCTCTTTGATCGGCCCTGCATACAAACCCGCTGTCACAGCTACACTCAAATACTTATGCCAAGAATGGAGCTCGGCAGACAATTCACTGGCAAAAAGCTCAAAGGTTACATCACTACCATAGTTTGCCCGCGGATACTCCCAATCCAGATCAATTCCATCTAAGTCGTACCTGACAGCAAAATCTACTAAGTTCTTCACCAACAAACTTCTCGTTTGTTGATTTGCTGCAATCGTCCTAAACATAGTCTCATTTCCTTGTATAGAAAATGCCGTTTTTACACCATGTTCTTTCGCAAGTTTATTCAACGCCTCAAAGTTGGTGTGGCTTGTTAATGTTTGCAACGAACCGTCTTCCTTTGGTGTCAAAAATGCAAAATGCAGATGGGTGATATAATCCAGCTTTACGGTATCAAAAGACGAGATTGAATTCGTATGATAACAATAGGCTATACGTTTAAAGTTGTCGTCAGCAATGTATTCCCCATCGGGCTTTTGCACTTCTGAAGCTCCATAGCCTTCCGGAACCCAGACGACTTCTTTATTACAAGAGCTCAATATAAAAAGCGATACAACCGCATAAATCATGCTCTTACTTATATTCATATATGCTAATAAATTATTCATTTGTTTTGATTTTATTGATCATTTTTTCTCACACAATTGATACGCTGTTTAATTCGTGCGCTAGCAACTAAAAAACTTCATTTGTTATAACATTGGAATGGTCCAAAATCCATCAGTGACCATAGACCATTCCAATAACGATCATCGTTTTACCTGATCAATTGCCAATCCGTAAGGGGCATACCCTTTGACCAAGAAGCTAGGCACTTCTGAACCATCCAGCTTGTATCTCTTGATTCCTGAATTACTTGCAGAACTACCTAAAGTTGGCGGATTACCACTTCCATTAATATCTGTATTTGATCGATAGCCATAATAAAGATAACCCTCACCATTTTCGTCTACATCAATATCGAGATTAGTAATATAGATATATTCTCCCGCCGCTCCTTGATTACTATACGCTCCCGTTCCGATAAGCATCGTCGAACCATTATCAATGGCCACGATGTTCGATCCATCAAGATTCGCCCGATACAATCCTTCGGTACGTCCAGCATCAGCTCGATTTGTCGCAAAATAGATCTGGCTGTTTACTTGATCGACAACGAATGCCCGTATTGCGTGAGACTGTATAGCTGTAGAGAATTTACTAATATAGTTACCATCCAGGCCATACTTATAGATTCCCTTTCCTGTAGTTCCTGCATAGGACACCCAGATTTCATTCCCGACTTCCTTAATGTCTGATGCGAAATAGGTACTCACTCCCTCTCCGGCAATAGTAGCATTGATATTAAATTTAATCGATGGATAAGCTGCCTCCGAAGACCCCGCATTGAGAACCCGGACACCCCAGTTTCTACAGGTCCACCAGATATTACCGTTCTTATCTACAGTATGCATCCATGGATCATCGCGGTAATCCAAGGCAGAAGCGACCGGCTTTGTAATCAAATTCTCACCTGTTCCGTCCAAATTATAAGATTTCAATGCACCGTCTGCAATAGCTGCATCACCCGAAGAAAAACGAGTTCCGAAGCCCGTCTCTGAAAGATAGAGTTTACTTCCTTTTACAGACAAACCAAATGCATTATAACCGGTCGTTATACCAACCGACTCTACCTCACTCTGCGTATTTGTAGTCAACTTATATTTGTAGACTCTGCGCGTGAAAGCATCCGTGAAGTAAATAGTTTTGGCCAATTCCCCTTGCACAAGGACTATTGTCTCCGTTGTTAGTGTTTCTTCACCATCGTTAACTGTAAGCGTAACCAACTGCGGACCTTCGACGGTAAATGTCACTTTTGGATTTGCCTCAGTAGACTTCCCAGAGGCACCAAAATCCCAATCGTAGGTAACCTGTTTACCCGGAAATTTGAACACCTGCGCGGAGAACGTCACTTCCAGAAAAACACCGATATTCTCCGGTACTAAGATCGCTGGTTGCTGCTTCTGAACAACAAGTTTTTTTGTTGTTTCCTTCTGCTCACCATCCTTCCAGGTCGTTAATTTCACCTCATATTCTCCGGGCAGCTCATAAAACAGCGTATCCGGAACCATCTTGTCGGTATTTCCTGTTTCAATGGTATCTCCCATAGCCGTGATGGTTTTCGCATCTGAAAACTCCCAAAGGAACCTATCTGCATTCTTAGAACGATTAGTTAAAAAAACCTTTCCTGGCGCATAAATCTGCCCTGTTGGAAAATCAAAATTGGAGATATATTCTCCTTGTTGCCCTATGGAGGTAATCTCTTGTTTAGCGCAACCAAAAAGAAACATCATACTTGCTACAATAGCGTATAAATATTTAAAGTCTTTCATCATCTTAAATATTATTCTCAAATACTCGTGGTGTGGTTGTTGTAACAGTACCTGTTGGTGTAACTGCATCCACTTGAATGGTTATAGTGTATGTACCTTTTTTACCTACAGATTTTACAGCCGTCAACAAGGTGTTTACATGTAGATTTTCCTTTAAATTGTTTATACCCAATTGCGTCAACGCATAGGCACCAGCATTTGTAAAATGTGTACTTGGCGCATCGGGAAACAGTAGAAGATAATCTTCACGATTTATGGCATAAGCCAAAATACTTTTCAGTACTTCAAATTCACTAACAGAAAGTGTTGAAAGAAGGGAAGTATTGCTTGGATATCGTCCATCCAGTCTCTTTAATTCATAATTTCGACGGACAACATAGTTATTGGATGCTGTTACCCAATAACTATCCAATTCATCTCGCTCAACAACATTCCATACCGATTTATTTTTGATGGTGTCATTCAACACAAGTGTGGAAAACGTGACACCACTAACCTCCTGGTCCTTTGTTTGGATAGTACTTCCATTTTCTAAGCTCACGAGGATACCAAAGGACTCCACGATTGTTTCCTGAAATTCTATTTTTTCTATCTTATCATCTCGTTGCCAAGAGGATGCTGTAACAATAACAGTATCGCCGATAAGAGGCTTCGTATTGTTGAAGCTGACGCTCAATTGCGCAGAAAATTCACCGTTGGTTTCACCGAGTTCAGTAATCGGATCGTTTTTATCACAGCTATTCAACAATAAAAGTGTACCAACCGATGCTATATAATATTTTATCTTTTTCATAAGGATTCTAGCGATTTGTCAATGTTGATTTGCTTGCCCACCAAAGCGGTGTAAAAACCCAATCTCTTGCATTAGCGCCTAAGCGTTCGATTTCCTTCGGATTATAGATGTACTCGGTTTGAGGATCGTATACAAATCGCTCAATATATCGCCCACCCCATTCTGCCAACGCAAAACGTGGATAATACAAGTCTGGATAGGCATGTGTCCCATAAGCATATCGACGAATATCGACCCAACTTTCGCCTTGCAAATACAACGCGATCCATTTTTGCATCATAATATCCGAAATCTGCAAGGCCTGAGGATCTTGCACAATTTTTGATGAACCTAGAAAATTGATCACTTGTCCTCCGTCGACTCCCAAGCGCTTTAAATTTTCTTCAATCCCTTGCCTATATGCCGCCAATGCTCCCGATCTATCGTTTAAATAAAACAGGGCTTCTGCCTTAATAAAGTATAACTCTTCTTTGATCAAATAAGGATAAGCCGAGGAGTCTGCAGTCCAATATCCATTATAGAGATTTGCAAAATCCTGATAAACGACTCCAGAGGGAAGAGCTAGATCACGAAGTCCTTCCGACATTTTCGCTCCTAGATATTTTCCATTTGTTCCTGGTGTAGTCAATTTATAAAGTCTCGGATCGTATTGGCCCGCCTCAGCATTAATCGTTAACGCTTTCATCAATACGTCTGTAGGCAAGCTGTTTAAAAGATCATTACGGATATCCGCAAATTGCCACTCGGGATTGGCTCGACTTTCTCCCCAAAGGTTTTTCTCCCAGTTGGACGTTGACGAAGCTGGATACCTAAAAATAGCATCTTCGAAACCGGAGATAGCGCGATTTACAACAGTCAAAAGATCTGAATAACCATTGGTAAAATTAGCTGTGTGTAACTTTAGTCGTGATCTTATAGCATCTGCAAAGGCTATCCATTTATTATAATCCCCCCGATACAATAGATCTGCTGATGCATTCATCGTCCGTGCCGCCTCACGCACATTCCTCAATTCTTCTACCCCTTCATCTAAAAGCTTTTCAACTCCGGCATATATTTGTTCTTGGCTATCGTAAACGGGATTAAATGAGCCGTTATATGCCTCGTTGAACGGCATATCTCCAAACACATCTGTCGCTGAAAGATAGCTTAGCGCCAATAAAATTTTACCTACTCCAACGTAATTGTTATCTCCGTCTTCTAAAGCACGCACAAGCATACCCGCTGGCCCCGCAATATTCGACCCAACGTCAAAATAATGCCAACGCCAGGCTCCCATTCGCGTAATACTGTTATAATTCCACGTATCGGTCTGCGCATTTGAGTTCCCCAGACGTGTCGTAACATAATAACTATGGTATGAAGCAAATCGGGCTTGCGAATACAACGAATACGCTAAATTGGCTTGTATAGCTGGCAATCGCTGATTAGACGGTACAGTCACAGGTTGTACGGGGTTGTAATTTAGATCCAGATCGTGGCAAGACAACAACGTAATGCACGTGACAACGAAATATAGAATTCTACATGTATTTTTCATAATCTTATAATCCTATGTTTAAACCAAAAGAGAAAGATCGTGGTAATGGTATCGCACCATTATCAACCCCCATTGAACTAGCTCCAGATCCTCCTGCATTCGGTCCAGCACTATTCACCTCTGGGTCTCCTCCAGAATAGTTCGTAAACACAAAAGGGTTCTGTGCAGAAAATTCAAGCCCTAATCGCTTAACACCTAATAGTTCACTTATCTGCTTTGAAAATGTGTACCCTAGGGTGATATAGCGTACACGCGCCCAATTAACCTTCTCCACGAAATTGGTTCCCACCTGATAGTAGTTATTTGCAAAAAAATTATAATTGAGAACGACGGGTTGTTCATTTTTCACATAGGAACCATCCTCTTGTGCAACAACGCCGTTAAAGACAAACTCCTTATCCCGCCATTCACCAACATCATAGCCCGTACCGACAGACATCATACGCTGACGGGAGGCATTGAGAATATCACCGCCGAATCGAAAATCCCACATAAAGGAAAGATCAAATCCTTTATAACGGAACTTATTTAACCATCCGATATTAAATTCAGGCTCTCTATTGCCAATATCTCTTTCAATGCCATCAATCAACGGATAACCTTGATTATCCACGATCACATAGCCTTCCTCGGTTCTTTGATAATCAGTACCGACGATCCCCAGCACATGTTTATCTAAAGTAGTGGCGGCAGATCCTGCCGTTAGTTGTGCATTCGTATATTTAAAAGTCACGATATCACCCGCAAAGGCTAGCATTTTAGACGTATTTTTCCACGCATTGACAGTCGTACTCCATGTGAAAATGTTATTTCTCCAAGGAACCATGTTAATCGACGCTTCGTAACCTCTATTTTGTAACGACCCTGCATTAAAAGTCATAATCACATAACCTGATGGCAAGGGCACGCGAGGCGTCATGATCATATCAATACTTTTCCGTTCATAGTACGTCAAATCGATATTCAATCGCTTATTTAGAAAATTCAGCTCGGTACCGATTTCAAATTCTTGTGTTTTTTCAGGCCTTAAATCAGGATTGCCTCCTGTAGAACTAACCACAAAGCCGCCTCCTGTTGTTAACGTATTGACTAGATTTGTATTGGTGCGGTATATAGGCGCATCTTTACCGACTTTTGCATAACTTACTCTTAACTTACCATACCAAGCCTCTGGGTCGATCAACTCACTGAAGGTGAAACTCCCCGAATAGGATGGAGAGTAGAACTGACGGTTCTGGGGAGAAAGCGTAGACGTCCAGTCATTTCGTCCGGTGACGGCAAAGGAAAGCATATTTTTATACTCAACACGAAAGTCGCCATATACCGCATAGCGTTGTCGACGAGTCAAGAGATCGGTTAGCAGCACATTGTTTCTATCGATCACATTGGGGGAGTAGATATCTGGAACAAGGAAATTTTCACCAATATAGGATAATCCATCAGACTCATAATAATCGCTGTTTCCTCCTAAGATTAAGGAGACATTGAAATCGTTTAAGAAGGTATGCTGTAAAGTTGCGTTAAAAATAGACGTGACATATTTCGAAGCACTGTTTGATTCGGAAATACGTCCCTCGAAATTTGCTCCTGGTGTTCCCGGAGCGGTTACAGTACGATACTTGGAAGCAGTATAGTCCTGTCCTAAACGATAAGAAAGTGTCAGCCAATTCAAGGGCTTGTAATCCACATTAGCATTCACAATAAAGCGATCTACATTATTGTTCCTTGGATTACGCATAACACCCCACATTGGCGAAATCCGCGCATCACGCCCGTCATCTTCCGGCTCTATATACGAGTACCACGGCTCGCCATTAGGACGCTCATACTGTAAAATATCATAACGTAAGGGGTAGGTCAATATGCTATTGATCCATCCGCCTGTACTACCTCCATTCAAACCCTCCTGGATATTATTCTGAACGTAATTTGCCGATGCTGTTGCGCTGATCTTATCGCTCAGCTTGGCCGTGCCTTTCATGAGAAAATTGATCTTATCCTGATGTGTATTAGGAATCATAGAGCCTGCTTTCCGATAGCCCCCAGACATGTAATATTGCAGGTTTTCAGAACCTCCATTGATGTTTAAATTCACATCATTCGTCATTGCGGTTTGAAAAAAACGCTCAACATTATTGTAAATTTTTTCGTCGTATCGAAACTTACGCCCCCAGGAAGATCCTGACGATTCATCGTATGTCCCACCAGTTCCTGTCGTATAAATTGTTTGCTGACGTGGCAAACGCCCCATCGTCTCCACAAAACCTCTATAAGTACCTGCAATCTGCATAACTCCTGCTTTCCCCCGTTTGGTTGTGATGATTATTGCCCCTGAAGCCGCATCAATTCCATACAAAGCTGCCGCTGCTGCGCCTTTTAAAATAGAGATATCTTCAATGTCTTCTGGATTAATATCTGCGACCCGATTGACGGTTCCATTCGAAGAGGCATTATTCACGCGGATTCCATCTACAATCATAAGCGGTTGATTATCGCCTGTAAGCGTTGTTGATCCGCGAAGAATTATTTCAGTCGGTAGACCTGGCGAACCTCCAGAAGAAGAAATTTGAGCCCCAGCTATTTGTCCCTGTAACGCGTTAATGATATTGCCCTGGTTTGAGGCCCGCAAGTCATCCCCGGAAACACTTTGAACGGAATAGGTTAAATTCTTTTTACTCCGCTCGATCCCGAATGCAGTTACCACAACCTCTTCGAGTGCTGAATCATCGCGGATAAGTACAAGTGAAAGTTCTTGATGCTCAACTTTCACATCTTGTGTTAAGTAGCCGACAAATGAGACTCGCAAAATATCACCCACCTTGGCTTGGAGAGAAAACTTTCCTTCGACATCAGAAACTGTAGATATCGTCGTTCCAACAATCGAAATTGTCGCTCCTGCAACTTTTCCGTCCGCATTGGAAACAACACCTTGAATCACCGTCTGCATGGCATCCATTGAGTAGACCTCCGCCCCTTGCGACCTAACACGCGCAAGCTCTCCATTATTCGTTACCCAGGAAGAATACGCAGGAAAAAAGCAGCCCAAAGCAATGGGAAAGAATAAGTATTTGTGCATTCTTAATTTAGTTAGTTTAGAAAAACTGATTAAACTATAATCAGGCTAGTTAATTGCGTTTTTAAACGTAAAAAAAAATGTACGCGCTAAAACATGCACTAATATAGTTAATAAATGTTAAAATCAAAATTTTAATGCATTTTTTTTCCGACTGATTCATAAACCAAAAAAAACACGCATGAAAGCGTGTTTTTTTGAATCTAAACAACTTTATTCAAAATCTGGATATAGCAGATATTTCTTGCGCATTTTTTTATATGCGTCAAGCTCTTTTTTCCAGCTATCTCTAATCTCTTGCTCCGATTTGCCTGCTATAATCTGAAGTCGCAAGGCATCCGTTCCCGCGAGTTTATCGAAAAATTCTGGACGGGTAAAAAACTTACTTTTATCGGGCATTTTATGGTAGAAATCCAGCAAGTATTTTAACGTAAATTTTTGTTGATGTGCATCCAAAATACGTAGATCCAATCCATACATCGTCGCTCCTTTACCTTCTACATGCTTTGTCATGCCAGATTTCTCACCAGGAACGAACGTAAAATTCCCGTAAAGAGGATCTGTAAATCCCAGCACTTGAAAAGGCCAATCTGTACCACGTCCAATGGATATATCAGTAGCTTCAAATAGACATAATGAAGAATACAGACGGACAGACAAATAGTTTGGCAAGCTCGGCGAGGGGATAACAGGCAATTCGTACATCGTCTTGTGATCCCAGCGCTGAATCGGAACAACAGTCAGTGCACACTGACGACCTTCGCTTAACCAATTTTCGCCATTGATCATCTTCGCAAGCTCACCGATTGTTACCCCATGAACCATCGCAATCTTATGATAGGATACGTTAGACTGGAATTTATCATCGGTTCTTACCGGACCGTCCACCTGATCGCCACATGGATTTGGACGATCAAGCACAATCAGCTCCTTGTTATGCTTTGCACAGAGCTCCATCACGCGATGTAGAGATGTAATATAGGTATAAAAACGAGCACCCACGTCCTGAAGATCGAAAATCATAACATCAATAGACTGCACAATTGAATCTTGCTTTTCGTTCCCTCCATACAGTGTGAATAGAGGTAAGCCCGTTTTGGCATCAACCTCATTACTCACTTTCTCTCCACGTTCTACTTCGCCACGAAAACCATGCTCGGGAACGAAAGCAAATTTTAGATTTACTTTTTCTCTAAGGAGTACATCGACAAGATGGTCTTTATTTTCGCCAACAATAGACGTTTGATTTCCCATAAGCCCTACCTTCTTTCCTTCTAATAAAGGGAGATAAATAGCTAATTGATCCGCTCCAGGAATGATGGTCGCGCTATTTCTGACAGTATCAGCTTCTCGTTCGATAGTAGCAGCTGGCTTGTTGCTGCTGACGGTATTGCAAGAAACCGCAACGACGCTGTATACAAAGGTAAAAAGAAAGCCTATGGTCTTTTTCATATTTATGCGTTTTTAATGGTACAACAAACATAAACAAGAAAATTGAAATATAAAAAAATCCCGAGATTGCATCTCGGGATTTTTTTATATTTCACCTTATTCCGCAGTATCCCACCAAATACGTTTAGCCGTATAAGTTGCAGAAGTGGCATCAGGATCTGCCGCTAATACTTTTTCTTGATTATAAGAATTTCCATACACCGTTATATTAAATCGGCGCGGCCACATATTATTCGAAGGAAAAGCAATAGTATACACATTTCCTGGTCGATTTAGCCCTTTATAAATACCAGATGATTCATTATATTGCCCAGAGCTATCCGTACAATATTCCATTCTTCTAACATCATTAAATAACTCAGGAGAGTAGGAAAGAGAAATATACTTCTGAATCATAATCTGACTAAGAGTTAACTCAGCGGCATCACTAACAACAGAGGTACTTGCTAGATAGTCTGCCGGATCCAGCCCCAAGTGATTGAAATGAGCCTCTATTCCAGCTCGATAGGCCTCCAAAGCTTTTACCTTCTCTCCTTGCTTAAAATAAACTTCCGCCTTAATAAAATTCATTTCAGAATTTGTAAGCAAAAGCCCCTTACTTCCACGTTGGGTATACCATGTCCCCGTTGATGTCGCCGTTGAACGAAGACCAGCATAACTGGCATTACCTGCCGCAACACCTGCTGTTGTTAAATTTGGGATATCAACTCCAGTAGTAACACTTTTAGTTCCATCGGAGGCAATAATATATGGCACCAAAATCCCAAGCCTTGGATCAACAGAATCATTATTACCCGTTGGGGCCCCTAAATATGTTCCAGACAAATAATCGATATACAATTTCGACACGCGGGTTGCACTATTGTTTGTATACTGTAGCGCCTGTGTAGCAGTAAATCCTGAAATTTCCTCGTCTTGATATTGATAAACAGCACTCTCTGCAACACTTGAAGGAGCCTGTTCCAAAGCCGTAAGTATTGCAGATGGATCATACTGATCCGTCTTTGACAAGTGATTTAACATCCTTGCTTTAATACCGTTCGCTAATTTAATCCAGTTTTCCGTATTTCCACCATAAAGAACATCGCCCACAGACAGTTCAGGAGCCCCCGTTGACTGCTGTTGCCTTAATAAGGTAACGGCTTCATCCAACATAGGCAGCAGAGCATTGTATACATCTGCTCCTTGATCGTATCTAGGACTCATAATATCATCTTGAAATGCCTCTTGATAGGGAACAATCCCGTAAAGATCCGCTAAAGTACTAAATCCCCACACCCATATTATTTTACCCACAGCAGCATAATGATTTGCACCAACCACCTCTGCGGCATCTATCATATAGGGTATATTTACAGCACAATAGACATACCAAGACTGATAGGGCCAATTAACTGACGCGTTAGTAATTTGCCAAGACTGCAGATAATAATTATTACTTGTAGTACCCGTAGCCGCTAGCTGTCCAGATATCAATGCAGCTCTTGTTCCTGCACTTTCATACCCATCAACAAACTGCGACAAGATCGCTGGCAATCTTATTTCCACAGAGGCATCTGTCGCTGTAGGATTATTAGGATCGTCATTTACATCAAGCCATTTTTCACAAGAAGATATAACAAGTGTAAACAAGACGGACAGAATCGATAGAATTTTTTTCATGTTATTAGAATTTTAAATTAACACCAAAAGTGACACTTCTCGTGTTAGGTACACCAGCATAATCAATACCGACAGAACCAGACCCAACAACACCTGCACCTGCAGCGCTCGTTTCAGGATCCATTCCTGAATAATTAGTAAACAGCAATAAATTTGTTGCATTTAAGCTTAAAGACGCTCCTTTAATATACTTAGACTGCTCCAATAAATGCTTTGAAAAATCATATGAGAGATTTACAGAACGCAAACGCACCCAATTTACATTCTCAATAAAGTTCGTAGTTTGCTGACTGTAATATTGCTGATAATATTTTTGATCCGCCACGATTTCTCTTGTTATTTTTTCATATTCACCTGTTGAAGGATTCAATCCTACTCCCGATAAAGAAATGGTCTCACCACGCTTAGCTGTTTGGCCACTCAAACCATAATAAGTCAACAGATATTCAGTCCCATTTAATACATCTCCTCCCTTTCGGAAATCTACTAAAAACGATAAATTCCAATTTTTAAAGCTAAAACTGTTATTTAAACCACCAATAAAATCAGGTTCGCGGTTACCAACCTGCTTTAACGTTGTGTTTACTGTAGGCAAACCTGTGCTCCAGTTTAAAATATAGTTGCCTATATCATCTGTTACCCACGTCCGCCCACTAATTGCCATAAAATCTCCATTCTCAAAAGAAGCCGCCTGTCCGCCAGCAACTTGTACATCTGTTACATACAAAATGGATATATCACCAGGTAAATCTTTCACTTTACCTGTGTTATGCGAAAAATTCAAAGATAAATCCCATGAGAATTTCTCCTTCTTAACAGGCGTCGTATTTAACGTCATTTCCACCCCTCTGTTCTGAAGAGTACCCGCATTGACATACTTCAAGATCCCTCCTGTGGCATTGTCTACTCTAGGGGATAGAATTTGATCAACAGATTTATTATCGTAGTAAGTAAACTCCATGCCAAATTTGTTGTTGAATAATTTTAAATCCGCACCTAATTCAAAAGACTGCGTCTTTTCGGGAATCAAAACACCATTTCCCAACGTGTATTGATTAATAACACCTCCTCCTATAGTATTCAATGGTGTCCCCAAATAAGTTTTTGTTCTATAAGCAGGAGCATCTTTACCAACGGATGCCCATGACGAGCGAATCTTTCCGTAGGAAATTATATTATTTTTTTCAAAAAGCTCGGTAAAGATTAAACTTCCGCTAAAAGATGGATACATAAAAGATTGATTCTCCTTCGGCAAAGTCGATGACCAGTCATTTCTTAGCGTAGCACCTAAGTATACAAAATCCTTGTAACCAACTTTAAAGTCACCGTAAACACCCATCCTCCGAATCCGAGTTACATTATCATAAGAAAATTTATCGACATCTGCAGCATTATTGAACGAGTAAAAATTTGGAACTAAAAAATTTTGAGCTTTCGTAGCTGTAGCTTTCGCATAGCTATCCTCGGTTGCACCACCTAGAAGAAAATTAAAATCCCAATCATCAGCTACCACTTTGTGAAAATTAAGCAATAAATTGTGCGTTAAAAAATTGTACTGTCTAATATTTTGGGAAATCATCCCCTTCTGATATGCTTCAATTACAGAAGATCCTGCCGATATTTTGGAGTTATATGTAGAAGTATAATTATCCAACCCCATTCTATATGTAGCCTCTAGCCAATTTGTTAATTTAGCTTGTGTATAAAAAGTACCTAAAAACCGATTAGTCCTGTCCATTTGCGGATTCTTGTAAATAGTCCAATAAGGATTATCCGTGTTGTCTTCCAAAGGAAGTGCTGGAAAAAGCAAATTCTGACTACCATCCGCCTTCTCCCAATCCTTCATATTTTGATTACGAGGCCATGCTATTATAGACTCCATGTAACCATTCCCCCCGGAACCGTAAAGCCCAGTTCCGGTTAAAGTTTTTGTTGTATTACTATTACTGAAACTACCATTTGCACCAAATGTAAAAATCCCTAATTTTTGTTCCGCATTTAAACGAAAATTGGTTCGATCATAATCTGTTGTAGGCACGATTCCTGTTTGCTTTATGTTTCCTCCAGACAAGTAGAAATTACCCTTTGCATTTCCTCCCGTAACATTAAAGTTATTGTCGTATGTGACGCCCGTTTTGAAAAAATCTTCTAAATTGTTATAAATAGTTTCACCTTCTTCAAACTCCTCCCCCCAAGAGTAGTATGTTTCGTCAGTATAGTTTCCATCCAGATTCGATCCTTGTTTGTAAATCCCCTGCTGTTCCGGCAACTTATTAACGGTATTAATACCAAATCGTGAACTTACCCCAACAGATGTCACACCCTCTTTTCCTCGTCTTGTGGTAATCACAATAGCACCTGCTGCTGCACGAATTCCATATAAAGCTGCTGCTGTTGGCCCTTTCAAAACAGAAATAGACTCAATATCCTCAGGGTTTACATCCATCGCCCTATTACTATTGGTCGTCGCTATGTTAGTATTCCCGTCAAAAGCAGACATGTCACCCATTCCTGTAGAATTATCCATAGGCATACCATCAATTACGAATAAAGGTTGATTGTCCCGTTCTAATGAAGTCCCCCCTCTTATAATAATGGATGCAGAAGCCCCTGGAGATCCTCCAGAATTAGTTATATTCAAACCCGCAATCTTGCCATTCAGGGAGTTAATCATGTTTGGGTTTTTATTTTTCATTAATTCGTCACCCTGTATATCTTGAACAGCATAGCCGAGACTTCTCTTCTCCCTTTTTATTCCAAGCGCGGTGACCACAACTTCATCTATCGCCGTATCATCTTTCTCCAACTGTACAGTAATCTGATTGGATGTCACCAATACGTCTTTTGGTTTATATCCGACCGCGGAGAAACGCAGCGTACTACCTGCTGAAGCATTTATTAAGAACTTCCCGACTTGATCCGTCTGCACGGTATTGGAAGTTCCCCCCACAGAAACTGTTACACCGGCGATAGGGCCATCGCCGTCACTGACCGTCCCGGAAATTTGATTTTGGACGACAACATTCTCTTTAGGAAAAATACGACGATTCTCAGCTGCTCTTGCAGACTTAGACCCAGCATAGCCATGCTGCATCGCACACCCTAAAGCCACTGTTAAAAGTAGAGCTTTGTTCATTTTTGTCTGTTTTTGGTTAATTCATAAAAGAAGGCTCAATGGCAGTCTTTTTACTACTATATGAAACAATAGTAGTGATTTTCCATCAAACACGCAACACATTGCATTATTTTTTTTATTTTAGAACCAAAAACAACCCAAAAAACCGCAAATAAAATATTTAAACGCACAAATACGCAAAAAAACTTATGTGATTTTTTAATTAAGAACTATAACAGCGTTTAACCCTAAATTAAGGCGCAATCTCCCCATAAAATCGCTGCCAGGATCGTCTTTATCGGTAAAATAATTGGGATCTACTTCTTTCCACCACTTCGTATCTTTAAAAGATTGATACTCGTTATGTCCAATAACATACTCTATTGGATATTTGCTCATCAAATACTTGATTAATGCTGTATTTGCATTTAATTGTGCTTCCGTCAACGGATAACGGGCCGATCCAATATTCTCAATCCCTATTGCACAATAGTTCAAACCGATAGTATGACGAGCAAAAGTCGTTTCAGGAAGTAATTGATAGATTGTACCGTCCCGACCAACAACAAACTGAGCAGAAACATTCAGCGAACTGGCTTTTTGAAGATTGGCTCTACCAGGCAATTCTACAGGATCAAATACACGTATGGTTTTGGTTACGGATAAGACATCAGTCCAATGCACGACAACTATCTGAGGGAGTATATCAACACTGTTGTTTTTTATACCATGCCTCTCTTGGAGATATTCAAGAGACAGGCGCTCACGCTTAGCATTCCAAGTTATTGGCCTTTGTACGATCGTCGGGCGGTCCTGTGCAAAGACTTGACCCGAGAGACTGAATTCAAACAAAAACAATAACAAACCTAAAACCCTAACCAGCATAAAAACAAAACTACCGAAAAATTTTCGGCAGTTCTGTAAATAATTAGTTATAAAAACGATGCTATAAAGCTTTCTTTGCTATATAATCGCTTTCATTACCTAAGCGGTCAATCGCACGGATAACGACTGCTTTCAACGGCTTTCCATCTTTTGTTTTTGGAAAACTTCTTTCCGATTGCTCTTTATCTAAGATCTCATATTCCCATGTATCACCGTACTGCGCATAAGCAACCCATAAGAATACCTGCTCTGGCTGTTTATGCAACCATTTTGCAAACACACTACTCGTTTGTTGCGTCAATAGGAGGCTAGGCGCCAACAAAGGATTTGATTTTAGCCAAGGCGATCGTGGTATTAGCGCCTTATGTGCATAAGGTCCCGACTTTAGGGCCTGTGTCATAGCCGGGCTTTTTGTTAATCCAGCTATACTCCAGTGTACAGCGCCGATACTCTCGGGCACGATTTTTCTTGTTTCCGCAATCTGATTGACAATCTCCTGAGGCTTGTTTCCCACACGAATTTCTACGGTATTTAGCCCTGGCCAAAGGTGACGCTGATGAACGTTTTCCGATTGCCACCAACGGAGTAGTGCTGTAAAACTTTGTCTTGTAGGCTGTATTGGCCAATATAATTGTGGTGTGAAATAATCTATCCAACCTTTATTCAGCCAAAGCTTTGCATCCGCATAGAGTTCATCATATTGCGATGACCCGGTGATACCAGCGGGGTAACCTGGCTTCCAAATACCAAAAGGACTTATTCCAAACTTCACATAATTTTTTTCTGTTTTTATTTCGCGATACACACGTTCGATAAACCTGTTCACATTGTCTCGGCGCCAATCGCCCCTAGACAAGGAACCGCCGGAGCGTTTGTAAGTCGACCACGATGCATCATCTGGAAAATCCGCCCCCCCATTGTACTCAGCATAGGGATAAAAATAGTCATCAAAATGAACCCCAT
The DNA here is from genome assembly GCF_965644235.1 of Sphingobacterium sp. LRF_L2. Taxonomy (NCBI): domain Bacteria; kingdom Pseudomonadati; phylum Bacteroidota; class Sphingobacteriia; order Sphingobacteriales; family Sphingobacteriaceae; genus Sphingobacterium; species Sphingobacterium sp. LRF_L2. The sequence continues at coordinate 68,983 of NZ_CBFFRI010000005.1, read as the reverse complement.
CAATATCATACCGTTTCACAATATCTAGGACAACTTTGGCCGCATGATCTTGCGTTTTTGGATTTGCTGGATCAAACCAATACATGCCGTTACGCAAACGAACAACCAACTCCGGAGCCTCTCTTACCATGGAAGCATTAGTTACCGCACCACCACTCGAGTGATGCGCCCGATAGGGGTTTAACCAAACATGCAATTCTAAGCCACGCTTATGTGCTTCCTCAACCCAAAAAGAAAGTGGGTCATAAAATGGAGTCGGTCTTTTCCCCGTTTCTCCTGTCAAAAAATAAGACCAAGGTTCGTAAGGACTTTCATATAGCGCATCTGCGGATGGTCTCACTTGAAAAAGAACGGCGTTAAAGTTATTTTCTTTCAGAAAATCAAGCAGCTGAATGGCCTCACGCTTTTGCGATTCACTATTAAAGTTTCCTCTAGTCGGCCAATTGATATTCGCAACTGTGGCAACCCACGCCCCTCTAAATTCTCTAGAGATAAGGGGGAGATCCACACGTAAAGGCTCCTCAACAGGAGCTGGCTTTGTAGCCACAGGCTTAACCTGCGTAGTGGTAATCAATGGAACCGAAGCTGCTGACGCAGGGTCTGCCTGGGGAATCACATCTGTTTTTACAACCTCAACGATAGGGGATTTTAACTCTTTTGCAGCTTTTTTATTCTTACGTGATGCACAGGACATGAAAATCACAGAAAGAATAAAAAACAAAAAAGCCAAGTTCTTTATTGTTTTCAAACTCATAGGTTACAAAACTACACTTTTTCCTATATGGAATGAAATGTGGAAATACCGAATGTTTTCCTTGAAAAGCTAACAGCACTTAACCCCTTCAAAATAAACCGACTGCACATCAAAACCTTCGTTAAACACGAGAACATTCGCCTTAGACTTTTCATTTAGATTTCCTATATCCGAACGCTTGATCAATGCAGCAGGATAAGTTGTCGCCATCCTTATCGCTTCATCTATTGGTATACCACCTTGCCGAACACAATTTCGTATAGCCTGTAACATTGTTAATGCAGAGCCACTTAGTGTGCCATTGGGCAACGTGTAGTGATCGCCTTGGAAGACATGTTGATAAGGTTCTTGATCACAGGAGCCTACCGCATCGGTAATTAAAAACAGACGATTCCCAAGCAATGCTTTACTGGTTCTTAATGCCTGAAAATCCACATGTATTCCATCTGCAATAATCGACGCAAAAACATTATTTTGATAGAATGTGCCTCCTGGCAAGCCCGTATCTCTATGGTGAAAAGGCGACATCGCATTCCAGAGATGTGTTACGGCTTGGATTCCTTTTTCAAACCCTATTAAAGACTCCTGAAATGAGGCATCACTATGCCCTGCACTTAATAAAATCCCTTTTCTTAATAATAAGTCAAGACTTGCCTGATCTATCTTTTCGGGTGCAACAGTCATCATCTTCACTGCCCCAAGATCTCCAGCCAATAAATAGTTGATACAATCCGGCGACGGTGAAATAATCAATTCCTCGGGGTGGGCCCCTCTTTTTTTTGCATTCAGAAAAGGTCCTTCGAGATGTAATCCAAGAGCGACTCTTGGAGCAGCCTCTTGAAAAACAGCAATTGCTTCTTTGAAGATTTCTAGTGTATTTGTAGCCAGTGTCAGCATAAAAGAAGTGCATCCTTGGAAAAGAAGACTCTTCTCAATACGAGCTAGCGCTTCCACGCTTCGGTCTGCAGAAAACACATCTGTCCCCGTCCCGTAAATTTGCAAATCTATGAGCCCTGGACAGATGTTCGCCTGTTGGACATCATTTAACACATAGTCGACAGGAACTTCCGATACAACCGTGATCCCTTCGATCTTGCCTGAATTGAGAAGCAATGCATAGTCTGTATAGTACATATCTCCATTATATATCTTTCCGTTGACCAATACGATTTTTGTTGTATCCATAAGGTTTATTTGTTAACCTGCACAATTTAAGGAATTTCAGAAAGAAGCTATAGCACAAAAGATTACTAAGAAATCTTATCCCAAGAGATCCCAGGACTACGCTGAGAAAGATAATGTACCAACAACCTGTTCTTCTCGAGCTGAAGATTAGGATCTTCTTTAAATAGCTCCAGCACGGAGCTTCTGGCCTCGGTGAGAATCGCTTGGTCTGACGCAAGATTGGCTATCTTCATTTCCAATATGCCTGATTGCTGTGTTCCTGATATATCTCCTGGACCACGAAGTTGTAGATCAACTTCTGCGATTTCGAATCCATCTGAAGTTCGAACCATCGTTTCGAGACGCGTGCGTCCTTCTTTACTCAGCTTATTTCCTGACATCAAAATACAAAAGGACTGTTCAGCACCTCTTCCCACACGACCGCGTAATTGATGAAGTTGCGAAAGTCCAAAACGTTCTGAATTCTCGATGATCATCACAGAAGCATTGGGCACATTCACTCCAACTTCAATAACTGTGGTCGCCACCATAATTTGTGTTTCTCCCTTTACAAACCGCTGCATCTCGAAATCTTTGTCCTTCACAGGCATCTTGCCATGCACAATACTGATCTTATACCCTGGCAACGGAAATTCGCGTTGTAAATTTTCTAATCCAGCCTCCAAAAAAAGCAAGTCCATCTTCTCACTTTCCTTAATTAGGGGATACACAACATATACTTGCCTTCCTTTAGCAATTTCGTCACGCATAAAGCCGAAGACCCGCAATCGCTGATTTTCAAAAAAATGTACCGTCTTAATCGGTTTACGTCCAGCAGGCAATTCGTCAATAACGGAAATATCGAGATCACCATACATTGTCATCGCTAATGTCCGAGGTATTGGTGTAGCTGTCATAACCAACATGTGAGGCGGAATTACATTTTTTCTCCAGAGTTTCGCCCGCTGTTCCACACCAAAGCGATGTTGTTCGTCGATAACGACGAAACCGATATTTTTAAACTTGACTTTATCTTCTATTAAGGCATGTGTACCTATCAGAATATCCAGCGATCCATTTTCAAGCTCTTGGTGCACCAACCGCCGCTCCTTTGTGGACGAGGATCCTGTGAGCAAGCGAACACGGCAGATATCCTCTCCCAACAACGCTGTTATACCGGCAAAATGCTGTTGAGCAAGAATTTCAGTAGGAGCCATCATACAGGCTTGATAGCCATTATCGATTGCCAATAACATAGACATCAAAGCCACAACAGTCTTACCGGAGCCCACATCTCCTTGCACAAGTCTATTCATCTGTGCTCCGGTATTGGTATCTAAACGTATTTCTTTAATAACTCGTTTTTGCGCATTGGTCAGTGGAAAAGGCAACCGGTCATTGAAGAATGTTGTAAATCGCTCTCCGACCTGGCCAAACCTGTGTCCTCTATATTTTTGTGTATTCAATTGTTTATTCCGCAAGAGACGTAGCTGAATAAAAAAGAGTTCTTCGAATTTTAATCGCCGAATAGCGGCATTTAACTCGTTAACCTGTTGAGGGAAATGAATCGAAAGCAGTGCCTGTGGGTATGCCAATAGCTGATGTTTCTCCAAAATATAAATTGGCAACGGTTCTTGTAAGCTTCTATAAACCGTCTCCAAAGCAGTCTGTTGTAAACGCTGTATTCCCTTTGTATCGAGGCTGAATTTCTTTAGCTTCTCGGTCGAAGAATAGACCGGCTGCATCGTTAAATTACCTATTTTCTTTTCCTGCGACTGAAATAATTCCATCTCAGGGTGCGTCACAGAGATCTGCCCATTGAATTCGGTAGGTTTACCATACATCACATACGCAGCCCCTACTGTTAAACTTTTTTTCAACCAAGTAATACTCTGAAACCAGACAAGCTCTATGCTTCCCGTATCATCTCGAAATTGACCAACGAGTCTACGCGCTCTTTTTTCTCCCACTTCTTGAATGGAGATCAAACGTCCAAGAACCTGGGCACCAATCATATCGGCATGAAGCTCCCTTAACTTGTGAAATTTGGTTCTATCAATATAACGGAAAGGATAATACTGCAGAAGATCACCAATGGTGAAAACCTGCAACTCTTTTTTCAAGACATCAGCTTTCTGAGGCCCTACGCCTTTCAGGTATTCGATCGGAGTTATTACAGATAAATCAGCCATTTTATTAGAGTGGCTAATTTAAGAAAATTATTCTTTAGCACTCATCACTAAAAAGGCTAGTTATCGCCAACCTCTTCATCATAAATAAAAACTGGCTTGCCTTCTTCGCAAACTATTCCGGACGGCTCCCGAAACGCCTCACAACTAATAAATGCAGAGATAAGCGGGGCATAGACTTTAATCAAGGCATTATAGTCCTCTACCATCACTTTCAACTTTGCCACATCGACAGATTCATGATAAATAAGCCGACCTTCACCACAGACGCTATTCATATCCATTTTTAACCAGACAGACGGATCTGTGCAGACTTCTGGTTGAGCAAACGCTTGTATAGCGTCATACTTCTCTCTTTCAAGCTCCGACAGTTCCTCTTCGGATAGATTTGTGTAAGATAGATCGTCCTTTGCACAAGATATTAATGTGATCGCAATAATAACAAAACAACGCACAAGCGATTTGAGATGCAGTAATTTCATATCTATTATTTTTTATTTATTCATTTATAATTTCTTGTTCTTGAATAAGAACAGGCTTCCCTTTTACACAATCTATCCTTATAGGAGGAGAAACAAAACGACAATCCGAAAAAGCATTGTATTTTTTGTTAAATGCTTTCTGCGCTTCTGTAAATTTGGAAACTAGAGCGAGAAAAGCTTTTACATCAATGGATTTAGGATAGGCTATATAATGGGTTGGCCCGCCACAGGCCTTGGCACCGATTGCTGCAAACAACCATTCTTCAGTACCCGTACAGGGGACGTCTTTTACATAAGCGTCAATCCTTTCCGAAAGAAGCATCAAGTGTTCTTCATCTGTCGATCTGGTGCTCTCGCTGACTTTTTCACAAGATGTACACAGGAAACCGATAACAACATAAAGTAATACGAATTTATTTTTCATAACGGTCTTTTATTGGGCCCATTTTTACTTCTTTAAACGTCAACAAACAACAAGACGCGACAGCTGCTTTTTCAAAAGAAAAATAATTTTCGCATCTCCTCGTATCGCAGCTCTATTAATGAAACGTCATGCACATGCCCCTCTTTTCTTTTTATCCTTCCTGTAAAAGCCAACGGACCGTACCGGCGATACTTCAAATAAAAAAGCCGCTAGTTTATCACATAGCGGCTTTTTTGTAAATATATTTTCTACTATGCTTTCCAAGCAATAACAGATATTTCAACATTTACATTTTTTGGCAGCGTTTTTACGGCTACACACTCACGCGCAGGCTGATTTGCTGTAAAATATTGCGCATAGACTTCATTAATCGTCGCGAAATCGCCCATATCGCTGATAAAGATTGTGGCCTTCACAACATCTTCAAATGTGTAATCTGCATTATTCAAGATGGCCTGTACATTTTTTAGAACTTGGTGTGTTTCATCTGCAACACCAGAAGTAACCAATTCCATGCTGCCAGGAATTAACGGAATTTGACCGGACACATATAATGTGTTGCCTGCTTTGACAGATTGATTGTACGGACCGATAGCTGCAGGTGCTTGGTCGGTATTTAAGATTTGCTTTTGAGACATATTACTTTATTTTGAAAAAAAAATCTTGTAAATAATAGCCAATAAAAAAACAGAAATGGCCATAATATTCATGACACGCATTGCTTTTCGATTAAATCGAGAGGATTTTGAAAGTTCTGGTCGATTCTTATTGGGTTTCATATATAAATTATCTATTTTCTAAAGGCCATATAGAATATCCGGATTTCCTTTGGAGAGCTCCCTTCGTTCGGTTATCTTCGATGAGCCCTTCGGGTTATTTTCATTTGTATTTGTGTTTATTCATCGTGTTTAATTCTAACGGCATCAATGAGCTCATTACATTCGGTTTGCAATGATGAACATTTCATGTATATCTAATTTACGTGGCAGAGTTTAAATTAGCAACCCTGATTTCAATTTAATCATGCCACCAGATCTTTTAATATAACAAGTTATTATATGGATACCGAGCATTATGCAAATCAACAACGATCTGATACATTTTCTCCTTGAACTCTTCTACATTTGTTTTGTTGGTTGCCGAAATGAAGATCGCTGGATCAGAATTCTTCGCCATCCAGGAATTTCTAAAATCTTCCAATGTAACTTTTATTTCCTCTCCTTCCTCATCCTCGGCTACAGGAGCTTTGTAGGCATCAATTTTATTAAATACGGTAACGACCGGTTTATCCAAGGCATTAAGCTCTTTTAATGTCTCATTTACAGCCTGGATGTGATCTTCAAAATTGGGATGCGATATATCTACAACATGGATAAGTATATCTGCTTCGCGCACTTCATCAAGTGTAGACTTGAAACACTCTACAAGATGATGGGGTAACTTACGAATGAAACCAACGGTATCGGACAACAAGAAGGGCAAGTTATCAATGACGACTTTGCGGACAGTTGTATCTAAAGTCGCGAAAAGTTTATTTTCGATGAGTACCTCCGACTTGGAGATCATATTCATGATGGTCGACTTGCCGACATTGGTATACCCCACCAAGGCCGCACGGATAAGTTCGCCACGATTTTTTCGCTGCGTCTCATTTTGCTTATCGATTTGTTTTAGGCGGTCTTTAAGCAAGGAAATCTTATTTAAAATCATTCGGCGATCGGACTCAATCTGACTTTCACCAGGCCCACGCATTCCGATTCCGCCTCGCTGTCTTTCTAAGTGGGTCCACATGCGCGTCAGACGAGGTAATAAATATTGAAGCTGAGCTAGTTCAACTTGGGTTTTTGCTTGAGCAGTCTGCGCATGTTTCGCAAAAATATCCAAGATCAGATTCGAACGATCCAATACTTTGACCTGAAATTCCTTTTCAATATTTCGAAGTTGAGAAGGAGATAACTCATCATCAAACACAACCATATCGATTTCCTCAGCTTTAATATGCGCTTTAATTTCTTCCAATTTTCCACTTCCTACGAAAGTAGCCCGATCTGGATAAGCCAGTTTTTGCGTATAAATAGCTTTAGTCGCTCCACCAGCAGTTTCGACCAGAAAGGCCAATTCTTCCAGGTACTCATGTGCTTTTGCCTCTGTTGTATCTGGAGTTATGACAGAAACGAGTATAGCTGTTTCTTGCTTTATTGCGGTATCGTATATTTTTGTTTTTGCCATTTGTCTTCTCTTTTTTATGGTAAAATGCCTGTACAATAGGCATTAGAAACGTTGATGTTGTTTGTTATACTGGAACCAGCAAGCATTTTACGGCATAAAGTTCTACCATCCGCTTGTTATTCTGTTGCCTACTCGCTTTTTTTCACGCGAATAAGGATACAAAGATAATTGTTTTTATGTACTCTTCGTTCTCCTAGGTTATTACGACAACGTATTTCGTTTCAAATTATGTAAATTTGAAGCAGTTTATTATGCTATTCAGCATAACCTTTTGAAGAAGAGATCATGGAACCGCAATACATGCAGAATAAAGAGGTACAATTTATCGACTGGGGACTAGTAGACTATCAAGATGCTTGGGACCGACAGGAAGAGGTTTTTGCAAAAACGCTGGCCGTCAAACAAGACAATAGAGTCAACAGCCTGCACGAGCCAACTCCAAACCACCTTATTTTTACAGAGCATCCTCACGTTTATACGTTGGGAAAAAGTGGACATCCAGAATATTTGCTTTTAGATGAGCGTGGTCTCATAGAAAAAAAAGTAAAATTTTATAAAATTAATCGCGGAGGAGACATTACCTATCATGGTCCCGGCCAAATTGTAGGCTATCCTATTTTAGATTTAGATAACTTCTTTACCGATATTCATCTTTATCTCCGCACATTGGAAGAAGCCATTATTCTTACTTGTGCAGATTATGGCATTCAGGCAGGTCGCTATGAGGGATATACAGGTGTTTGGATTGATGCCGACAATGAGCGCGCTCGTAAGATCTGTGCGATGGGTGTTCGGGCATCCCGCTGGGTAACAATGCATGGCTTTGCCTTTAACGTCAACTCGGATCTCAGTTATTTCGGTAATATTATACCCTGTGGAATTGACGATAAAGATGTCACCTCGTTGGAACGTGAATTAGGATATACGTTAGATTTAGCTGACGTGAAAGATAAGCTGAAAAAACATATCGCAGATCTTTTTGGTATGCGACTCGTCTAAACAGTTCGATTGAATTGGCATTTTCTTGCCAATTATCCTGCCGTAGAGTTGCGCCATTGTTGCAACTCTCTATCCAACAATGTAATTTGTTTTTCTAGCGATTGGATTGTTTTATCCTGAGATTCGATAACTTTATATAAAGCATTTGTCATGGATGATTCTGATCCCGAAAGAATGGAATCATCATTCTGGTACATTTTTCCTTCCCCCATAATCAGCCAGGTCGGATTAACGTCTTTATGACTGCACAAAATAGTCGCGATTGCGTCAGAATTTAGAGCCGATTGTTTTTGGATTCCTTTAAAGTTTGCATAAGATAAGCCGAGCTCCTTAAAGAAGTCCGTTTTACTAATTCCCTTACTCTCCGCTATAGCCAATACTCGATCTTTGATGTTCGTCATTTTTTATCGTTTATCTTTAAGAACCCCCAAGGTCATCTGCAGTATAATACATTTTAGCGGAAAACAATGCTAGAATCCATTGTTTCTCGCACATCAAAGAGTGCTGTTTCTTCATAGCGAGTGGCCACCGAAAGTTTTATCTGCATACAATGAGATTCAAATGTTTGGTAAACTTGTTCGACTGTATTATTTTCGCCCGACAGATGCGATAGAATCAGGTGCTTGAGGCGTGGCGAATGATTTTCCACAAAGGCTTCCAAAGAAAGCGTATTAGATAGATGCCCCCAACCACTTCGGATTCTATTTTTCAGGTAAAAAGAATAGCGTCCTTTTTCAAGCATTTCCTCGTCGTAATTCGCCTCTAAGAGTAATACATCACTGTGCTGTATTACATGTTTAACATTTTCACAAATCCGTCCGACATCCGTCAAAACACCAATATTTGTTTGGCCGTCGCTAACGAGAAAACTACAGGGCTCTTTGGCATCATGATATTTGGGTATACCATATACCGTCAGCCCCCCTACATCGACCTTATCGTTTGGCAATATCAGCCGCACCAGATGTTCTGGCAGATGTAAACGGGAACCTTTATAGGAACCGGCCGTGATATAAACGGGAATTTGGTAACGCTTACAAAATACTGATAAGCCACGAATATGGTCGGTATGCTCATGCGTAATAAAAATAGCATCAATAGCCGATGGATCTATACCTAGGTTAGCCATGCGTAGTTCGACATGCTTTGTGTTAATCCCTACATCAATCAGAATCTGATGTGTATCCGTCCCCACATAGTAACAATTTCCATTACTTCCGGAAGCAAGCGCACTATATTTCATAAATAATTATTTATAAGCGTTAGAGTTCATTGGAATAAATAAGCTCATTTCACTTGTTCTAACTTTTAAGATCCTTTGGAAATCCAGATTTCCTTTGGAGAGCTCACTTCGTTCGGCTATCTTCGAGGTTATTTGCATTCGTGGTTGCGCTTTGCAAGCATGGACATTTCATATTAACATTCTGGCAAGCTCAAAGGCACTTTGATAGCAAGGCCACCATCTGCCGTTTCTTTATATTTCACATTCATATCTTGCGCTGTATCCCACATTGTGCTCACCACAGCATCGAGACTCACTTTCGCTTTATCCGGATTGGAGTTTAATGCCAACTGGGCTGCCGTAATCGCTTTTACGGCCCCCATAGTATTACGTTCTATACAGGGAATTTGTACTAACCCACCAATAGGATCACAGGTAAGGCCTAGATGGTGTTCCATAGCAATTTCCGCAGCCATCAACACTTGTCGTTGTGATCCCCCGAGGCATTCGGTTAACGCTCCTGCAGCCATCGCAGAAGAAACTCCTATTTCTGCCTGACACCCACCCATAGCGGCCGATATTGTAGCTCCCTTTTTAAAGATAGATCCTATTTCTGAGGCTGTAGCTATAAATTGAATGATCTTGTCGTCTTGAAAACTATCGTGAAAAGTAATATAATATTGCAATACAGCCGGTATAACGCCCGATGCTCCATTGGTCGGCGCTGTCACAACCCGCCCAAAAGAAGCATTTTCCTCATTAACAGACAATGCAAAGCAACTCACCCAATCTAAAATATAAGCAAATTCTTTTCCTCCAGTGCGAATTGCGTTAATCCATGACTCATAATCCAGGTATTCCCTTCCCTGCAATAAACGCTTATTCATCTTCGCCGCTCTACGTTCCACGTGTAAACCACCTGGCAATACTCCCGTTGTATGACAGCCTTTGTAAATGCAGTCTTTAAGCGTATGAAAAATCTGCAGAACCCCTTCTCGCGTAACTTCTTCCTTCCGCCAAGCCAGTTCATTCTCCATTACCAATTCAGAAATTTTCAGTCCCGTCCGCATACACCAGACCATCAACTCTTGAGCTGTATCCACAGGAAAGGGTAAATCGATTTCACTTAAAGCACCTTCGGCATCTTCTTCTTGCACGACAAATCCACCACCAATCGAATAATAAGTTTCAGAAATAGCCGTCCCATCTTTTAAAAATGCCTGAAAAGTAACAGCATTTGGATGAAAAGGTAAACTTTCGGAATATAAAAAAGAGAGATCGTTTTTGTAGGAGAAAGGGATTCGATGTGTTGCCCCTAAAGTGATTTCTCCCGAATTCTTTATCGTATCCACCTTAGGCATAACCTGATAAACATCAAAGGTGACAGGGTCATCCCCACTGAGACCAAGCAGAACCGCAATATCTGTACCGTGCCCAACACCTGTTTTCGCTAAGGAGCCATAAAGCAAGATATTGATGCCTTCCACGGCATACAACGCCTCTCTATTTTTCAGAACGTCGATGAAACGTTGTGCTGCACGCCAAGGTCCCAACGTATGTGAACTGGAGGGGCCTATACCGATCTTGAACATATCAAAGATGGAGATACTTTCTTTCGCCATTTTCAGAATTTAAGCTGCACAAAAATATCGTTTAAACAGCAAGATAGGGAATTATTCCTAGCAATTTTTAGAACCAACAGTTAGCAATATGCTAACTATTTTGTACCATTCTTAAAAATTTTACATTTACGCTCTTTTCAAGCCACCAACTCTCTAGATTAAAACACCGAATTTCAACAAGTTAAATACAAAAAACCTACTCCCGATCTTTAAATCCCGTCAGCAAATTGAAACTTTCTATTGACACTGATAGGTAATTTACCACTGGCACGCACCTGTCCCAATAGAACTTTCAGTGCAGCTTTCTGCATAAAGCTATCATTCTGGTAACCCATAATGATTGAGGCACTGCGATAGATCGGCACATTGTCCAGCGCATAGGGATTCGTAAACATAACCGTTATTGTACGTCTGCCAGCAAGCTTATTGACAAAGGCCTTAATAGCATCACTCAAATCAGACTCACTTTTCGGTCTTGGACGATTATCGTGTATCACGAGCACAATTTGTGCATGCCCGCGAATTTGCTTCGACAGGTCTTTCAACTCCTCCTCTGTTTCCTTTCCTGTAATGAAGAAATTTGTACTTTTTGCAAGCTGCTCTGTCAATCCTTTTTCGAAATCTTGAGGCTTATTGATCCCTAAGGAGACGATTGCAGTTTCCTCACTTTTTACAAAGCCCTTGATTTTTTTATCTGCTTTTAGCACTGTGACAGATGCTTCAGCCAAACGTTGTACAAGAAGCTTTGAGGAGGGACTATTCAGATCCGCAAATAGATTTTGTAAACCAACCGGGCGATATTGATGAAGCCCTAACCAGTATTTTGCAGCTAAAACACGCTTTACCCGGGCATCAAGTTCAGCCTGTTTCAACCGACCGTTCTTTACGGCCTTTTCTACTAAATCTATTGCTCTCGCACTGTTTTCGGATATTTCCAACAAATCGTGCCCTGCTTCAATAGCCATCACATCAGCCTCTCCGTTTGGAAAAAACTTTTTCACACCTTTCATATCCATTGCGTCAGTAACTGTAAGTCCTTTGAAACCTAACTCTTTCCGCAACAAATCGGTCACTACTTTTCGAGAAATAGAGGATGGAATATTTGGAGTAGCATCCAAAGCAGGAATATTCATGTGTGCCACCATAATCGCTGGAGCCCCCGCTTTAATGAGCTCTCGAAACGGAAAAATCTCTAGGGTATCTAATCGTTTCTTTGAAAAGTTGAGCTGTGGCAAATCATGATGGGAATCAACATCAGTGTCTCCATGTCCTGGAAAATGTTTAAGCGATGCTATAATACCTCCATTGACCATACCATCCATATAAGCTTTTGCTTTTCTGGTTACATTATACTTACTATCCCCAAAAGACCTAAAATTAATAACAGGATTTTGCGGATTGTTATTGATATCAACTACCGGTGCAAAATTAAAATGCATCCCCAGTCGTTTGAAATCTTTGGCCACTTGTAACCCCATTTCATACAGTAGATGCTCATTTTGAATTGCTCCAAGCGTCATTTGATAAGGGTATGATATCGTGGAATCTGGAAGACGCATACCTAACCCCCATTCCCCATCATAGGTTACCAAAAGAGGTACTTTGCTCAATTTCTGATAACGATTTAACATCTGGGCATGACCTACTGGCCCTCCTTGAAAGACCACCAATCCACCCAATTGCTCTTTTTGGATAACCAACGCTACAGAATCTATATATTTTGCGCCCAAATTTGTGTGTGCACGAACGAGAAACAACTGCGCTATACGTTCTTTTGGTGTCAATTTACTGAACACAGAGTCTACCCAAGCATGCTTACTGTTGATAAATGTTACAAAATCTACTTTCTGTTGTGCACTAGCGTATGTGCAGACAATCAGCATCCAAAAAAGAAAAATCGCTTTTTTCATCCTATTTTAGTTCCTTACGAGGAATCGAATTACGTTAAAAAAAATTGAACTCACAAATTTAAGCGTGTTTAAAAAAAAACATGCACAATACCGCATGTTTATAAATCGTATTTTTTTTCTAGGAGTAGGGCCAGGTCTAAGCTATTGGTAATATCTTCATTCGCTTCTCTTTTCCAAAGCATATCAATAATGAGAAGCAAAAATTGTGTTTCTAACTCTGGACTTTCATACCCCAACTCTGTGAATGCTTTCACAAGAATAGGCTGTACTGGTTTCATAAATTGTTCATGCTGTTGCTTTGAGAACCCATTATGAGACAACCGTTCTTGTAATTTCCAAAACAGAGGCTCTTCTGTCACGAGTTTACTAGGCAAGAAAATCATATTCCTTAAAAAATCTTTCGGATTTTTATACATCATCATGCCACGATGATGTGAAAGGACACGGCGATAACCCGCTTTTACTATATTGGCAAGCAACGAATCTTTATTTCCAAAATGTTTAAAAATCAACGCTTCAGAAACACCCGCTTCCTGTGCAATCTCTTTAGTCGAGGTATCCACATAGCCTTTGGTAGCAAACAGGGAAAGCGCTACTTTCATAATCTTCTCTTTACGGCTTATAGTCGTATCTTTCATCTGAAACTATTTTTAACAAAGATATCATTTTTGTAGGTACAGCTTTTTCCATTTTTTATATGCAATGTATTTGTTGCTGTACAGTTTATACATTTAATTTCCTTCAACTATTTGCTAAGAACCAATGGGACCTTGAACGCGAGTGCATACATCTAGATCCTAATCCTAAGGATTGGAAAGAAGTACGCCTCCTGCCTGTTGGAAAATAGTCTTCTTTTTTTCAAAGACAGCGTCATCTATAGCCTTCGTTAATGTTGTCAATATTGCCGTTGAAAAGCCCTGTTGAAGGCTATCCATAGCGGTATAATACACACAAAATTCAGCGGCCAATCCACAAACATGGACTTCTGTTACATTCTTATCTTTCAGATACCCTGCTAAACCCGTACTCTTCTGATGTCCATTATCAAAAAATCCAGAATAGCTATCTATTTCTACATCCGTCCCCTTTCTAAAGACTGCTTCTATTCTTTTAGTATCCAGACTAACAGACAGTGCCGCTCCTTCAGACTCTTGTATACAATGATCTGGCCAAAGTGTCTGATTCAAACCATTTACTATAATCTGATCGAATAGTTTATGATCTGCATGTTGGGAAGCAAAACTCTTATGTCCCTCAGGATGCCAATCTTGCGTAGCTATGACCAATTCATATCCTGACTGTATCTGATTTATTTTTGGAATGATGGTATCTCCGTCTGGAACAGGCAAAGCTCCTGTTGGCAGAAAATCATTCTGAATATCTACGATAATAAGTGCTTTCATCGGATTCAATCTATGGTTAACATGTATCCAATACTTCTGATATTCGTTATCTTGATGCGCTCATCTTTGGATAAATATTTTCGAATTCTACTAATAAACACATCCAAACTACGCCCAGTGAAATAGGTATCATCGTTCCAATATGCCCTAATAATCTCCTCTCGCGGAACCACCTCATCCTTATGCTCGAAAAGCCGACGCAGCAACTCCGTTTCTCTAAATGATAACTTTTCTTGTTCGTCGCCAAAAGTTAACGTAGACTTGATGGTATCTAAAACATAATGACCTATTGCAAATTGCTTTGCTGTTGTCGCCGTAATCACTTTTTTTGTTAATGATTCAATACGAACAATAAGTTCCTCTATCTTGAAAGGTTTGCGCACATAATCATTTGCACCGAGGTGAAAGCCTTTGACCACGTCTTCGGTTTGCGTCATAGCCGTAAGAAATAATATAGGTGTACTTAGATCTACCTTGCGTATTTCCTGTGCCAAGGTGAATCCATCCATTTGAGGCATCATAACATCAAGCACGACAATATCGGGCTTCCGGTGTTTGAAAGCAACAAGAGCTTCACGACCGTTTTCTTTATGGTTTACCCGAAAACCATGTGCCTCTAAGCTGTCTGCCACAATAAGCGCTAGACTCGTTTCATCTTCGATATACAGAACATCAACCATTTTCTATTTCTTTGGTATTTTGATCTTAAAAGTACTACCTTTTCCAAATTCACTTTTTACACGGATGCTACCGCCATGTTGTTCTACGACATGTTTTACATAGGCTAGTCCTAAACCGAACCCCTTTACATTATGCAAATTCCCTTGAGGAACTCTATAAAACATATCAAAAATACTGTCGACATGTGTCGCTTCTATTCCATCGCCTTGGTCAATTACCGCAATAAAAACCGCTTCTTCATTCTCCTCGATAAGGATCTTAATCTTAACAGGTTCCCTAGATGAATATTTGATCGCATTATCCAGTAAATTACTGAGCACATTTTTGATATGCGCTTCATCCGCAGCGAACATCAAGACATCCTCTTTTGCCTCACAAGTCATTTCCACAGACTTCTTAGTTCCGATACGCGCCGTCTCCAACGTATTTCTGACAACAGCAATTAAATCAAATGGACGCTTCACTACACGTATGCGATGCGTCTCATCAACATCCAACTGCAAAACTCTTTCAATCATATTACTTAGATGTTCCAGCTCCGACTTCGAAATATCAAGATATTTGTTCATACGAACTTTATCATCACTCGCCACAAAACGTTGAATGGCTTCCACCGCCGCCATAACTGTTGCGACAGGGGTCTTGAGTTCATGAGTCATATTATTGACGAACGCCTTTCTCAATATGGCTAGTTGGTTCTGTCTGCGAATCGTCTTGAACAAATATAAAAAAGTACCCGTAAAAGCGGTCAACAATAATAGAGAAAATAAAATCTGCCCCGTTAGCCTAATCAGCAAATAAGGGAAAGGATTTTCAAATTTAGCAATCAAAAACTGCTCATTCCCTGGATTTATAAGAATAGGACGCGTGATAAGTTCTCCCTTTTTTGCACGTTGTTCTATAAAATGCTCAAATTTATCGCGATTGATAACTTCTGTCGTTAATTGAAAGCCTATTTGAATACCATTCCGTTGTAGGGCTCGGGCGAGTCGAGGTTCTAAGGTATCCAACAATTGCGCATTGAAATCCATTTTTTCCAAAAGATAGAGCGGCAACAATTGATTGGACTCTTCTTTGTTCCGTTCATTCTCTGGAGATTTCCGTCCACGCCAACGCCTCACATCACTCGTATCAAGCACGTACTGTAGCGGTTTTAAATCCAAATCCGGATAAACTTTATTTAACAGCATCATAAGCCCCCGATGCCTTCTATTCGAATCTGCAGAGTCTGCTGCGGCCAGCTTACCATTTTCCGAAAACTCTTTTTGGTAGTAATTCTGCAATACATTGAACAACGAACGCTCCGCTGTTCCTATAAACAACTCTCGTTCGCTTTTATAACTGCCGTAAAGCCAAAAAGACAATACAAGCATAATTCCAGCAGCTGTCAAAATAATGACTGCAAGCAGAAGATTATATTTCTTAAACATCATGAATACAAATGTAATTTAGGAGATTGAAAGCACATTCGCAAACGATCAAATTTTAACAAAATATATGCTTTATTAACACTTTGGAGATATCCATCGCTATAAATTCACACTTTAAGTTGTTTTAAACGATATTTACTCCCTTAAACAATTATGATATTTTAACAAAATATAACACTCATTAACCAATCTATTTTCATTACTTTTGCTCCCAAACATTCAGTATGAATCATTTTTTCAAGAGAAGTATTGGCTTTTTAGGGGGGATAATCCTAATTTTTATGCTAGCGATAGGTTGTAACAAAGACATGAGTGTCATGTTGGACAATTCTGCTACAGGAAATGTGGGCGTATCTTTAATAGATACTTTTACGATAAATACGTCAACGGTTCAATTAACAAGTATACCATCCGCCTCAAGAGGATCGGTATTAGTTGGACGAGTTAGCGATCCTAGCTATGGAAGTATTTCTTCTAGCTCTTATTTTCGATTGGGTTTTTCATCATTTACAAATGACATTCCGGAAACAGCTGTATTTGACTCCATTAATCTTGTCCTTAAACCCAATAATTCGCGGTATTATTTCGGGGATACAACGAAAACACAAACTATCCGTGTCCATCGTTTAACACAAAGATTGGAAACAAAGACTGCAAACCCTTTATTCCCAAATCAATCATTGCCTGTATACGTAAGTGGTGCATCTATCTTTTCCTCACAAAAATTCACGTACGAAGAAACACCTCTTGGCGAATTGACCTTTCGTCCTCGTGTTACAACAGTCGATTCGTTAACCATTAAATTAGACAACAGCCTCGGTAACGATCTATTTAATCTTATAAAACTAAAAGATATTAAGGTTTCTTCAAATGAAAACTTTATCGATTATTTTAAAGGAATGGCGCTTGTTCCAGATGACGAGAACACCGTTGCGTTTGGGTTTAGCGATACTGTTCAAGTGAAGGTAAATTACAATTATTTCGCTGCTGATGGGAGCAAGAGGAGAGGCGAAAAAGTATTGAATATTACAGATAGAACATATCAGTATAATCAAATCGATTATGATAGGACAAACACCTCCTTTGCCTCTCTATCTGCCACGAACAGAGAAATAAAGACATCGGAAACTGATGGTGAAACGTTTATACAATCTGGCAGTGGTGTTGTAACAAAAATAACTTTCCCTTCTTTAAAAGATTTTTTATTAGAAGAGAATCTTTCGGTCAACAAAGCGGAGCTCGTCATAGAAACAAGCAATAGTGGTACTGGAATGTATGCAGCACCAAGTGCGGTACAACTGTTCATCGCTGATAAGGAGGGGATTCCTGTTTCTTATGTCTCAATACCTTACAGACCTCAGAATATACAACAGACGGCTCTAGTAACAGAATCTCAAATAGGAAAAAATAACCGTTACACATTTGACCTGATTCAATACTTAAAAAATTTAAAGTCAAGTTCTACTTACGATGAGGTTTCTTTCTATCTAAGCAGTGCAGAACCGACTTTATTCTCCACATTTAATACTGCTTTCATTGCAAAAGAGAATGAAAAACCAAAAATAAAATTGAATATATTGTACACTAAATTTAAATAATTTATGAATAAGAAAAATTGGCTATTATTAATCTTAGCCTGTGCTGTTGCTTTTACGTCCTTTAATTCCTGTAAAAAAGATAACGATGATGATAGTACAGACACGGGGCCAACGGAATGGACGAAATCGGTCGTTTTCAAGAATGCCCCAAGAAGCGGCGCTGCTTCCTTTACAATAGCAGAAGAAAATAAAGCGTATGTAGTAGGTGGTTATGTAAACCCAACTGTTGGCATTTCCCTAGATGGAGCAGCATTTAATGGAACAGCCTGGAGCAATATCGCTGACTTTACAGGCCCAGCAAGACATGAAGCTGTAGGGTTTGCTGTAGGAGGAAAGGGCTATGTAGGGACAGGACAGAATCTACAAAATGAACTTTTTAAAGACTTCTATGCTTACAACCCTTCAACAAATTCCTGGACTGAAGTTGCTGAGTTTCCAGGAGAGGCTCGCCATGGCGCAGTGGCTTTTAGTCTTGGTCAATATGGATATGTTGGACTCGGAAGAAACGTTGCCGGCCAGAACCTAGGGGATATGTATAGATATAATCCTATGACAGATTCTTGGACTGAAATGGAGAATTTGCCTTTTGTTGATAAGACATCCTACGCGTTTAGCTTCGTAATCGGCGATAAAGCGTACGTAGGTGGTGGGTATACAAATAGTAATGATCTGCCTGACGGATTCTACTCCTTTGATGGCACAAACTGGAAAACACTGAATAGCTTGAACCGTTCTGACGACAGCTATACCTACGATGCTAGAAAACAACGCGCAAGCACGTTTGTGATAGGTAACTATGGTTATGTCGTAAGCGGAAAAGGCACATCTGGTAGCGTAACAAGTACTGTTTGGAAATACGAGCCGTCAACAGACTCTTGGACAGACAAACACCAAGCTTTGACAAAAGATGCGCGTGAGAAAGCAGCAGGCTTTTCTATCGATGGAAAAGGATATGTTGTTACAGGTGTATCTGGTTCTACTGTTTTTGATAACATGTATCAATTTACTCCGGTACGATAATCTAATTTTACGGATTAAAAAAAGCGGAATGAGTAACTCTCATTCCGCTTTTTTATGTTCTCTCCGGTTCTCAGCATGCGTTCATATCTTCAATCGCTTACATCAATCCACAAAGCACATTCTGATTAAACGCTTTTCATATTTACTTCACATAACATATATAAACGAAGTTGCAGAGATTAAAATTATACATGATCAGATACAACTTCATAATGCACATTCCCAAACAAGCGTGATATAAAAAACAGAAGGGCTTTATCAAAGAATGATAAAGCCCTTAAACTCCTTAAGAAGAAGAGACTTAAATTAGACCTCTCTTACTTAATAATTCAGCAATTTGCACGGCGTTTGTAGCAGCACCTTTTCTTAAATTGTCTGCAACAATCCAAAGATTTAATGTTTTATCTTGTGATTCATCGCGACGGATACGCCCCACCAAGACTTCATCTTTTCCATGAGCGTCTTTAGGCATTGGGTATTTTAAATTTGCAGGATCATCGACCACAATAACTCCTTCTTGCGAAGCCAAGAGTTCGCGAACTTCGTTTACATCAAATTCGTTTTCGAATTCGATATTTACGGATTCCGAATGCCCCCCCATCACCGGTATACGAACTGTAGTCGCTGTAACGCGAATAGTGTCGTCTCCCATGATTTTGTTGGTTTCCTTGATCATCTTCATCTCCTCTTTCGTGTACCCATTCTCTTGAAATACGTCGATATGTGGGATAACGTTCAAATCGATTTGGTAAGGATACGCTTTTTCTCCCTCTTTACCTGCACGTTCATCCATCAGCTGATTAACCGCCTTAACACCAGTTCCTGTAACCGACTGGTAAGTAGAAACGACAACACGCTTGATTTTATATTTTTCATGTAGCGGTTTTAAAACCACAACCATTTGTATTGTTGAACAATTAGGATTTGCGATAATTTTATCTTCAGCAGATAAAACATCACCATTTACCTCTGGCACGACCAATTTCTTAGAGGGATCCATACGCCAAGCCGATGAATTATCGACTACGGTAATCCCTGCTTCCGCATATTGAGGGGCAAATTCTGTTGAGGTACCTCCACCAGCAGAAAATAAGGCCACTTGAGGTTTAAGTGCAATAGCTTCCGTTGGAGTCACGACCTTATACTTCTTTCCCTTGAACTCGATTTCCTTACCCTTGCTCTTTTCTGAAGCAACGGGAATCAATTCTGTTACGGGGAAATTACGTTCTGCTAAAACGGTCAAAATCTCTGACCCAACAAGGCCTGTTGCGCCTACTACTGCAACTTTCATACTTAATTTATTTTGTTTGTATATTAAATGATTAAATTTTTCTTAAATTTATTCCAAGGAACCAAACATACAAAATAAGCCGCTCCTTTTATAATTTATTATGTAAAATTTAACAAAAGTTTCGCCCAAACTTTTAAAAATTAATCAAAACATGCTCATTTTACTAAAAATTAAACAACAATTTTTATTGTTCTTTTTGATATTTTCAATCAACATCCCCCATGCGGTAGGCCAACTCATCATCACAGAAATCATGGCAAATCCATCGGGAAACGTTGTTTTTCCTAGCGAATACATTGAGCTGTACAACCAAGGGCCTTCAACGGTTTCATTGCAAAATATACGCTTAAAAGTTGGGGGCAACAGTATCGAATTGGAAAAATCTTTTTTAGCAGCAAAACAATACTTGTTATTGACGAAGGCTGATCAAGTCAGTTCTTTCGAACAATTTGGCAACGTTATAGGCCTCCCTACATGGCGATCCTTAACAAACCAAGGGATTTCGGTGGCCTTGATTGGAGCGAATGATGAAATCCTAGACGAAATCACATACCATGACTCTTGGTATGGAAATACTTCAAAGAAATCTGGAGGGTGGAGCCTAGAACGTATCAGCCCTGTGATTTCCTGCCATAATGCACAGACGTGGAGAGCTTCTGAAGATGCGCTAGGAGGCAGTCCCGGCAAGCAAAATAGCATTTGGCAAGAAGATTTTCTGCCAGAGCTTCACGCAACAATACTGGAAACCTCCGATAATAAACTTGTTCTTTCCTTCAACATGAGTGCAGACGACATTCAATTCGATGCAACAACAACGATATCTTTTTCTACTACAACCTCCCACATACTAGATTACAAAAACTATACGGACTCTCTGGTATTATTTCTTAATCAAGCTCTCCAAAAGGACATGGAACATACCCTTTATCTTAATAACATTCGATGGTGCAATCATACTTACTCGATTTCAGCACCTTTTCTTATCCCTTCTGCAACGGAATTCAACGACATAGTCATTAACGAGATCTTGTTCAATCCGAAGACTGAAGGTGTCGATTTTGTAGAAATTTATAACCGTTCAATGAAAGCTATAGACCTCAAATCCTGGAAAATAGGCAATCGTACCATTACAGAGAACGCACACATTATTCTTCCGAAAGAATATCGTGTGCTAACCACCTCTGCAGAAAGTGTGTCAAAAGATTATCCAAAAGCCGTTTTAAAAAATTTTATCCCTATGGCTAGTTTGCCCGCCTATCCAAATGAGAAAGGCACGGTAACCCTGTCGAGTGGAACAGTTATGGTTGACAGCCTTTATTATCAAAACAATATGCATCAACCATTTTTGACGAACACGAAAGGTATTTCACTAGAAAGACAGGACCCTGAATATGGAACCAATGAAGCCGGAAATTTCTCTTCTGCCTCCACAATGGAAGGAGGTGCAACGCCGGGTTACCAAAATTCAAAATCGGTCATGGAGAGCACCTCAAAAGACAATCTGCTATTGAAAACAAAGGTCTTCTACCCGCAAGCTAATGAACAACAACAAAATATCCTATTGCAGTACAACTTTAGCTTAGACCATATGATGCTTAATCTTACACTCTTTAATGATCGAGGTCTGGTCGTAAACCGATTAATCCGTAACAAAAGCACAGGAACAACTGGTGATATTTATTGGAACGGCCTTGATGAGGCTTCACAGCAATGCCCAAACGGCATTTATATATATTCCGCTGAGATCTACAATTCAGCGGGTCATTTTCAGCGATTTAAAGGAAGTTTTGTACTGGTTAACGAGCAGAAAAACTATTGACTTATGCTCAAAAAATGCCCTATCTTTGTCCAATGAAAGAGCGTATTATTTTAATTGGTGCAAATGGTCAAATCGGCTCCGAATTGGCCATTGCCCTACGTCAAAAATTTGGCGACGAAAATGTCATCACATCTGATCTCAAAGAACCAGATAAACTTAAAGATGGCGAGATATTTGAAACCATCAATGTACTCGATAAACAAGCGTTAAGGGAGTTGCTTGAGAAATATAAACCAACACAGATTTATCTTTTGGCAGCCATGCTTTCCGCAACAGGAGAACAATATCCACAGAAAGCCTGGGATCTCAATATGAACGGTCTTCTCCATGTATTAGACCTCGCTCTAGAGCTCGGGATTAAGCGAATATTTTGGCCAAGTTCCATTGCTGTTTTTGGTCCGCATTCCCCGAAGAATCAAACTGCCCAATATTGTATCATGGATCCAAATAGCATCTATGGTATCAGCAAATTAGCCGGAGAGAGATTATGTGAATATTATCACCTAAAATATGGATTGGATATCCGAAGTGTTCGGTATCCGGGTATTATCTCTTGGAAAACAGCGCCAGGGGGTGGAACGACAGACTATGCTATTCACATTTTCTTTGAAGCCCTAAAATCGGGAAAATACAATAGCTTCTTATCCGCTCAAACGGAACTTCCTATGCTATATATGGACGATGCCGTCCGAGGAACCATTGCACTCATGGAGGCTCCATCAGCACAGCTTCGCATTCGATCTAGTTACAATTTGAGCGGCGTATCTTTTACTCCTGAACAGATAGGGAAAGAAATTAAAAAAATTCTTCCTAATTTTGAGCTGTCGTATGTCGATAATGACCCTCGTCAAGCAATAGCTAACTCGTGGCCAGCAAGTATAGATGATTCTTATGCACGTGAAGACTGGGGTTGGAAGCCAACATTTGATTTAGAGGCACTGACAAAAGACATGATTGAAAACCTCAAAACAATTTTATAGAAATGGGTAGAGCCTTTGAATTTAGAAAAGAAAGAAAATTTAAGCGCTGGGCCAAAATGGCCGTACAGTTTACGCGTCTAGGTAAAGAAATTGCCATGGCTGTGAAAGAAGGAGGACCTCACCCGGAAAACAACTCTCGTTTAAGAACAGCTGTACAGAATGCTAAGGCGGTAAACATGCCAAAAGATCGCGTAGAGGCGGCTATTAAAAGAGCTTCTGAAAAAGATGCAAAAGGGTATGAAGAGTATGTATACGAAGGATATGGCCCGCACGGAGTACCCGTTCTTATTGAAACCGCAACCGACAATACGAATCGTACGGTCGGCAATATACGGAGCTACTTTACGAAAGCTGGTGGATCTCTCGGGAAAACAGGTTCCCTCGATTTCATTTTCCAACGCAAATCTATTTTTCGCTTTGATGCAAAAGAAGAACTGGATGTGGAAGAGTTAGAACTGGAACTAATTGATGGAGGATTAGACGAATTGTATGTAGAAGCCGATGAAGAGGGAAACGACATTGTTGTTGTCCAAACTTCTTTTGAAGATTTCGGAAATATGCAAAGCTTACTTGAACAAAAAGGCATAGAAGTTAAGTCTGCAAAGCTGGAACGTATCGCTCTTTCGCATACTTCGATTACCGAAGAGCAAGCTGCGGAGGTTCTAAAAATGATCGACAAAATTGAAGAAGATGATGATGTACAGGCTGTATATCATAATATGGAATAATTATTCTTTTTTTTCGTAAAAAGGAGGGCCATATAGCCCTCCTTTTTATTAATATTTCCTAAATTTAGCACCTTAAGATGACAACATTTGAGGATTTTTTTGCAAAAAAGAAGATAAACATTTCACTTCTACAAACGAATGAACGCTCTTTATATGAGGAGTTCAGGGTTCACTATGCCCAAATGGGAGAGAAAAGTTTTGATCACAGCAAGAAATTCTGGTTTAATAAACTTAGGAAACGTTATCTGTTAGTAGACGAAGAAGTAATTAAAGTACAACCTCAGGTAACTTCAACCGCCGTCAAAATTGATGAACAAAGAGCAGACGAAAAAACCGTCACGGTTAAACCTGCAGGCTTTAAACCACGGTTCAAAGCAGGAGCTGCTTCGTCATCAGCCGCTATCGATAAGACAATTGTAGAGGACACAGTAGAGACTAAAAACGATAAAGAGAAATCATCGGGAGACGGCTCTAAACCTAGTGGCTTTAAACCGCGATTTAACGTTAGTACTGCAAAACCTGAAAAGGAAGAGACCGATACTGCTCCTAAAATAGAGAACAAAACAGGAACGGAAGACTCCACAGCTAAGCCAATAGGTTTTAAACCGAGGTTCAAAGCAGGGGTAACCAAAAATACAGCGGACGAGGTAAGTCCTGCGGAAAACACAGACGCCGCTCCTACAACGGAAAACAAAACACAATCCGAAGATACGCCCGCAAAACCGCTTGGGTTTAAACCACGGTTCAAAGCAGGGCTAACCAAAAATACCACTGATGAAGGAAATCCTGCGGAAAACATCGACATTGCGCCTACAGCGGAAAATAAAACACAATCCGAAGATACGCCCGCAAAACCGCTTGGGTTTAAACCGAGGTTCAAAGCAGGGGTAACCAAAAATACACC
>NZ_CBFFRI010000005.1:0-44129 GCF_965644235.1 Sphingobacterium sp. LRF_L2 | reverse complement strand
ACAAAACACAATCCGAAGATACGCCCGCAAAACCGCTTGGGTTTAAACCGAGGTTCAAAGCAGGGGTAACCAAAAATACCACTGATGAAGTAAATCCTGCGGAAAACACCGACATTGCGCCTACAACGGAAAACAAAACACAATCCGAAGATACGCCCGCAAAACCGCTTGGGTTTAAACCGAGGTTCAAAGCAGGGGTAACCAAAATCAAACCAACTGATGAAAATCAGTCTGAAGAATAATAGTAAAAAGGTATCATCAACTAATCAATTGAATTATGTTAAAGGAAGAAAGACAGGCCTATATTATACACCAAATAAATCTACACAACAAAGTTCTGTCTTCAGACTTAAGCCTACAGCTTAATGTATCCGAAGACACCATAAGACGGGACTTAAATGAGTTGGCAGAAAATGGGCAAGTACTTAAAGTATATGGGGGTGCCCTATCGAAATCCTTTCAATTTCCTTTCCAGGAAGGAAATGTTTATGCAAAAGAGTCAAAAAAAGAAATTGCGAAGAAGGCTATTTCATTGATACAAAATGGGATGACGGTATTGGTGGGTGGAGGAACAACCATGATTGAACTGGCTCGACTTGTACCCAGCGAAATACAATGTACATTCTTCACGATAAGTCCTTTGGTTGCTTTGGAACTGGCGGAGAAGGAAAACATTGATGTCATACTCATTGGCGGTAAATTATCGAGAAACACCAACATTGTAACAGGAGCACAAGTTATCAATGAACTTTCAGATCTTCGCGTAGACCTTTGTCTCCTAGGCACAAATAGTCTTTCACTAGACGAAGGAATAACAGATTCTGATTGGGAGGTGGTACAAATAAAACGGGCAATGATCAAATGTTCGAAGAATGTTGCTATTCTTAGCATAACCGAAAAATTAAATTCGAACCAGAAAATGAGAGTAGCACCACTGCGCGATGTGACCTATCTTGTTACTGACCTTGATTCTAATCACCCTAAATTAAGGGAGTTTGCAAAATCCATTACAGTACTGTAATATTTATATTTTCTCACGATTAAATTTCTGGATAGCCCGCCGAACTACCCAGAAATTACTTTCGATTTCCATGTTATGCCACAGCATACGATAATCAATACTTCTATTAAAAACCAATCGCTTAAAATGCTTTACTAATGATCTCAATGTGAATTTTCCAATTCCGTTAAATGGTTTCGCATAATAATGGATATGATGTTGCTTCCACTGTTCTTCTGCTATTTCGTCCACATACTTTACGTATTGCCTTTCATCTACTAATTTTCTATTCAATGTATCCAATATTTCTACCGATTCAATATCTGTCTTTAATATTAATTTATTTTCATCTTTAATCACAACAGAAAGTTTCAGTTCAATTATATTTCCCCTATCTACCTGCAGCTGTAAAATTCCACCTAGATTCCACTCCCTAGAATTTAAGATACCATCAAAATAAAAATTACCTAAACTATAGACGATATACTTCGATTTATAAATCTCTACACCTTGCAACACATGGGGATGATGTCCGATAATCAAATCGGCACCACAATCGACTAGTTCCCGATATCTTTTTCGCCATTCGGGGATAGGGACATCTATCATCTCCACTCCAGCATGTACTTGTACAATTAGTACATCTACTTGTTTCCGATAATCGCGTATCTTAGAGTCGACTTGAGAATGGTTAACCCAAGCATATCCGTATTCTCTATCACCGTTCAACGCTCCAAAACCATTTTCTCCATAAGATAAAAAACCATAGCGTATCCCTTCCACTTCTCTAACTAACATCGAATACGCCTTATTTTCATCCCCAACTCCAAAACAGTCATCCGATCCGAAGGCCTCAGAAGTTGATAACATAGCGTCCGTTCCGTAATCATTTATATGATTATTAGCCATAGAAAACAGATTAAATCCTAGATTTTTCAACCATTTTCCAGCCTCTTTATTTTGATTGAGCAATGGTCCCGTCTTCTGTTGAGGATATCCTACTCCACTGAGCGGAGCTTCCACATTGCAACAACAAAAATGCTGCTGCTTGAACAGTTCTTTTAACTCGTTCGAGAATTCCGGCTTTGACTGCGCAACAACATCTCCGACAAAAAGTAATTTATGATGCATTTCTCTTCGATAAAAGTATTTCTATTGGCTTAATCGTAATATAGGCAAAATAAGCTTCTAAAAGCCCATTTTTAAAACCAACCTTTTTCAAAACTTCTTTGATTTTCGGCGTATGCATTAAGGATTGAAAAATTCTTTCTTTTCCACCAATATTGCCCACTCTAAAATTAATCCATTCCAAATATTTCAACGATATTACTTCCTTAAGTAAGGATACGTTAAGTGGTTCCAATGAACTACTCAGTAAAGCGTAATAATTTAAAGAATTTTGATAGGTATATTGGTGTTTTTCTTCTTCAAACAACACATTATTTTTTTTAAAAAAATCTCTTTGCCACTGCCTATTAACTCTACGCTCTAAAGGTAAGTTTAACATTGCCAATGCAATATTCTCTTCGATAAATGGTGAAAATCCCTCAAATCCATACAAAGACGGAACCCGAATCAAATATTGCAACAACAGCATCTTGTTACGCATTGCCGTAATTATACGAAATTCAGGGAGATCTAATAACTGTCTTTGTCGTTCAAAAATTGGTTCGACTACATCCTTGTAATCAACTCCCGTAGCCAACATAGAATTAGCGGTCATACCGTGGGTGTATCCCAGTTTAGAGTAAGATGCGACATTAGATATATGAGGAACAGCGACCGCTCCCGCCCAAGCGTCCCCGACAATACCACTTAACAAAGACAAATGTTGAAATTTTTCGATTTCGGCAATCTTTTTATAAAACTCCATATGGTAAGTTCCGGAAGCAGCTAACGAAGGGCCAAACAATGTATACCACTCACCTATATAATTATTGAATGACTTTAAATCAACGCGCTGCCATGAGGTTCCAAGCCGCTGAGAGAGCTGCTGTGCATAAACAACTTCTCGCGAATAGTTTTGATTGAAAGAAGTGCCATAAGTATATGCCTTTATCCTTTGTTTATCTTTGATAAGAACGTTTAACAAACGCGAATCAAACCCGCCACTGGTTGGAATCAAAATGTTTCCATCAATAGACGAAGTCCATTTTGCTAATGCGTCTTCAATCAAATGTAATACGTCGTCTTCCTGTGTACGATACCCTATTTTGTTAATTACGGTATCGACGTTGGAAAATACTTGGATTTTACCTTCAGTCTTGTGCAAAGATTCGTTCGGCTGAAGATATTTCACATATTTTACGGGCGTAAGTCCAAACACACAATAACCGTAATCAAGATAAGAAGACAGTCCCTTCATATCTATTTCCAAATTACTGTAATCAATAACATCCTCAATCGAGGTGCTATGTAATCCTAGTTTTTCATTGTAAAAAACCGTACCGTAACCAACCCAATTACCTCTTGCAACTTCCATTTCTATTTTTTTGTTAGTCTGTTTTTACCCATATTGAACAAATCCATCCAAATATCGTTACGAGACAAATGACTTCCCGAGATATAGACGCATACGAATATAATACTTTGAAGCAACAGCAGCAGTAAGTAGGATAAATTTGGGATAAGATAAGCGATTCCAGTTGCGGTAACGAATGCGATTACGCTAATCGCAAACGATGGCAAAAGATCCACGAACTGACATGATAAGGTATATCCATACACTTTTCCACTAAACAATGTGACAACGAAATAGGAAACAACTCTTACCCCGATTTGTCCTACAATAATATAAAGAATACCTAAACGAAAAGTCAGTAACAATAGTATAATGGCAAAGAAAATTTTACCTACTTCAAACCATAACGTATAAGTTGACTTGCCTTTGATATTCAAAAAATTCACATTTAAATCGGTGAGAGATATAAAGATACCAGCAAAACAAAGTAACTGAAAGTAAAAGATCGAATTAACCCAAGTTGTCGATAGGAAACAGATAAATGCAGGTTCGGCAACTGCGATAGCGCAGAAGCTGACTGGGAACAAAACAAAAGCTAGCGTACGCATTGATTTGCGACAAGCATTCAGAAATCTGGGATAATCATCTTGAATAGGCGTCAAGGTGGATAAGGTGGTGCCTTGAACAATAGAAGAAATTAATAGATTGGGGGTTTCGCCCCATTTATTCGCTTGTAAATAAAATCCAGTTTCAGCCAAGGAAAAGTGTTTCCCAATAAATGAATAATAACTTTGCGAAAAAACTTTTCCAAGCATGCTTCCAATCATAAATGAAAGAGAAAAACGAAGGTGTTTTCTTAAACATTTAAAAGAAAAAGAAAAATCCAACCTCCAATTCCCCCATATCCATAACATACCTGTTCGACAACAAGAATACAAAACAGTTTGGAGGAGAATTGCCCAGATCCCATAACCAAGCAAGGCGATAAGAATAACTGCTGTTCCCGAAAAAACAACTGATAGAACATTAATCCGAGCAGTTTCTTTAAAACAAAAGCTCTTTAAGAGTTTTACATATTGAACAATCCCAAGAGAATGTATCAATAACTGCAAGAAAAGAACTCTTGCATACAAGGTAAGTCCTTTTATACCATTAAACCTCTCGAGATAGGGAGCAGAAAAGAAAAGTATGAAATAAATCAAAACACTAATGCTAAGATTAAAAACAAACATACTTGAGTAGTCCTTCTCTTCCACATCGCGAGATCTCACTAAGGAAGTTGCCAAACCACTATCGACAAAAGTCGTTGCAATCGTTGAAAATATTAGTAATACCGCTAAAACGCCAAAGTCTTCTGGCGTCAGCACACGGGCAGTTACAACCCCGACTATAGTGGTCACTATTTGAAAACCAAAACGATCAACAGCATTCCAAAACAATCCATTAAGGGTGTTTTGCTTTGTATTTTCACTCATGAAAAAGATTCAAAAAAACAAATTTAACAAAGTCATTTAGAAAGATGGAAAAAGATTCAAAAAGAAATCGCCACAAGAAATAACTTTATATCTTTGATACAAATGAAATAATATGATGTCGAACTTAGCACCTATTGTCCTCTTCGTCTACAATCGTCCTAAGCATACTCGAAGAACATTGGCCGCATTAGAAAAAAATATACTAGCAGATAACTCGCTACTATACATTATTTCTGATGCCCCAAAGAATGCAAACGCAGTAGAGGCTGTTAACGAAGTTCGGGCAATCATTCGCGAAGCTTGGGAATTTAAACATATCACGATTATTGAACGCACACGTAATTGGGGCTTAGCAGAAAATGTTATCGATGGCGTCACTCGAATAGTCAACGAACATGGTCGTATTATTGTCTTGGAAGACGATCTAGAAACATCGCCCTACGCACTTACATATTTTAACGACGCCCTTACTCGATATGAAAAAGAAGACCGAGTTATGGGAATCAGTGGTTACATGTATCCCGTTCAATTTCCCAAACGGCTTCCAAAATCTTTTTTCTTTAGAGTTGCAAACAGCTGGGGTTGGGCAACTTGGAATCGCGCTTGGTCACATTTCAATTCTGATATTGAGGCCTTAACACAAGACTTCCAATCTGCTGACATAAAGAGGTTCAGTATCGATGGGAAAGAGAATTTTTGGAGACAGGTAAAGGATTTTAAAGCTGGAAAGATTAATTCATGGGCAATCAGGTGGTACCTATCTGTATTTAACCGAAACGGCTTAACCTTATACCCTCGAGAGTCCATGATACAAAATATCGGCACTGATGGATCTGGTACACATTCTGATGAAGATAATGTTTACCACATTAAGTTAGCAAGTAATAAAATGAAATATTTTCCTCAGGAAATTGAGGAAAATAGAACTGCTTACGAGGCCATAAAATACTTTTATACGCACAGAAAAGGTAATTACTATGCTAGGGCTATAAGATATCTGAAAAAAAAAATAAAGTTCCTTTTGCCTACATAGCTGCATCCGTGAACACCAACGTTCGTAAGGTTTTTGCCACCAACTTATACGATAATTTAATCATATAATTATATATCTCTGATTCATCCAATTTCAGTATATCTACAACATCCTCCACCAACACATACTTTGGCCGGTATTTTTCCCAATTATTAGAATGGAGAACAATCAAATCAAACCCTTCTGCGTCAATACTGAAAAAATCAATCTTTTGACCTGACGGGAGATGACGATCTAGGACAAGAGAAAGCGGTAGGGTTTTGACGGGAATTGTTCTAATGAGCCGATATTTGGCATGTGTAGTGTCACGATACTCGGAAAGTTCTTTTGAAAATCCGTTTAAAGCAGGTTCATTGAAACAATAATACGTGAGCTCTTGAGGTTCACTACTTATCCCAATATTTAAATTTATATCGCGCTTTCTGAAAAATCTAAAAAGAGATCTTACCTGAGGAGAGGGTTCTATGTTAATCCCTTTCCAGCCCCTATCATAAAAATATTTTGTATTGGAAAATCGGTAAGGATGATGCGCGCCTACATCAACATAATAGCCCTTATAATTCTTTAAATGTTCATAAAATCCACGCATAATCATATCTTCTCCATCTTGTGAATAGGAATTGGAATGAAGAAACTTATCAATAGGAATATATTTTAAAAAGGTTTTTTTTAAAGAACTCATATCTTAGCTAACTTGTTCTATCGGGAAGTCAAATTAGCATTATTTTTTGAAATACAATAATTTATCTGCTTAAATTTCGAAATATCTAATCTAGATTTCCCTTGTGCTTCTAAACAACATTATATATTCGTATTTTTACCCAATCATATTTTTCTATGTCAAAGATATCCATCATCACCATCGTCTACAACAATATCCGGGATATTGAGTTTACTATCCAATCGGTGGTCAAACAGACCTATAGAAACGTGGAGTATATCATTATAGACGGTCTTTCAACAGACGGGACGCTTGATGTCATAAAAAAATATAGCGAACACATTGATCTTCTCATTTCGGAGAAAGATAATGGAATATATGATGCCATGAATAAAGGGTTAGCAAAAGCAACAGGAGAATATGTGCTATTTCTGAATTCGGGTGATGAACTTTATGAAGCGACAACATTAGAAAAAATATTTTCCGGAGAGGAGGACGCGGACATCTATTACGGAGAAACAAAATTGGTTGATGAACATCGACAAATTTTAGGCGACCGTAGACATAAAACTCCTGAACACTTTAACTGGCGTTCTTTTCGCTATGGAATGAATATCTGCCATCAAGCCATTTATATTAAACGCAGTTTAACCGTGCCTTACGATACATCCTATAAGCTTAGTGCTGATATTGATTGGGTGATAAAGGCCGCAAAGAAGTCTTCTCACATCGTCAATGTCAATGACTATGTCGCTAAGTACCTCGTTGGTGGAATGTCACAAAAGCGGCATAAGCAGAGCTTAAACGAACGTTTTACAATATTTAAAAAGCATTATGGCACCATTCCTAATCTGTTGAACCATGGAGTCATTGCATTACGTTTACTTATTTTCAGATTAAAACATGGCAAGACAAGAGATTAATGGTATTAACCCCGAACTCCTAATAGAACTTGCAAAGACGAAGATGCCATTTGGTAAGTATGAGGGATGGCTCCTATGCAATCTGCCAGAGCCCTATCTTGTCTGGTTTAATCAAAAGGGATTTCCGAAAGGTAAATTGGGAATGCAATTAGCAACTCTCTATGAAATTAAATTAAATGGGCTAGAGTATCTGTTAAAACCTCTCATTAAAAAGTGACCCTTGTCAGGTTTTGGAATCTTTTTTTACGTACCTTTGCAGTAAATAATTTTAACACATTAAACGCCGTTTGCAGCGGTATCAATGCATATGAATACTTATCAGACCTTGCTGTACTATTGCTACAGCCCTATCGAAAATGCCGAAGAATTTGCGGCACAGCACTTGGAATTTTGTAAATCATTAAATCTTGTTGGCCGCATCATTGTTGCAGACGAAGGTCTTAACGGAACTGTTTCGGGATCACCGGACTCCTGTAAACAGTATATGGAAGCTGTACATGCTGACCCTAGATTTGCAAAAACAGAATTTAAAATTGATGACGTTTCAGAACTTTCATTCATCAAAATGCACTGTCGATACAAACCTGAAATTGTACACTCCGGTTTACGCGATCCAAAAAGCATAGATCCTAATCGCGAAACGGGGAAACATCTCGAACCTCAAGAATTCCTTGCAATGAAAGATCAAGAGGATGTCGTTGTGCTTGATGTACGTTCTAATTATGAACATAGCGTCGGTCGTTTTAAAAATGCCGTAACATTAGATATCGAAAACTTCAGAGAATTTCCCGAAAAAGTAAAAGAGCTAGCGCAGTATAAAGGCAAAAAAATATTAACCTATTGTACCGGTGGAATAAAGTGTGAAAAGGCCTCTGCTCTTCTTTTAAAAGAAGGATTTGAGGATGTTTATCAGCTTCATGGTGGCATCATCAAATACGGCAAAGAAGCCGGTGGCGAGGACTTTGAGGGTAAATGCTATGTTTTCGACAACCGGGTCACAGTGGAAGTAAATTCCGTTAACCCTAGCGTGGTGTCGACCTGTAAAAATTGTGGCAAAGTCAGTTCAAAAATGATTAACTGTGCCAATCCAGATTGTAACGAGCACTTCACGCAATGTGATGAGTGTGGATGGGAGATGCAGGGCTGCTGCTCTACAATCTGCACAGAGCACCCTAGAAAACGCCTCTACGACGGAACTGGCTATTATGTAAAAGTACCTCAACCCGTGAATTTAGAAAAAATTAGCAAGAGAAAACATAAGAATTTCCCTCCAAAGGAGCAAATAACAGCACACTAAGAACTTACAAAAAAAGCCTAGAAAAAATTCTAGGCTTTTTTATATAAGATCACTCGTTATATTAGTCTATAGTCGCCGCAGAAGTTTGCACAGAACGATCTACTTTCTTTACCAATCCCTGTAAAACATTTCCTGGTCCCACTTCTATAAACGCTTCTGCTCCATCGGCCAATATATGCAGAACAGTCTGTGTCCATCGAACAGCCCCCGTCAACTGAGCAATAAGATTTTCTTTAATTTTTGTAGGATCTGTGTACGATTTAGCATCCACATTTTGATAGATAGGGCACACAGGTTCCTTGATCTCTGTGTTTTCAATCGCCTGTTGTAATTCTACGCGGGCAGGCTCCATCAATGGAGAGTGGAACGCTCCACCAACATTCAATTTTAGAGCACGTTTTGCCCCTGCTTCTGTCAATAGAGCACAAGCTTTATCAACACCCTCAATCGTTCCAGAAATGACTAATTGGCCGGGACAATTGTAATTTGCTGC
The DNA here is from genome assembly GCF_965644235.1 of Sphingobacterium sp. LRF_L2. Classification (NCBI taxonomy): domain Bacteria; kingdom Pseudomonadati; phylum Bacteroidota; class Sphingobacteriia; order Sphingobacteriales; family Sphingobacteriaceae; genus Sphingobacterium; species Sphingobacterium sp. LRF_L2. Next base: position 34,786 of record NZ_CBFFRI010000005.1, on the reverse strand, counting down.
GACAACGATGTCCTCAACTTGTGCACAAATTTTTTCAACGGTTTCATCATCTAGACCTAAAATGGCTGCCATTGTAGATGGTTGAGCTTCACAGGCCTTCTGCATTGCATTCGCACGCTGTGCAACTAACTTTAATCCATCTTCAAAAGACAAAGCTCCTGCTGCTACCAAAGCAGAAAACTCACCCAAAGAATGCCCCGCAACCATAGCGGGCTTAAATTGATCGCCTAAAGCTTTAGCTAAGATAACCGAATGCAGAAAAATCGCAGGTTGTGTAACGTTAGTTTGTTTGAGATCTTCATCTGTCCCAGCGAACATAATATCCGTGATTCGGAAGCCTAAAATATCATTTGCTTGCTCAAATAGAGCTTTTGTTTCTTCGTTTAAATTATACAGATCCTGCCCCATTCCAACGAATTGAGCACCTTGACCTGGAAAAATATAAGCTGTTTTCATGAAAACTAATAATTAAAAAGTCAAACTTACGCAAATTCACCTTGAACAGCAATATATTCTCATTGCATATTAAGATGAATTTATGAAATTCACCACTGCCTTAAAAGATCATATATTTTACAGCGGGAATATAAAAAATCAAAAAATACAATTACAATGGAAAAAATCATCCCGCATCAGGGACAAATGTTAACGAGCTAAACTTTTGCATATCAAACACATCTTGAGCGGTTTTCAAAAGCTCTTCTGTAGATACCGCATCAATTTTTTCGAACACTTCTGTCAATGACATTACCCGATCATAATCCATAATGTTCTTCGCAACAGCGATAATCATGCTCATCCGATTTTCTTCTGCCAAGGCAATCTGTCCTTTAAACTTATGCTTTGCTTTTTGCAATTGACCTTCGGAAAAACCCTTAGACATAATCTTATCCAGCTCTCTAAAAACCAACTTCTTGGCCTTCTTTACTTTTTCTTCATCTGTTCCCAGATAAATAGTAAAGAGCCCTGTATCAGAAAAAACGGTATAATTTGATTCAATCGTATAAGCAATACCATGCTTCTCCCGTATAGAAAGATTTAATATAGAACTCATACCAAAGCCTCCCAACATATTGTTCAGCAGCAAGAGGCCTGTTTTTCGCTCATCATGCACACCATAGGCTGCTGATCCAACCATAAAGTGCACTTGGTTTATCGGCTTCGATTGTTCAATATGTTCACCAAAATTGAGTACCAGTCCTCCCCTCACCCTATCTGGAATATTGGATATAACAGGTTCAAAATAACGCCTAAGCATCTTCTCTACAACCTTCAATTCATAATCACCGGTAATTCCTATAATAATTTCATTCGTCCTGTAATTTTCTTTCAAAAAATCCTGTATATCAGACGTCTGAAAAGCCATCAAGTCCTTTTCTAGGCCCAAAATATTATGTCCTAGGCCAGAGTTTCGGTAGACTAGATCTTCATAATCATCTATAATTGATTCTTCTGGACTATCTAGATAAGAAGCCATTTCGTCAGCGATTACACTTTTTTCTTTATCCATTTCGTCCTCCGGGAAAGTAGAATGAAAGATGATGTCCTCAAAAAGGTCTAATGCTTTACTCAGGTGGGGTTTAAGGATAGAAGCATGTATACATGTATATTCTTTCGTTGTATAAGCATTTAAATCCCCGCCCACAGACTCTAGATAATTTAAGATCTGTTGCATTGAACGTCTTTCTGTTTGCTTGAAAAGAAGATGTTCGATAAAATGTGCCATCCCATATTTTCCATCTTTCTCATCTCTTGATCCTGCATTTACTACCAGACATGTATGTGTAATAGGAGATGATTGGCGATGAAATACCGCTCGGATACCATTATCCAATCGGATAATTTCATATTCCATAATATTGCTCAATGTAAAAAATTAAAGATAATAGTTCAAAATAGTCAACACGCCCCCATAATTATTTTGATTTGGACAGAACTTCTAAGTCAGGTTCATAACCAAGATGCAAAGTTACGGAATTCAAAATAAAAACGGCTGCAGTCCTTCAGAACTACAGCCGTAAAAATAGAACACATTAAATCTTACATACGAGGGGGTCGCATTCCTCCTGGCCCACGATTTTCTTGGAAAGGATTCATTCCGGAAAATTTCTGAAACTTATACGTGAAGGTCAACATAAAGTATCTTGCCAATCTATTGGTCTGACTATCCAAAATATAGTTATCCGCTACCGTCCTTGAGATGCTCGTTTGTTCGTTCAGTAAATCATATGCCTGTAGTCGAATAGCGCCACGCTGTCCTTTTAGCAATTTCTGTTCAACATAGGTATTTATAATAAACGGATTTGCATTCAAGCTTCCATAACCACTGTTAAATGTTTTTGAAACATCTACACCAAAAATCGTCGTAGCAGTTATATTAACCGAACCGATTAAAGAAGGCGTCCAAGATTGCACATTACGAGAGTTCTCTTCTGTCGAGTTTTTAGTATAATTATATACGTATCGAACACCAGGATTAATTTCTAAATTCTCTGATGGGTTATATCGAAACATAAGTCCTTGATTAAAAACGAGGTTATTCGCTATATTTTTCTCCCCTTCGGTCGCATCCTTGTCAGTCGAGATATAGGAAACATTTTTGTTGTAGTTCACACCTCCCATCAGCATGATATTATACGTTTTCTCCTTTATACTTTTGCCGAAATGATAAAAGGAATTGACGCTATAAACAGGTTCGGCTGTTTCATTTAAATACTTACTCTCTCTAATCAAACCTAAATTTCTACCAGAATCATCGTTATACGTTTTGTTAAAACTTACAATTTTATCATTCGTCAGATTCGCATTGACCATGGCGAAGAAAGTATTGCCTTTTTGGAAATCGCCGCTTCTAAATCGAACCTGCATTTGGTGCGTAAACTCAGGATTAAGCTCAGGATTTCCCAATGTTACCGTTGTCAGCTCTGTACTGACATTAAAGGGTAAAATCTGTGTCACCGATGGTTCGCTAGCTTTTCCAGAATAATTAAGAGTCAGGTTCTTCTGACGGGAAAATTTATACTCCAAGCGAGCAATTGGCATAATATTAAAATAATTCTTATCTATGGCCGCTGAGTTTGTACTGCTAAAAGCATTGCCACTTAGTATTGAGGGTTGCACGGCAGCTCCCAATGAATAAGTTAACTTGTCACCGTTATGGGCAAAGCTAGCTCCTACGCGATGCGATGTAAAAGAGTAATCGAAGTCATAATCGAAGTTTACATCTAGCCCCAAATCTGCATTTGTGATAGCCTCACCGTTCTGATCAAGAGCATTTTGCTTATCTTTATTATCGTATTTATTCTTATTTAAGTCGTACGTAACCTCAATTCTATTCTTCTCGCCGATAGGTTCTGTATAGGATAACGTTCCTCCAGCATTCCAGCTTTTATTACGGGCTTCACGAAGTGCTTTCCAATACACAGACTGCATTGTTTGATCTGCATTATTTGGATCTTGCACTTCAATATCTACAATTTTATCGTAATCAGCCTTCTTAGGCGAATTATCGTAATTGAAATTCATAAAAAAGTTTCTTCCAGCATCATTCAACTTTCGGTTATACAATCCACTGATACTGTATCTTGGTATAGATTCACTGGATCCGGCAATTTGTGTCTGACTATTATTAAATACATCACCTAAATAGCTTGAGGAAGTCGTCAAAGAACTGGCTGTGTTATCTCCAAATCCCAATTGTGGTGAAATCTTAATATAATCTTTGTCGGAAATATTCCACTCTAAATTCGCCTCGAAACGGTGATTTGCATTTATCGTATTACTGGTATCATTCGAATTATCAAATTGCGTCACATTGTCCAACTTCGTTTGCCGAATAGAACCTCCTACAACATCATTATCATCACGACCAAAGGAATAACTCCCATATAATTTTAATTTATCGCTAAAGTCATGACGAACATTTAAACCGATAGATCCTGTATTCGTGAGGCCACTTGTTCCCGACCAAGGGTTGCCACCTCGTCCGCCGCCCCCACCTTGTCGATTTCTTGCTCCTCCGCCCATAGAACTGAAATCAAACAAATTTGCGTTCATATTATTCATATTTCCTAATACAGACACTTGAGTTTTATTATTCAACGCCATCAACATTCCCGTAGCCTGGTAGCGGTCCTCTGTACCGCCGCCTACTCGAAGGGTTGTCATATACCCTTTGTTATATTGGGGATCAATCTCGATATTTAATACTTTTGTAGACTCGCCGGTCTTATTCCCTGTCAAATTCGCCATATCGCCATAATCATCGATGATCTGCATTTTTTCGATAATATTCGCCGGCAAGTTTTGTGTGGCCGTTTTCACATCTCCACCAAAAAAATCCTTTCCATTGATGCGCACCCGCGTTACCGATTCTCCTTGAGCCGTAACATTTCCATCTTTATCTACTTCTACCCCCTGCAATTTCTTCAACGCATCCTCCGCAACAGAACCCTCCCGTAATTTTAGATCTTTCGTTGAATACTCTACTGTATCTCCCTTGACCTGCACGGTTAAAACACCGTCGACAACAACCTCTTCTAACATATTTTCAATGCCTTGAAGTTCGAAAGAAGGGATAATCAATCTTTCCTGATTCTCTGGAAAAGTAATCTCTTTCTCGAAGGGCTCAAAACCTAAACTCGTTACTTTTATCTTAAACAATGCTGCGCTTACATTGGAAAATTTAAAAATACCAGCCTGCGAAGAGCTTGTACCCATCGTATCCTGTCCCACAATCAATTGTACCGAAGCGCCGGCCACTACTCGAGACTCTTTGTCTCTTAGCATCCCTTGCACAGCTCTCCCTGTCTGTCCGTAAACATCCATATGGCATAGAACGAATACTAAGCTTAAAATCGTAAAAAAATGTTTCATATAGTTCATTATCTCTTTTCAAAATTAATCTATTGTTGTCTCCAATAACACCGATAGCGGAGGCCTACCTGCCTTTTTAGACGATTGTCGATGATGACCACGGGCCTTACGCGCGGCCTGTATATTCTTCGATCTCTGTGTATGCTTATTTGAAGCTAGAAGGCTGTCGTTAATACCTATTTTTAGCGTTAAAAGATTGTTCGTAGCTTTGACGACATTTTTAGGAATTACCGCCTCGTACCGAAGTCCACTGTCATCGAGATTGACCGATGATTTTAGACCATAGTCATTGTTAACGGACAAGATCCCGTCAGGTACGGTCAAAAAGCCGCTCACATAATATCCTCTAGCTCCTCTAATCAACTCTTGCAAGTAGCTGACTTTCGTTTCGAAGTCAGAAGACTTTACAGCGCGCTTCGTCTCCCCATCAGGAAAAGGAAAAATGAATTGCATACTGCTCTTATTTTTTTGATCGTTAGGAATTTCAAAAAGTAGGCCATTCCAAGCAGCAATATGCTGCAATTGCGGATCAACAATATGCATGGCGATATAAATGTTTAGCGGATCTTGGGCAAGTTGATAGCTCCATCCAGCAGCACTATCTACAGTAACTAATGACGGCCAATCTTGTAAATCTGCATCGACTGTAATGCTTTGATTGGATAGCATTTGAAACTTTTGTTTCTTTTGCGCCCAGATTTGACTACTTAAACATAGAAACATACATACCAAAAAAAATAATTTCATTATCCAACTTTTAGCTGTCCTACAATAAAATATAAATCACAAAATCTATCTACAAAGAAAGAGAGAAGAAATGTAAAATAGTGTAAACAGCAGGCTATCACAGAGAAGTTACATGTTTTTTGTAAGTTTGTATCATGTTAATTTCTACATTTCAACAGCAGTTTGTCGAGGCTGGATGCGACGAAGCTGGAAGAGGGTGTTTGGCCGGTCCAGTGTTTGCTGCGGCCGTCATATTTCCGGCAGATTATTCCAATGCGCTATTGAATGACTCTAAGCAGTTATCCGAAAAGAAGAGAATGAGCTTACGACCAATCATTGAACAGGAAGCGCTAGATTTTGCCGTAGCCAGTGTATCTCCGGAAGAGATTGATCAAATCAATATCTTAAATGCTTCTTTTCTGGCGATGCACCGCGCCTTAGATATGTTGAAAACAAAAGCGGCATACATTATCGTGGATGGAAACCGATTCAAATCTTATCAAGACATTCCCCACCAGTGTATCATCAAAGGAGATGGCAAATATTTATCTATTGCAGCAGCGTCTATACTCGCAAAAACTTATCGCGATGAATACATGGACAATTTGGCATTAGATTTTCCAAATTATGACTGGCTTTCGAATAAAGGCTACCCTACAATAAAACATAGAAACGCTGTACTTGAGTTTGGCTTATCACCACATCATAGAAAAACATTCAGAGTGACAGATCCCCAACTCAAATTATTCTAAAAAAAAGCCTCCGATTAAATAAAATCGGAGGCTTTTCTAAAGCTAATATATTAAACTATATTTTATAACAGACAGAGCATGTTATATGTATCGTTCTTATAAAACCCGTTTCTTACGACTACCCATCCAAATGGCAAATCCAATACCTAAAACCAAAACAACAGAAGCTATTAAGGATAAGATGTTACTTATGCGCATTGAATCTGGTGCAAAAACAAACTCAATGCTATGATTGCCTCCAGGAACCTGTAGGGCACGCAAAATATAATCTGCTCTGATAATAGGCACTTCCTTACCATCAATATACGCTTTCCATCCTTTTTCATAATAGACTTCAGAAAATACGGCAAAGGCATCATTAGGAGAAGTCGATTCGTATTTCAATGTATCCGGATGGTACGAGACCAATTTAATTTCGGCATTTGGAGATTGTCCTATTTTAGCCCCCGTCAACTGGTTTCTGAAACTTTCATGTACAAACGCTTCCTTTTTAGGATCAAAACTACTAATAGCCTGCATTTCTTGTGCATTATCCTTAACAAAGGTTACCTTATTTACAAACCATGCATTGCCTGCGGCCGTACTTCGACGTTGTATTTGTTCGGTCCCATTTTGCTGGTTTTGCGTAATGAGGTATCGAACATTGAACATATCCAAAACGTCTTCATTGATTGCTCCATTAAATTGATGCTCTAGAATTTCTTGAAAACGCATCAACTTTGCAGCATGATACCCTCCAATACTCTTGTGGAAAAAAGAAGCTCTTGCATCCGAGAAAGGATTTGTCGTTAAATCCAGTACCCGGTAGCTCGGATCTTTATCTAAGCGGATCAACTGATCTACCTCACGCTCTTTGATATGGGTCATTCCAGTTTGTGCAGTCACAAAAGAATCGTTATTCAGGTAACGTTTATCAACGGACCATAAATCAGCGAGGATAATCACACCTAATACCGCAACAAAGGCTGGCATACCTATTTTTTTCTTCAAGAAAAGCCAAACTAAACCAAAAGTTAGAAGGACGATAAGAAAAGAACGGTATGCATCTTTACTAGCTAAAGAAGATCGATCCTTTACCAAAGCATTCACAACTTGGTTTGCAGCACTTTTATCACCAAACATCTGTTCAACTGCGCTTACAAATTGTTGATGCGAGGAGGTCTTAAAATCCAGAAACAAACTTGGCACTAAACCAACGAGCAAACAGATCCCGCCGACTCCAATGAAGCTATAAAGGACTTTCTTATCTAATTTTGGAATTTCAGCAGACTTTGTTAATAACTCATTAACGCCTAAAATAGCTAATAATGGAATTAATATCGACGGAATAACAAGAATAGATTCTACTGCCCTGAATTTATTGTACATCGGGAAATAGTCAAAAAACAAGTCCGATATCAATGGGAAATGACGTCCAAATGCTAAAAATATACACAAAATGGTCGCCGTTAATAACCACCATTTCATTCTACCTTTCACGATTACGGCACCTAAAACAAACAAAAAGATTACAGCGGCCCCAAAATACCAAGGACCAGAAGTAAAGGACTTTTCTCCCCAGTAGGTTGGCATTACCTGATTCGCAGCCTGCAATGCTTGCCCGATCGGAACACCTAACTTCGTCATCGTCGTAACGACTTCTGATTTATCATCGAGCACGCCACCAGATTTACCTCCATAAGCATTTGGAATCAAAAAGGTGATATTCTCTCGCACACCTTGGCTCCATGCATAAGCATACTCTTTATCCAATCCAGAATTTCCGGTTCCTTCATCTACCTTTTGTATATTCGCTTTTCCACGAATTGTCAACTTACTATACTCGTAAGTAGGATAAAGAACAGACGCATTCACCAAGACAGCAACCACGATAGCACCTACCTGTAGAGCTGATGCTTGTATAAAAGGCTTAAGTTTTTTGTCACGAATAGCGTAATAAAGTTCAAATAGAACAAATACAAGCAATGCTATAAGCAAATAATAGGTCATTTGAACGTGATTTGTCCGAATTTCCAATGCCATAAACAACGCAAGCAAAGCCGTTCCCCATATCCGATTCCCTCTGTAACATAGCAGAACGGATCCAATAATAGGAGCTATATACGCGATAGCGTAAGCTTTATTGACATGTCCTGCTTCTATGTAGATGAAATTATAGGATGTAAAAGCTAAAGCGACAGCACCTACAGCGGCAAGCCAGGGTTTTAAGCGTAACACAGAAAATAAAAAGTAGCCCCCCAACAGATATAATAAAACCACATCGGTAGGAACTGGAAATACCGAACGTATACCCTTTCCAATATAGGTCGTTATGTTATTTGCATGATCGTACCAAATTTGATAAGTTGGCATTCCTCCAAACATCGCATTCGTCCACAGCGGAGTAGTTCCATCTTTCGCTTTGTAGTCAAAAAGTTCTTTCTGGCTTCCCTCTGCCTGCATGACATCATGCTGGGACAGTGTTTTACCTCCAAAAATTGGCGAGAAATAGAAAAACACCAGCACAATAAAGATCGCTATAATAATGAGATGTGTAGAATTGTCCTTAAACCACTGTTTCATATGTAAATAATTATTTATAAGTGTTAGATTTCATTGGAATAAATGAGCTCGTTTCACTCGGTTTGTTTTTTAAAGGTCATATGGAATGTTCAGATTATTTTCATTCGTGTTTGTGCTTTGCAAGCATGGACATTTCATATGAATATTATTATTTATGAGTGTTAGATTTCATCGAAATAAATGAGCTCGTTTCACTCGGTTTGTTTTTTAACGGTCCTATAGAATGTCCAACGCACTTCAAAAAGTCTCTTCTCACCTTTACTTTCGTTTGAAAGCAAATCTAGTGAAACTCTTCTCCTGCGAACAATTCTGTTGCGTGCCAAAAATATAGAAATGAATTGAGATTTTTAGTATAAATGTACTAATCAACAGCCGGACTCAAAAAGAACATCCTTAAAGGACCAAAATCAGCTTAGAAAAGCTATTAGTCTACGTGTTGTATCAATCGTTTGATATCCGAGAGCTCTCCAAAAAGGACAAGCATATCATTTTCTATTAATACTGTTTCTGAAGCGGCGATACCAGACGCTTCTTTGACCTGCACAACCTTTCCCTTCACAATCTTTTCAGAAAGCGAGACTGTTGTCAACACAATAACTTTAAACTTATTCGTTAAATTCGCTTCTCGTAACGTCATACCCACATAGCGCAAAGGGACTCGGGTTTCTACTATGCTGTAACGATCAGACACTTTAAATGAATCAATGATATCAATATTATCTAAACGCATAGCTAAACGCTCAGCTGCTTCCTCTTCGGGCATTATATATTCGTCAATCTGCATCGCCTGTAAGACCGTCTTCTGTAATTCGGAAACGACACGACCTATAATACGGTTTACCTGAAGTTGTTTTAGCAGTGCTGTAGTAAGTAAAGAAGCACCCTCATCTTCTCCAATAGCGACAATAACAGCATCACTCTCTTTCAAAGGCAGCGAGGTCATCGCCTCGCGATCGGTGGTATCCATGCAAACCGTATGGGTTATTTTGTCTTTCAATTGCTCTACAATATCCAACTTTTTATCTACCGCAATTACTTCATGCCCCTGCTCTGTCAGATGAACAGACAGCGATTTTCCGAAATGTCCTAATCCTAAAACTATATATTTCATGCTAAAACAATATCTTTTCTGTGGGATAAATATAACTTTTGTTCTTTGTGTTCTTGATAAATGCGACCAAAAGTGTGAGCATACCGACACGACCGACGAACATCGTAAATATAATGATGATTTTTCCTGTAGATGATAACGATGGCGTCACACCGAGACTAAGTCCACAAGTCGTATAGGCAGAAACCGTTTCAAAGAGTAGGTCTTTCATTTCCTTGTCAGGATCAGAAAAATTTAACAAAATAAAGCTAAAGCCGATGGTCAGAATAGACAACAGTATAATAGCAAAGGCTTTATTTACAGATTCTGGCACAATCCGCCTTTTGTAAATTTCGACAGATTCTTTTCCTCTAGCTAAAGCAAAAATATTCAATACGGCTAATGCTAAGGTCGTAACCTTGACACCTCCTCCTGTAGAACCTGGGGACGCTCCTACCCACATCAGTGTTACGACCATAATTAATGTGGGGCTCGCCAAGAAATTCATATTTACACTGTTAAATCCCGCTGATCTAGAAGAATTCGCCATAAAGAATGATGTTACCCATTTCCCCCATAAAGAGGTATCGTCGGCGATCGTATGACTTTGCTCAAGAAGGAAATAGGAAGCTGTAGCAAGAACAACTACAATTCCATTACATAACAAGATAAAACGTGTATTAAATGTGAAGGCCCTTCGTTTGGGTAATACCTGTTTTCGACGAAAAACATTTTGTAACAACCGCTGGAACCATCGTTTCAAGAAGGTATAAAAATCAAACACAGTGCCGAATCCCAATCCTCCGAGCACAAAGATGCCAGCAATACATAACTGAAAACTATAGTTAAACCTATACGCCTCGTTATGAATCCCATTATCCAGTATAGAAAATCCAGAATTACAGAAAGAAGAAATGGCATAGAAAGCCGCAAAGAATATGCGATCCCCTGTCGTATCAAAAAGGGAGACATCCAGTGATAAGAAAATCAAAACGCCACCAACAAACTCAAAAAACAACGTAATAAAAATAATGGTCAACAAAGTCGTGATAACGGAATTCAACTTACTCTCTCCAAGAATTTCGCCAAACAGGAGTTGATTCTTATACGAAAATCCTCCCGAAAAAAAATAGCCAAAAAAACCTGTAAATGTCATGATTCCTAAGCCCCCAACTTGTATCAACAAGAGGATAATTGTTTGACCGAACAACGAGAAGTTTGTAGCAATATCTGTTACTGTCAATCCTGTTATACACACGGCACTTGTCGCCATAAAAAGCGCATCAACGAAACGGAGGGGAGCCAATACTGTTGTACGAGGCAGCATCAGCAAAACCGTTCCTAACAGAATAAGGGCGATAAAGCTCAAAACAAAAAGAATCGTGGGATTAAAATAGAAATTATCGAAAAATAGACTATTCCTAGACAATTCAGAAAGAAACGCGATAGCAATACCAAAATATATCCACTCTAATTGGGAGAAATGGTCCAGATTGTTTAGTCTTACAAATACAACAAATAGAAAATAAGCTGTTAGCGAAAGTCCCAGTACATGTGAGACATCTATCTTATGTTTTGTTGTTAAGGAGGCGGCAGTCCTTATTCCTCCCAAAAAGAACAAAACGTAGAACATTCCAACCACGATCCTTTCCGAGGTATTGGCCAATACTCTGTCGGTGATATAGCCTATGTGGATAAGTGCCATAAGTGCACATACCATAGTCACATAGAACATAATTTGATCGACTAACTTATTCCTATATTTTATTAGATATTTAAAAAAACCGATAACAGCCCCCATACCCAACAAACTTAAAAATTATTGTAATACCTAACGAATAAGTCCGTACCTATTCTCCCTCTTCTTCTTTCTGTTTCTTAAATACGCGATTAAAAAATCCCTTTGTTTTTTTCACTTTTCCCTGTGTCTCCTCTAAGGTCTTTTTTGCTTTTTGCGCCGTACCGACCAGCCTATCCTCTCGCTCTTGGCTTATGCCTGCTGTTTGCTTGATCCCATCCAAAAGACTCTGCCATAGATTTTTGAAGAACGTATGTTCTGGTACTCTTTTGTGATTTACTTTACCTATGTGGTATTTTTCATTTGCATCGGGATTGCTATCATTGATAACCAATTGATTTACTAAGAATGACAAAAACTTCTTCGACTTTCGTTCACCTTCCTCATTCAACAAATTAATTTTCAAATCATTGTAATCAAAGCGAAAATCTCCCCACGTCCGATAATCGGTACCCTCCATATTGAATTTTACGCTCTTGATATTGCCCGATGCTACCTCGACATTTAGAAGGGGGGTTAATACTTTATTGAATAACCGCGCCTGCATAGGTTTTAAATCTCCACTATAAGTGTAGGCTCCATTTTCACTTGTCATGTCAAAAGAAAATTTTGCATGCAATTGGCCGCTGTTCATGACAGCAGCTCGAAGATCGGCTTTTAAGTATTTATTCTTCGCCAAAGAAGCCTTATTATTCGTAACATTGGTCAATACCCCACTAGCCTTATTAAATGTGATCTCTCCCTCCTTACCATATTTTCCACTCATCTCCCCATAGATGACGTCGATATTTTCTACGAAAATACGATCAAGCTCAATGCGTTTCTTAGCCCTTAATAATTTCTGATGCGGCGCTTCTCCAATTTGTAAACGTGGTGTTTTGGGATAGCGCTTATCCCCGAAAAGCTTCACATAACCATTCTTAATCTGTACTTTTTCGGCCAAGGTGTGCTGATTATCGATCAGTGCTTTAAAATCCAATTTTTCCATACGTAAGGTATCAAAGTGTAGCTGGGTCATCGTCACATTCGCCCCTCGTTTTTTGAAATAAGCGGACCTATCCATTACGGGCTGATAATACACGTCTGTGAGTAAAACATTCTGATCTTGCGTATTGATTTTTAACGCATCAAACTTCGCCATGTAAAACCCATCGGCAAAATTATAGGTAAACCCAGGCACTAAAACCTCTACCATCTTCGTGTAATAAAACCTGCTTGTATCGGCTAAAGATGTCTCATCGATCAGGACATCACGTACCTTTATCTGAATATCTTTTACCGCAAAGTCAGCCGATTTGCCCTCCTGCACTTTACGATACTTAAATTCAACATTATCTAACGCTATGTCACTGACATTTATAGCATGTAAAACGTCTTTAAAACTTTCATAAAGCGTTTTTTTTGTTTTATTCGACAACGTATCATTATAGCTATGGTAAGTATTTGTCAGATATACCGTCGGGCTTTCTAAACGGATAGATTTGATTGTTAGCTTCCGATTCGTCAATATATCCAAAATGCTGAAGCGTTTTATTTTTAATTCTTTTAGACTTATTTGGTATAAATTATCCGGTGCTTCTTTCAGCATCTCCAGTTTCGCATAGACGCCCGAGTCCGGTTTCAACGCTGCATTCTTTAACGTCACATTTCCAATAGCCAAATTTAGCTCCAACGCATCATACGTCAACGTATACAAACTATCTGTTGCATTGTTTACAACTTCTGAAAGCTTCTGTTCTAGAATGGGCTTCCAATTATTGGAGAAATACCAAATCGCCCCGCTCAGGGCGACAACAATAACCAGAAAAACACCTAGAATCCATTTCCAAATTGGTTTCATACAAATCTTATTAATAATCAGACAAGTGCATCCCCCCTCTATTCAACAAGAAAATGAAGAAGAGATCACAAAGAAGAGACAAAATTTAGGCCATTATGTTTTGTATAACAACAAAATATTAGCTACGGCTATCTTGATTATTATAGATACTGAGGTAGCTCTCATAACGAGAGCTTTCGATTTCGCCAAGATCAACAGCTTCCAGAACAACGCATCCTGGTTCATTGATGTGTCTGCAATTATGAAAACGGCATTGATTTAATCGCGAGCGCATTTCAGGAAAAAAGTGCGACAGTTCTCCTTTTTCTATATCAACAATCCCCAATTCTCGAATACCGGGTGTATCGATGAGCTTTCCTCCAAAGGAAAGTTCAATCATCTCAGCAAAGGTTGTTGTGTGTTTACCTTTATCTGACCAATCAGAAATTTCTCCTGTCCTCAAACGAACGGAAGGTTCAATAGCATTAATCAATGTTGATTTGCCTACACCAGAATGGCCGGAAACTAAGGTTGTTTTATTTGTTAATAGACGACGAATCTCGTCAACATGCGTCCCCTCCTGGGCCGAGACTTTATAACATGGATAACCTATCGATTCGTATATCGCAGTATAGTCTTCGAGTATTGCGAGACCTTCTTCAGAAAAAAGATCCAGTTTATTAAAAATAAGTATAGCAGGAATACCATAGGCTTCCGCTGTCACTAAGAAACGATCGATAAAGCCCAATGAAGTTGGGGGGGAGGCTAATGTCACGACAAGGAATGCCTGATCCAGATTTGCCCCTATTATTTGTGTTTGTTTGGAGAGATTCACAGATCTACGGATGATATAATTCCGACGAGGTTCAAGTTCGGTAATCACGGCGCTTTCTTGATCTGGCTCCAGATCATAATGCACCCAATCTCCGACAGCAACAGGATTGGTGGTCTTTATTCCCTTTGTGCGAAATTTCCCCTTGATACGACATTCTATTTTCTGTCCATCTTCCCCTAAAACGGTATACCAGCTCCCCGTCGACTTTGTTACTAATCCGCGCATATGGATAAGACAAGAATGTTCATATATTCAAATATCATTTTACAAAAATGATAAATAAAACTTTATTAAACTGAAAGAATAGGCTTTTTTTTCCCGACGGATTTTCAAATGAACACTATTTTTTAAAACAAAGCAATAAGCTTACTTTCTTTATTTTCCTACCTTTGTCATAGACGAACAAAATATATATAGGTGAAAAAATTATTTCTTTTAGATGGCATGGCTCTTATATACAGAGCTTATTTCGCATTGAACAAGGTTCCGCGCCTGACGTCTTATGGACTAAATACCGGCGCAATTATGGGGTTTACGAACACCCTTTTAGAGCTGTTAAAAAACCAACAACCCACACATCTAGCCGTCGTATTTGACACCGAAGCACCAACGAATCGTCACCTCGAGTTTGAGGCTTATAAAGCCCACCGCGAGAAAATGCCAGAAGATCTAGCAACTTCTATTCCCTATATACACCGTCTAATAGAAGGCTTCAATATACCCGTCATTACGAAAGATGGCTTCGAGGCCGATGATATCATTGGGACTTTAGCAAAAAAAGCTGAAAAAGCTGGCTTTACAGTATATTGTATGACTCCTGATAAAGATTTTGGCCAGCTGGTATCGGACAACATCTTTATTTATAAACCTGCCCGTATGGGTAATGGAGCAGAAACACTGGGGGTTCCAGAAATTCTTGCAAAATGGGAAATTAAAGATGTCTGTCAGGTTATAGACATCCTGGGACTCTGGGGAGATGCCGTTGACAACATACCTGGCATACCTGGAGTTGGTGAAAAAACTGCAAAAAAACTGATACAGGACTTTGGCTCCGTAGAAGGTATTATAGAGAATAGTCATCTGCTCAAAGGAAAATTAAAAGAAAACGTAGAAACCTTCGCTGCTCAAGGTTTAATTTCAAAAAAACTGGCAACCATACTTTTAGACGTCCCTATTGAACTCGACGAAGATGCATTCCAGATCAAATCGCCCGATCGCTCTTTACTAGAGCCTCTATTTGCTGAGCTAGAATTCCGCACGCTAGGCAAACGCGTATTTGGGGATGATTTTAACATATTAGAAGGCAATACGAAAGTTAACAGTGGACAAATGGATCTGTTTGCACCTGTTGACAAAATACAGAACACTCCTACAGAAACAATAGAGCCCATTGTCCCGAGTTTAAATATTCATAATACAGCACACGACTATATTCTAGTAGACACGTTGCAAGAGCAGCAGGAACTTGCGGTTTTACTCGGTGGATTAAATAGTTTCTGTTTCGACACGGAGTCTACTTCTTTGGATCCGCTAACGGCAGACATCGTAGGCATGTCTTTCTCTTTTGAAAAAGGAAAGGCATATTATGTCCCTACTCCCCTTACGTTTGAACAGGCAAAAGCGACAATAGAAATCTTTCGATCTGTTTTTGAAAATATAGCGATTGAAAAAGTGGGACAGAACATCAAATATGATATTCTTCTATTATCAAAATACAATATCAACGTACAGGGGCCACTCTTTGATACCATGATTGCGCATTACCTAATTGATCCGGATACGCGACATAATATGGATATTCTAGCCGAGACCTACTTAGGCTATACACCTGTCTCGATAACAGAACTCATCGGACCAAAAGGTAAGGGACAGCTCAATATGCGGGATATCCCCGTTGAACAGGTAAAAGAATATGCTGCAGAAGATGCTGATATTACATGGCAACTCCATGAAGTATTCAAACCTTTACTTGCGGAGACCCAAACGCTTAAACTTGCACAAGAGGTCGAATTCCCTCTAATCTACGTCCTAGCAGATGTTGAAAAAAACGGCGTTCAAATAGATGTAGAAACATTAAAGATCTTTTCTGTATCGTTAGAACAGGATATCAAGAGACTTGAACAGACGATATACGAAAAAGCGAGGGTTCAGTTCAATATCGCTTCACCAAAGCAGTTAGGCGAAGTTCTTTTTGATAAATTGCAATTAGACCCAAAGGCTAAAAAAACAAAAACTGGACAGTATAAAACAGGAGAAGACGTTTTAATGACGTTTGCCCATAAATCAGACATCGTTCAAGATATTCTCGATTTTCGTCAACTACAGAAATTAAAATCGACTTATGTAGATGCTCTTCCGGGATTAATAAATAATGCTACAGGATTAATTCATACCTCTTACAATCAGGCCGTGGCAGCCACTGGTCGCCTAAGCTCTACCAATCCCAACTTACAGAATATTCCGATTCGGACAGCGAAAGGACGTGAAGTTAGAAAAGCATTTATTCCTCGAGAAACAAACCATGTTTTACTTTCAGCCGATTATTCTCAAATCGAGTTACGATTAATTGCGGAGCTCAGTGAGGACAGCAATATGCTGGATGCTTTCCAAGCGGGACACGATATCCACCGTGCAACTGCTGCGCGCGTATATGGACTTCCTTTTGAGGAAGTAACATCCGATCAACGTCGCAATGCTAAAGCCGTGAACTTTGGTATTATTTATGGGCAATCAGCGTTTGGCCTTTCTCAAAGTTTGGGAATAGCCCGGAAGGAGGCCGCAACAATGATTGATCAATATTTCGCACAGTATGCTGGAATTCGCCAATACATGACAAAAGCCGTTGAGTTCGCGAAAGAAAATGGCTATGTAGAAACCATTTTGAAACGCAGACGTTATCTAAGAGATATCAATTCGGCCAACATGACTGTTCGAGGTTTTGCAGAAAGAAATGCTATAAATGCCCCTATACAAGGCTCAGCTGCCGACTTGATTAAAATCGCGATGATAAATATTCAGCGTGATATTAAACAGAAAGGATTGAAAGGAAAAATGATTATGCAAGTACATGATGAGCTTGTATTTGATGTTCCAAAAGAAGAAATAAAACAATTTAACGAAATCATCAAAGATCGCATGCAACATGCTATCGCGTTGAAGGTCCCTATCGAAGTAGAAATAGGAGAAGGAAGCAACTGGTTAGAAGCGCATTAATCATGAAACTCGTAAACATATTTTTAGTATTCATCGTAATCTCCTCTTCCGCTTGGGGGCAAGTAGATCCATCTAAGAGAGATACTCTTTTCGAAAAGGCCCCACTGGATATGGTTCGTTTCTACTACGACAACCATTATTACCTCGTGGATAAGGATTGTGGATTTAAGTCCATTGAACGTCTCTCCCAGTTTATTGTATCGAAAAATGTTTTTCATGGAGAATTTAAAGATTTCGACAATAAGGGTACAATCATATTAACGGGCTATTACAATCAAGGTGTTAAGGAAGGGAACTTTAAGGCTTATCATCCAAATGGAAAACTAAAATGGGAAGTTGCATTCAAAGAAAACAAACCTATTGGCGATTGGAAATATTATTATCCAGATGAAAAGCCTATGTTAACCATCAATTATGATGAACCGACAGGACGTGTGATTGAATTCTGGGATCGCTTGGGAAGACAACGTGTAATTGCTGGCGAAGGGAATTATCAGTTTAAAATGCCCTTCGAATTTTACAATGAGTATGGTTTCCCTTTCTTTGAACGAAAAGGCAAAATAAAAAATGGTCTCCCTGCGGGTTATTGGACAACAAATATGGTTGATGATAAAGAAAAAAAAGTCTTATTTACCGAAGAGGTTTATGATAAAGATGGAACGCTCACCGAAGGGTATAATCTTTTTTTAGACGCACCTTATCGCATCCCATTAACGATTGTACCTTCAAACCCTTTCCTATTGGGGGAGAAATTAATTTCAAAACCTTGTAAATTTGATGATTACAGCGGATTCAATGCTTATTTATCCGATAAATTCAATGCTGCATTTCGAGCAAACCCAAGTTTCCAAAATATGGAGGATGATTTCGCCTACAGGGTATCACTGGAAAAGGATGGTACTCCAGCTATTATCACGCTAAATCACCCGCTGAAGATTACAGCACTTAACAAATACATAGAGATCATCGCAAAAGATATCCCTTTTTACTTTCCTTCATTGAACAATCAGGGTGAGCCTATAGAAGATACCTTAACCATATCTGGCAAATTAAATATAAGTGAAGCTGGAGTCTTTAATTTTTACAACTTTAAAATCGAAAGAGAAGAACAACGTTAGCGGAGTTCAATGAATGTTATATATTTGCAAAAAAATACAAAATGAAATTTCATAAAGAAGGATATACCAGTTTAGCACTCGTTGTATTATTTGTTTTCATTATCAACGCTATCGCAGACTATTACGATGCCCCATCGTATATACAATGGTTTTTGTATGTAATTTCTGCATTCTTGGTCGTTGTCATTCTGCAATTTTTTAGAAGTCCCCTAAAAAAAATCACGATTAATGACAATGTTGTATTATGTCCTGCAGACGGAAAGGTTGTCGTTATTGAAGAGACCGTCGAAACCGAGTACTTCCAAGACAGAAGAATTCAGGTTTCTATTTTCATGTCGCCCATCAATGTACATGTCAACAGAAATCCGATTAGTGGAATCGTATCCTTTTTTAAATACCATCCAGGAAAATTCCTTGTAGCTTGGCATCCAAAATCCTCAACAGAGAACGAGCGAACGACAATTGTTGTGAAAGACAAACAAAATAGAGAAGTTTTATTCCGTCAGATTGCCGGAGCAATGGCCAGACGTATCGTTTGGTACGTAAAAGAAGATAGCTCTGTAAATCAAGGAGATGAATTTGGCTTTATCAAATTTGGATCCCGCGTTGATCTTTTTCTACCTCTAGGCACAACGGTCAACGTGAATATCGGAGACAAAGTTGTCGGTGGAAAAACAGTGATAGCGACATTTTAACATTATTTTAATACAAGATTTGTAATTTAGGCTTCGTTATACGAAGCTTTTTTTATGACTTTTAGAGTTTTCATTCTCCTTATAGCTGGCAGTATAGGTTTAGCCATTGCTTTGACAGATTATCTTCATCGAAACAATCCGAGTATTGCCTTCTTGATATTTTTAATCACGGGGCTTTTTAGTTTCGTGGTATTACTCAATTTGTTCGAACGATTCGTTTACCAACGTATTAGGAATGTTTATAAGCTAATCCATAACCTGAAACTGGGAAAAGATCTAAAGGATGCATTGGGTGAGCATATTGCCGATGACCCTATTGCCGATGCCGAAAAAGAAGTGCGCGACTGGGCAAAACAAAAAGCTTCCGAAATTAATAAGCTCAAAGAACAAGCACAATTTAGAAAAGAATTCCTCTCGAATATTTCTCACGAATTCAAAACACCTCTTTTTGCCACCCAAGGATACATTGAAACCTTACAGGATGGTCTGATTGATGACGACCCTGATATTGCGAAAAACTTTCTGGAAAAAGCTGCTCGTAATCTTGACCGCTTGAGTTTTTTAATCCAGGATCTAGACGAAATATCCAAACTGGAAACCGGTATCATCTCGTTAACCATAGAAAAATTTGATATCGTTTCTTTGATTAAAGAATGCATGGAAGATTTGGAAGGAAAGGCAGCCATAAACGACATTCATATCCGGTACAAAGGCAAAATAAATCACCCCATATTTGTTAGAGGCGACCGTAAGCGTGTTCAGCAAGTACTTATCAATCTTATTCACAATTCGATCAAATACGGAAAAAAAGGCGGAAACACCAGTATATCTATTTTTCCGCTTTTTGAACAAGTTTTGATTGAAGTGACGGATAACGGATTGGGAATAGAAGAAAAAAATCTTCCCCGCGTATTCGAAAGGTTCTACAGAGCCGACAAGAGTCGTTCGCGCGAAATAGCGGGCTCTGGTCTAGGCTTGGCAATAGTCAAACATATTGTGGAGGCGCATGAACAGAATGTTCATGTACGAAGTACAGAAGGTATAGGAACGACATTCGGTTTCACATTGGACCAAGCGAAAAATGCTTAAAATGAGATTTCTGTTACATCAAGACTTTAAAACTTAACACTAACTTAACATATCATTCATAATTTTGTACAAAATTAAACACTATGTCTTTGAATAGCATTTTTCAGTATTTCGTTCCAAAGGATAAAAAATTTTTCCCTTTGTTTGAACAAGCAGGCGCTAACCTTATCGAGATGGCAAAACTGCTGCAAGAAACAGTTTATTCCACCGATTTAAACAAACGCGCAAGTCTGAATAAACAGTTGGAAGACCTCGAACATAAGGGCGATAACATTACGCATCAAATACATTTAGAGCTTGGCAAAAATTTCATTACGCCATTTGATCGAGAAGATATCCACGCCTTAGCAAGTTCTCTTGACGACGTTGCGGATTTCATTCAAGGCGCTTCAAACCGTATGGAACTCTATAAAGTCCATACGCCTAGCCAACCAATGAAAGAGATTACAGATTTAATTGTAGAAGCTACAGAACATGTGGCTACAGCAATCAATGAACTAAAAGACTTAAAAAACATCCGTAATATTACAGATTCCTGTGTACGCATTAATAGCGTGGAAAATAAAGCGGACTATATTTTTGATAAAGCTGTGGGCGAATTGTTTGAATATGAAAAAGATGCTATCACGCTAATTAAAAACAAGGAAGTACTTTCTGCAATGGAAGATGCTACAGACAAATGTGAAGATGTAGCTAACGTTTTAGAGAGTATTTTAGTTAAAAATGCGTAAGCGTCTTAAGAAAGCATAACAATTATGGTAATTTCAACATTATTGATCGTCGTTGTCATTCTTGCCATCGCCTTTGACTATATCAACGGATTTCACGATGCCGCAAATTCAATCGCAACGGTTGTATCAACTAAGGTATTAACGCCCTTTATGGCCGTCATTTGGGCAGCAATATTTAATTTCGCTGCTTATTTCTATTTTACGGATCACAAAGTTGCTAATACCATCGCAAAAACTGTCCTCGAAGATTATATTACGTTAGAGGTTATATTTGCGGGACTAGTAGCCGCTATCTCCTGGAACTTATTTACATGGTATTACGGTATCCCTTCTAGTTCTTCCCATACCTTAATCGGCGGATTCGCAGGCTCTGGAATGGCCTTTGCTTGGATGCAGGGGGTAAACCCACTTGAAGCGATAAATCATAGTGCAATTTTGAAAACCGTTTCATTTATTGTATTTGCCCCTATACTAGGAATGTTTATATCTGTTATCATCACCCTCATCATTATCAACTTAGCTAAACGTTCAAGACCTTCCATTGCCGAAAAGTGGTTCAAAGTCTGTCAATTAATTTCTTCTGCTGCATTAAGTTTTGCACATGGAGGAAACGATGCCCAAAAAGTCATGGGAATAATTGCGACGGCCCTTATCGCGGAGCAAGTGATACCAGATTTTGAAGCGATGCCAGCTTGGGTACCCCTATCCTGTTATATCGCTATTGCTGCAGGAACGATGAGTGGTGGTTGGAAAATTGTAAAAACGATGGGAACTAAAATCACCAAAGTAACCCCACTTGAGGGTGTTGCGGCAGAAACCGCGGGAGCTGTAACTTTAGGCATAACAGAGCATTTTGGTATTCCGGCTTCCACAACGCACACCATTACGGGTTCTATCATTGGGGTAGGCGTTGTAAAACGTGTATCGGCAGTTCGTTGGGGGGTGACTATTAGTTTATTATGGGCATGGATTTTGACGATCCCTGTTAGTGCCATCTTAGGTGGAATCTCCTTAGCCCTTATTCATTTTATTCTATAATGTAATATTTACACTACATGTTGTTCTTTTTTACTGACTTACACGCGAAAAAGATCAAAAAATTTGTATACTTTAATTAAATTATATATTTTTACGCGAAGATTTTTGCTGAATGTCAGTAAATGTTAATGTCGACAGAACTTTTTAATCCATTGCTATTTTTTGGCACCGTTATTGTTAAGTTATGTTAAAATAGAAAAGTGAAAACAATTAAAAATTTTAATAACCTTAAAAACAAGAGTATGAACTATTCTACAATTAAAAAAACAGCTGTTGCAGCTTCTTTAGTAGCCGCTTTAGGTTTTGCTGAGAACGCCCAAGCACAAACTCCAACTGTATTTGGTGGAAGATCACAATACAGAACTTGGTCTATTGGTATCCAAGGCGGTATCACTACGCCAAATGTTATCACTGGCGGATCAAATGCATTTGGACAAAAAGTAGGTTTATTCCAAAACAAAGTTGGCGAATATTATGGACTAACTGTTCGTAAACAATTCTCCCATTTATTCGGTTTAGAATTGGAAGGTAACCGAGGTTCTATTAAGACGTATAATCATGATGTCTCAGGACCTGCCGATGAGAATATTTTGGGTGCTCAATCTGCAAAAACTCGTGTTAACTGGGCAGCTAGCTTAAATGGTGTATTCCAATTAGGTACTGTTGACTTCTTAAGACGAGAAAATGCCGTTAACTTCTACGCTAAGGTAGGTTTAGGTGTATTGGCGAACAATCCTGTTCAATATGCGAACAATGACTTCACTGGTACTGTAGTTTACAATAACGAAGGAAAATGGGGTGAAGAAATTTTCGGAGATCGTGAAGCTACTGGAGACCGCGACAATAAATTAGCAGCTTACGTACCAGTTGGGGTAGGTGTTAAATTCAAATTATCTGAAGTTGTTGCCTTGAACTTAGGTTACACGATGAATTTCACTGATGACAATTTACTTTATGGACCAGCACGTAAGGATGCTAACGGTAAATTCTCCAACATTTATGGTGGTCTAGAGTTCACTTTAGGTTCGCGCGACAAAGAAAGTTTAACTTTCACAAACCCTGTTGCTACATTATATGATGAATTGAAAGATCCTTCATTGCGCAACGAAGTTGAAGCATTAAAACAACGTGTATCTACTTTAGAAGGTACTGTTGATCAATTAAGCAAAGATTCTGATGGTGACGGTGTATCTGACAAATTTGACAAATGTCCAGGAACTCCTGCTGGTACTGTAGTAGATGGTTCAGGATGTCCAATCAAATTCCCAGAGCCTGTTGCTCAAACAGCAACTACAGGCGCTTACTACGCTCCTATTCAATTCGAATTCGATAGTTCTGTTTTGAAAACTGAATCTTACTCTACTTTAGATAAATTAGCAAAAGAATTACGTGATGCTAAAGGATCTGTAAGTTTAGATGGATATGCTTCTGCAGAAGGTTCTGAGTCTTACAACTTGAACTTATCTAAAGACCGTGCAAATGCAGTAAAACAATATTTAGTAAATGCAGGCGTATCTGCATCAAGTATCTCTGCTAACGGTTATGGCGAAGCTAATCCAATTGCTTCAAATGCTACTGAAGAAGGTCGTGTTCAAAACCGTCGTGTAGAAATCAAAAAATAATTTTTGCTTGTAAAAATTATTTCATAATAAAAGAAAGCCGATTCATAGAATCGGCTTTTCTATTTATAATCAACTATTTGAAGTATATTTGCAATGCCGTATGTGAAAATGTGGAAAACAAAAACGCTAAGAAGTCACATTTTCTTTATAAATTTCTTCTACAGTGAGGATGCTAGCGATTTTTAATAAATTAAGAAAGGAGTGATATGGAAGAAGAATTCGAATTTGGGTCGCCCGAAGAACAAAAACTGTCTGTTGATCGATACGAAGAAATGCTTCGAAATCAAGATCAATACTTTTTTGATGCAAAAGCTTTTGAAAGCATCATCGAATATTACATTGACAAAAACGATCCGGTTAAAGCGCTTCAAGTTGCAGAATATGCCACCGATCAACATCCCTATGAAACTCTTTTTCTGCTAAAGAAAGCACAACTTTTTGCAAGAACACATCAATTTGAAAAGGCATTTTCCGAACTGGAAAAAGCAACTATTCTAGAACCAAATAGCGGTGAAATCTTCCTTTTGAAAGCAAATATATGTCTTCTACAAGGAGAGCTCGAACAAGCTGAAGAATTGTTCCTTTACGCTATAGAATTAGGTGAAGATAGTGCCGAAGCCTATTTCCAAACTGCTGAGCTTTATCAATTAAAAGGGGACTATGAGCAAGCCGTCAACTATCTCAAAAAATCATTGGAGATAAATATGGAAAACGATGATGCGCTACATGCTCTTGCATTCTGTTACGAGATACTCGAAAAATCAGAGGAAAGTATTCATTTTTATAAACAATACATCGATAAAGACCCCTATTCCTATGCGGCCTGGTTTAACTTAGGCATGGTTTACGAGAAACTCAATCGCTTTGAAGAAGCCCTAGACGCATATGATTATGCGATGTTAATTAATGAGTCATTTGTTCCCGCTTATTTTAATAAGGGTAATGTCCTCGTCAACATACAAAAGTTTACAGAGGCTATCGACGTTTATAAGCAGAGCTTTGAATATGAAACTCCCACCGCCGATGTCTATTGTGCTATTGGCGAATGTTATGAGAAGCTCGAGCATATGGAAGAAGCTCGAGAAAACTATAAAAAGGCCGTAAAGCTAGATCCTAATCTGGCAGATGCCTGGTTTGGAATTGGAGTAACTCTCGACTTTGACGACCGTTATTTTGAATCTTTACACTTTTACAAAAAAGCCTTAGACCTAGACGATACAAATCCTGACTATTGGTTTGCTATCGCGGATGCACGCTATAAGCTTAATCAATTTGAGGAGTCTGAATTAGCCTACAATAAAGTTGTAGAACTAAATCCAACAGACATTGAAGCTTGGTTAGACTTCTCCTCGATATACTTCGAACAGGGAAAATACGTTGAAGCTATTGATATCATGGCCGATGCCATTAAACAAAATCCAGAGGCCTCTGAATTGTACTATCGTGTGGTTGCCTATTTATTCGCAAACGGACAATACAACGAAGCACTCAATTTCTTAGAACTTGGACTAGCAACGAATCCAGAAAAATTCTACATTTTATTCGATTATCTACCTCAATTACAAGGAAATAAGATAATTGTTGATATTATTAGAAAATATACAGAAAACCCATGAAAAAACTAGGCCTCATCGGCTTTCCCTTAGGACATTCATTTTCAAAAAAATACTACCTGAATAAGTTCGAACAGGAGAGCATAGTCGACGTAGATTACGATTTGTATCCGGTTGAAAACATGTCGGATTTTAAGGCATTATATCAAAATGATAAGGAATTCTGCGGTTTCAATGTCACAATACCCCACAAAAGGAATGTATTGGACTTAATAGATGAACTGTCTCCTGAGGCTCAAGCTATCCATGCGGTTAATTGTATCAAAATAGAACGAAGAACAGGCTCGCTTTATCTCAAAGGATTTAATACAGATGCCTATGGATTTGAATTCTCCTTACGTCCGCTGTTGCAAGAACAACATCAAACAGCCTTAGTGCTCGGTAATGGAGGAGCTGCACAAGCGGTATACTACATCTTAAAAAAACTCGGGATCTCATTTAAAATAGTGAGCAGAACAAAAGAAAATGGTGATTTAACCTATGAAGAACTAACTCCTGCGATAGTTGCCGAAAATAAGCTGATCATAAACTGCTCTCCGGTAGGAACGTTTCCAAACATAAATGAGGCTCCTCAAATTCCTTATGAAAGCATTGGAATCGATCATCTACTATACGATCTGATTTATAATCCAGAGGAAACCGCTTTTCTTCGACAAGGAAAAGCGCGCGGGGCACAAACAAAAAATGGCTATGAGATGCTTGTGTTACAAGCTGAAAAAAATTGGCAAATCTGGAATGGTGAATTGGAATAAGAGCTTTAACTATATTTTCCTTTTTATCTTATTGTTCGGGATATCCTGCACCTCTACTGATTATTCGCCAAAACCAAGGGGTTTCTTCCGTATTGTTTTTCCAGAGACACAATATGTGTCCGATGCGCCTATAGGCTGTCCTTTTTCATTTGAGCGACCAATCTACGCAAACTTAACAGATACACCGGATAAAGAACAGCACCCGTGTTGGAAAAATATTGACTTCCCGCAATTTAACGCCCGCCTACATCTTAGCTACTTTGCGATTGGCCCTCATGCGACCCTTACACAATTAACTGAAGATGCCCGCACCTTTGCATTTAAGCATACCGCTAAAGCTACTGCCATTGACCAAGCAAAAATTTATTATCCCGAGAATGATGTATTCGGACTAACCTACACGATTGAAGGCAATACGGCATCAAGCTTCCAATTTTTCGTATCCGATAGTACAAGGCATTACCTACGAGGAGCTTTATATTTTAATGAGAAACCCAATCTTGATTCCATCCAACCCGTTTTAGCTTTTCTAAAAACAGATGTGGAACACCTGATTTCCACCGTTCGTTGGAAATAGAAATCTATATTTAGCAAAACAAGCCTACAAAGCTTCTTTCAAGAGCATTATGAATCTGTTGTATATAAAGCTAAATTTATCTAAGTTTGAAATATGTTAAACGTACACTCATTTGTTTTCAACCCGTTTCAGGAGAATACATATTTGGTTTTCGACGCTGAAGGTACATGTGCCATTTTCGACCCGGGTATGTCTTCCTTATCGGAAGAAAAAATCTTTTTATCTTTTATCCAAGAAAACAAACTAAAGCCTACCGCATTATACAATACACACTGTCACATCGATCATGTTCTAGGAAATCGATTCGTTTTTGAGGAATTTGGCTTAATTCCTCAGCTGCACGAGGGAGAAGTCCCGGTATTGGTCGCGGTAGAAAATAGAGCCCCAATGTTTGGCATACGTTATGAAACCTCTCCCATACCTGAAGTATTTTTAGAAGAGAATCAATATATTAACATTGGTGCACATAAACTCAAAATCTTACTGGTTCCAGGACATTCTCCAGCGCACCTATGTTTTTACGCTGAAGAGGCACATTTTCTCATTGGCGGAGATGTTCTATTCAAAAATAGTATTGGCCGAACGGATTTACCAGGAGGAAACCATGAGCAGCTTTTGACAAATATACGCCATAAAATCTATAGCCTGCCCGAAGAAACTATTGTGTATCCAGGTCATGGTCCTTCCACAACTGTTGGCTTCGAAAAGCGTACGAATCCTTTCATCCGCGCATAGTTTATGAGATTACCTTTCTTCTTCGCGAGGAGATATCTCTTCTCAAAAAAATCTTTAAACGCCATCAATATCATATCTACGATAAGTGTCGTCGGTGTGCTCGTTAGCAGTGCTGCATTGGTTATTGTATTGTCGTTTTACAACGGCATGGAAAAGTTAATCCTGTCGCTATACAGTAGTTTTGCCCCCGAACTACGTATTGAACCGGCAAAAGGAAAAGTTTTTAATGCATCAAGTAAAGTATTTCAGGATCTTCGCCATAATATAGACATTCGGAGTTATTCGGAGATATTAGAAGACAAAGTTTTAATAGAATACAACAACCAACAATTCATCGCGCAGATCAAAGGCGTAGAGCCTAAAAGCCTTACAGAAGCAAATCACCAAAATATGCTTTATGCCGGAAATCTGGGTATCTATCGAGATAGCGTCAACTTTGCACTCGTCGGTGCGCAGGTACAAGCGAACCTCCGCATACCGATACAGGGTTATAACAACTACATTCAATTATTCTCACCAAGGAAAGGTAGCTCAGCCAATAGTATTAATCCTATGGATGATATTAATCAACGACAGATATCACCTTGTGGCATCCTACAATATCATCAAGGCTTCGACAACTTAATTATAACACCCATTGAATTTGCAAAAGATCTTCTTAACGAGTACGAAGAAGTTTCTGCTGTAGAAATATATATGAAGGACTCGACGCAAGTACCCAGCCTTCAAGAAAAAACGCAAAAACAGTTAGGCGCTGACTTTATTGTTAAAAACAGGGAACAACAAAATCCTCTACTTTATAAAACCATTCGATCAGAAAAATGGATTGTATTTTTCATTCTAACGGTTATAGGTGTCATCGCAATCTTCAATATCATAGGCTCACTAACCATGCTCGTCATTGATAAAAAACAAGATATGATCATTTTAAAGAGCCTTGGGGCCAACAACAAACTCATACAACGTATTTTTTTCTATGAGGGTATTATGATTGCGTTTATTGGAGGAATCATTGGTATTGCAATTGGATTGGCCTTCTGCCTGTTACAGGAAAAATTTGGGATTATCCGAACGGGGGAAGGAGCAAACTCGATCATGGACATCTACCCTGTTGATATACGGGCTTCGGACTTTTTCCTTGTTTTTATCACGGTTATGCTCGTTTCTTCTTTGGTATCCTATGTTGCTTCACTATTGAGCGTCCGTGAAATCAAAGAAGAGGGTATTCGAACAAACGATTAATATTCCAATCTCTTCCTACTGTAATCGCCTTTTACAATAGAATTAATAAAAGATCCCCATGCAAGAGGGCTAAACAACGGGTTTGCAAATCTTTGATTTATATTTTTATTGGTCATATTAATATGACGTTGCATAGAGTTAAATGTCTGGATTTCTTCCGCACTACGTGGAACCACCTTGGATAAAGCAGCTAATGCTTCTGGGGATAAATTACGATGTATTCGAGAAGCATTATCATCGTTGACATCCAAAGCCAAAAAAGCCAGGTTGAATTCCTCTATACTAGCCCAAGGAAATGGCATGACGGCCGGCAATTCGATCACCAAACTCTTCATATTAATTTTAGCCGTCAGTTTATCTGTTGCCGTGTTAGGGATGATATACTCTACAGGATCAAATCCTACTGATGTAAAACGGATTGTGTCGCCAACATGAGCAACGAAAGAAAAGAATCCCTCATTATCTGCGGCATGCGCTTGGTTAGCATAGCTTTTATTTGTAACGGTAACAAAAGGCACAGGAAGTTCACCCCCAACCGAACTAATCAATCCACTAAACTGAATAATTTTCTTTTCTTGCCCACAGACAAATGCTACTGCAAATAAGAAAAAAATGGTAAATACGAAAAAGATTCTTCCTGTCATGCCCCAAATTTATACAATCTTCGAAAAAGAAGGCTGTTAAATTGTGTTAACCCAGCCTATAACTGTCCTGGTGTTATTGCATTTGGATCATTAATATCTGTAAGGTTGATTGCTTCAACCCCAGTAATTTCCGGAACAGCTTTACGAATAGCCTGTTCAAGGCCCGCTTTGAAAGTCATTATACTCATCGAACAACTCGCGCAAGTACCCAATAACTTTAACTTAACTACATTATCCGGAGTAATTTCTTCAATACTAACGTTCCCACCATCCGTTTCCAAATAAGGACGAATGGTATCTAATGCTTGTTCTACTCGCTCTTGTAATGTCATTTTTTCTCCTAAACTAATTAATATGTAAAGATAGTCAATTTATTAAAAAAAATCGGGTACGTGAAAACATTGGTCGATAATTAAACATTTCATTGACAACTATAGGAGAAGCAAGGTTAAAGAATGTTAAAGCCCTTGGAATAAGTAGGTTTACGAGCGAATATCGACTATATTGCGCCACTAAAATTTAATTGAATCTTATTTGATTTTCACGTATCTTTGTAAAATGTTTTTAAATAGACGTATAGTACCCCTGATAACTTGCTTGGTGGTGATTTTGATGGCAAGTGGTTGTAAGAGTAAATTCGAGAAACTTCGTGCTAGCAATAATATTGCAATGAAGTATCAAGAAGCCGTTAAATTCTACGAGAAGAAGAAGTATACCAAAGCGTTAGCCCTCTTTGATGACTTAATGACAAAGTACCGTGGCCAAACGGAAGCTGAAGATCTATATTACTATACGGCATATACAAACTACCGTCTACGCGATTATACATCGGCACGTTATAGCTTTAAGAACTTTGCTCAAACCTATCCTAACAGCGCACGTGCCGAAGAGTGCAGGTTTATGTCTGCCTACTGTTTTTATTTAGATTCTCCGCGATCTTCCTTAGATCAAGAAAATACAAAGAAAGCCATTGACGAGCTCCAACTTTTCATTAACTTATATCCAGATGGAGAAAAAGCGAAAGAAGCAGGAGATTTAATCCAACAGTTGCGTGACAAGCTTGAGCAAAAAGCTTATGCGAATGCGAAACTATATTTTGATATGGGACAACCGGATGACTATCGCGCAGCGGTAATTGCTTTTGAAAGCATGCTAAGAGAATACCCAGACACAAAATATGCAGAAGAAATCGAGTTTCTGATCGTAAAATCACAATATCTCTTTGCTCAGAACAGTATGCCGTATCGTCAAGAAGCTCGTTACAACGAAGCTATTGACTATTACCAGTCGTTTGTAGAGAATTATCCGAACAGTAAGTATAAAAAAGATGCTGATGATCTGCGGGCAAGTGCAGAAAAAGAAATTGCCTATGTTGTAAAAAGGATGAATGAAATCAATAAAATTCGTCAGGAACAACAAAAAGAATTAGGAATAAATAAAGAAGAAGAGTCTGTAAAAGAAGAAGCTTCTTCCTCAAAATAAATTAGAAATTTATAATACATTACACAATGAGTCAAAATAAGAACACTTCCATTCCAAGCTCAACAGTAACAAGAGATTTGAGACAGTTGGATAAGGGAACTGACAACATTTACGAATCTATTGTTGTTATCTCTAAGCGAGCGAACCAAATTGCCGTAGATG
Organism: Sphingobacterium sp. LRF_L2; assembly: GCF_965644235.1. Taxonomy (NCBI): domain Bacteria; kingdom Pseudomonadati; phylum Bacteroidota; class Sphingobacteriia; order Sphingobacteriales; family Sphingobacteriaceae; genus Sphingobacterium; species Sphingobacterium sp. LRF_L2. The sequence goes on along the minus strand of NZ_CBFFRI010000005.1, from coordinate 3,616 downwards.
TTAAAGAAGAACTGAATGGAAAACTAGCCGAATTCGCAAGTAACAACGATAATCTAGAGGAAGTTTTCGAGAATAGAGAACAGATAGAAATCTCTAAACATTACGAGCGTCTTCCTAAAGCCTCTCTAGTTGCTGTGGACGAGTTTTTGAATGACAAAGTCTACTTTAGAAATCCAGCGAAAGAGCAAGACTAAATAATGTCTGTAAAAGACAAAAATATTGTTATTGGAGTATGCGGCAGTATTGCCGCATATAAAATAGCTTCGCTTATACGCATCCTCATAAAAGAAGGTGCAAACGTTCAGGTAATTATGACTCCCGATGCAAAGGAGTTTATCACACCTTTAACATTAGCAACCTTATCTAAAAACCCTGTTCTCTCCACTTATTTTGATAAAATAGATGGTACATGGACCAACCATGTGGAACTAGGGTTAAAAGCTGATTTGTTACTTTTAGCACCTTTAACAGCAAATACGTTAGGAAAGATGGCGAATGGGATATGTGATAACCTACTTTTAGCAACTTATCTTTCCGCCAAATGTCCCGTTTTTTTCGCACCTGCTATGGATCTCGATATGTGGATTCACCCTGCAACACAAAATAATGTTGCTCGGTTAATTTCTTATGGAAATATTTTAATTGCTCCTGGAAAAGGTGAATTAGCCAGTGGATTATTCGGAGAGGGTCGGTTGGCAGAACCTGAGGAGATTTGCGACAAATTGGTTGTTCATTTCACCTTAGACAAGCCTTTGAAAGGAAAAAAAGCACTAGTTACTGCAGGTCCGACCTATGAAGCTATAGATCCTGTAAGATTCATAGGAAATCATTCTTCCGGAAAAATGGGTTATGCGATAGCCAATAGGCTACAGGAACTCGGGGCAAGCGTTACACTTGTCAGTGGACCTACTCAACTTCAGACTCCGGTTTCTGTCCATCGAGAAAATGTAACCTCTGCAGAAGAAATGCTCCAAATGACGAATAAGTATTTCTTCGAGTCAGACATCATTGTCATGAGTGCCGCTGTTGCAGATTATACGCCAATCGAAGTCGCCACTCAAAAAATCAAAAAAAAGGAACAAGACTTCCAAATTGCACTCAAAAAAACAACGGACATATTAGCGAGCTTAGGCCCACTTAAAAAGTCAAACCAAACACTGGTTGGCTTTGCTTTAGAAACCAACGATGAACTCGATAACGCAAAAGGTAAACTGACTAGAAAAAATCTTGACTACATCGTCCTAAATTCTATGCAAGATCAGGGTGCTGGGTTTGCTGTTGACACCAATAAAATAACTGTAATCAGTAAAAGCGGTTCACTAACAAATTTCGACCTCAAAAGCAAAAAAGATGTTGCCAACGATATTTGTACTATTATCTTAAATCATCAGCAAACCTTATAGATTTACAATCCGAGCCTCCTTTGGATAATAATTGTTTACTCTATTTGGAAGCAACTTTACCCAACCTAAGTTAATCCCCTCATAACGCACCAAACACCAACCATTCTCTGCTTCGTTAAAACTCTCCCTATCTAAAACTTCTTTTCGAAGAAACTGCCTTGCTGTTTCGAGGTCGACCTCCTGAAAAGGCAATGTATCTTTAATATATAAACTCAATGCTAATTCATGAGACGGTATCAATTCACGACCAGTCCACTTACCGATACTTGTTCCCGCATTCTTTATATAAAGCACGTTCTGCAACCATTTTAAATCTTCTTCATAAAGCTTTGGAAATATATGAATATTATCAGCATGAATAAATGAAGAAAAAGAAGAGGAATCGTCTATCCATTTTTCAATTTCTTTCAAAGGCACATTGCTTTTTTCGGGTTTAGATTTTTTTCTTGTGAAAGACTCTTGCTCCATACGCTTCTTCAAAACCCCCACGAAAAAACCTTCACCCCCTAATTTATGTGGATAAAACCTATATCCAAATGCATTCGACTTTGCTGATAGTGTTTCCTCTATTCCCCAAACAGGATCTATATCTATCCTAACAGATTCAAAATCATAAGTAGAACAGACCCAATCGAGTAGCTCTTCATTTTCCTCAGCGGAATAAGAACATGTAGAATAAATTAAATAACCCTTAGAAACCAAAGACGATAAGGATTCAGCTAGAATACGTTTTTGTCTATCGCTACAAAGCTTCACATTTGCTAAAGACCATTCATCGATAGCATCGCTATCTTTTCTGAACATACCAGATCCAGAACAAGGTGCGTCAACGACTAGTAGATCAAAATATCCGGGCAGTCGTCCAAATGCTGAAGGATCGTTATTTGTGACAACCACATTGGCTGTTCCCCAGCGTGCCATCGTATCCATCAATATATTTGCTCTCGACTTTATAACTTCATTACAAACAACTAGACTGTCTTCTCCCAAATAACTATTGATCAGCGTAGATTTGCCTCCCGGAGCAGCACATAAATCCAACGCTTTTACAGACCTATTTACGAGCCCAAGTTCCTTGAGAATATGTGCGATAAACATCGAAGAAGCTTCTTGCACATAGTAAGATCCCCCATGATATAACGGATCTAAGGTAAAAATAGGACGATCAGTAAGATAATAGCCTTTATCGCACCAAGGTATGTCATTCATCCTTGGAAAAGATGCCACCACTTTCTTTCTTGAATTCAAACGAATTGAAGTTATTCTATCTGATTTTTCGTGAACTTCTATAAAAGCTTCTGTATCGAAAGCTTTATCCTCACTTAGTCTTTTTACTAACTCGTTGGGTAGAAAATTACTCATCGTTTTATCGTTTATTTCTCTGTAAATTTACCACAATAAGCAAGGAATAGCAAAATTGAGAAAATGAAAGAATTTAAAAAATATTACATCGTACCTGCGAATCCAGAAGATATCTATAAAGCATTAACAACAGAAATCACAATACGGCTTTGGACGGGAGATATTGTAGAAATTGATCCAAAAGAAGACGGTGAATTCAGTATGTGGGATGGATCAATCCAGGGAAAATTTATACAGCTGGAGCCTTACACAAAAATTGTACAACAATGGTACTTTGGCGAACAAAATGTGCCCTCTCTAGTGACGATTAAATTACATGAGCATAAAAAGGGAACATCCGTAGAGGTAAAACATACAAACATTCCCGATGAAGATTATGATGATATCATAGACGGTTGGGATAATACATATATGAGTTCTCTTATTGAATTTTACGAGGAAGACTAACGTTACGTGTAGTCAAAGAATCTTATCCTACGCTATTACCTTTACCGCTTAGGATAAGAGAGCCATTCATTTCCTAAGCAGTTAATATAGCACAAAAAGACCATAATTTATATAAATTAAAAGGCTGTCCTCATATGGACGGCCTTTTATGATAACGTTCGCTTTCATATCGCGATATCATCTCGTATACCTACTATTTTAATAATTTATATTAAAACCTAGGAATAAATTCTAAGAAGATCATAGGAAAGGCCTCCCTATTGGGAAGATCTTAAGTTTTGGCTGTGTAGCAGCTGGAATCTGTGTATAAAAAAAGGCCCCTCCAGTTTATCACTGAAGGGGCCTGTATAAAATTAGGCACCGACCTACTCTCCCACCTGTTACGGCAATACCATCGGCTCTGG